>JBHHXL010000171.1:0-9743 GCA_046757065.1 Anaerolineae bacterium
AAAGCGGGGGTTTTCGTAGGAGGTTACCCGCCTACTGGTCGGCAGCGCTGGCGGTTTCACACAGGATGACGGTATCATTCGTATCGGTATGGTATTCGTATCGCTCCCCCCCGGCTTCGAGGGTGAATTGAAAGCCGGCCGTAATCACCTGAGCGTACATAAATCCTTCTTGCGGGCAGCCTAAGCTGGTGTCGGGCCAGTCTCTGGCCTCCGCCGCAACCAGCTTGATGTCACCGGCGCTGGCCAGACCCAACCGTTGGGCCAGGTCTGCCTGGGCCAGGGTAAGCAACGGTTCGCTGCCGGGGGGTATTGGCATTTGCGTCGGCTCCGGCGAGGGGGAGGGCGTCGACGTGGGGCTGGGCGAGGGGGCGACCGTCGATGTGGCCGGCGGGGGGGAGGTGTTCGTCGCGGTTGGGGCCTGTTGGGCGGCTGGCGCCGGCGTTGCCGTGACAAAGCTCATATCAGCCGCCTGAGGCGCAGGCTCCGCCGAGGGACCGCAGCCTATCAAAAATAAGACGTTCAGGCTTATTAGCAATAAGACGGGAAACCGCATCTTGACAACTGTTTGCAAATCTCGACCTGGCAAAAACGCCAGATTAATTCCGAACAACCGCTAAATCAAATGGGTGTGTTTCATTTCAGTTGAGCGGGTCTAGGAGTGCGGAATTCATTCCGCACTCCTTCAACCCGTTTTGAAATGCACCCTAATCAAATAGCCGCGCTTCAACCTCTTCAGGGGAAAGATTGAGTACGATCACAACCTTCTGATTCTTGTCATGGCCGGCAACGATCTCGAGATGGTCCGTGTCCGTGTCCAGCTTGTTGGCCAGGAAACCGATCAGGCTTTCATTGGCTTCCTCGCCAGCGGGGGCGGTTAAATGCACTTTAACGGTGTCTTTGTCCCGGCCCATAACGCCGTTGGTTTTGGCCTTCGGTTTAACTTTCACCGTAAAGGCGGCTCCGCCTTCGGCGTTGGTGATTTTGAACTTTATCTGGCGCATGATGTTTCTCTCCACGCTTTACACTCGGGTAATTACAGGCGTTATATCAGGAGGCTAAGTAACACATTGCGGAGAACGTTAATCAAAATAATGGCAACAATCGGGCTTAAATCGATCATCCCAATGGTGGTATAGCGGCGCAGCGGATCCAAAATCGGGTCGGTGATTGAGTACAGGAAGCGGATAATGGGGTTGTAAGGGTCGATGTGGATATTAGCCATCGGTAGCCAGGACAGAAGCACCCGGATGATAATGGCCCACGATAAGAGCCCAAGGAGAAAATTAAGAGCGAAAATAACAAAATCCATTATGAATTGAGTCCTCCCAGGTAGCGAGATTTTTGATAGGCGGCCCATATTGCCTTGGAAAGAACCGTGCGGAAGCCACCCTTTTCCATTTGGTACAACGCTTCGGCGGTGGTGCCGCCGGGGGATGTAACCATGTTGCGCAGTTCGGCCGGATGTCGTTGAAACTGGCGGGCAAAAGCGACCGAACCTTCCATCGTTTGCAGGACCAACTGCTCCGAAACCCGCCGGGAAAAACCCAGGTGAACGCCGGCGTCGATCATCGCTTCCATAAACAGGAACACGTAGGCCGGGCCGGTCCCCGACAAGGCCGTGGCCATATCCAGAAAATACTCGTGCTCGACCTCGTGTTCTTCGCCCAGGGCCTTTAGGATGGTTCGGGCCTGGTTGCCCTGCACGTCCGTGGTGTCATCGGTCCGGATCCAGACGGACATACCGCAACCGATGCGGGCCGGCGTGTTCGGCATGACCCGCACAATCGCTTTGTGCCCCAGCCCCGACTCGATGCGCCCGATGGTCACGCCGGCGACAATGGAAAGAACCAGGGCCTCCGGGGGCACGTGCCCTTTGATTTCGGCTAAAACCTCGCCGATCAATTGCGGCTTGATCGACAGCACGATAACCTGGCGGCCCTTGACCGCAGCGGCATTATCCGTCGTGGTCTGGATGTGGTAACGTTCCGCCAGCTCCCGGCCTCGTTCGGGGCGCGGGCCGCTGGCGATAATCTGCTCCGGAGCGACAAGATTCTGGTGGATGAGGCCGGCGATCATTGCCTGGGCCATCACGCCGCTGCCGATGAAGGCAATGTTCGCATCTTGAAGCATAGGTGAACTCCTACGAAAATGGGCGTCAGTTGATGAGCCTTGGGCCAAAAATCGCCCGCCCGACGCGAACCTGGGTGGCCCCTTCTTCGATGGCAACTTCGAAGTCATCGGTCATTCCCATCGAAAGCTGGGACCAATCCAGGTCGGGAAATTCGGCCCGTAGCCTTTGGCCTAGTTCAAACAGGGTCTGGAAGACGGGTCGCGCCTCCTCCGGGTCCGGCACGATGGGGGCCATCGTCATCAATCCTTGAATTTGAACCCTGTCCAGAGGCGCTATTTGCCTGATAACCGCCTTGAATTCATCGAACCGGTCCGGCTCGGTTTGCCAGTTGCTCAGGTTAAAGCCGAACTTGCTGGCTTCACCCGACACGTTACATTCCAGCAGGATCGGCGTCCGCCTCTCCAGCCCCTGAGCCTCGGCCAGGCGGTTCAGCCGTTGGGCCAGCTTCAAACTATCAACCGCGTGGATGGCGTCGAAGTGGGCCAGCACCCGGCCGGCTTTGCGGCTCTGGATATGGCCGATCATATGCCAGGTTACGCCGGCGTCCGGCAATTCCCGGTGGAAGGCCGGGATTTTCAACTCGGCCTCTTCCACGCGGTTTTCGCCGAAGTGCCGCAGCCCGGCCTGGTAGGCGGCGATGACGCGCTCCACAGGCTGGGTCTTGCAGACGCCGATCAGGGTGATCTCGTCAGGATCACGACCGGCCCGGCGCGCCGCCTGGAGGATGCGCGCCTGCACCCGGGCCAGGTTTGCGGCAAGATCGCTCTGGCTCACGGGCGCAACCCCATAAACACGCCGAAGCGTCCGGTTTGCCCGCGCTCTGCCCGGTGCGAGAAAAACTCATCCTTGCGGCAGGCGGTGCACAGCCCCGCCTCCAGGATTGTGCCCACCCCGGCCTGGCTGAGTTGGTGATGGTTCGCCGCCCACAGGTCAAAATGCGCCCGCGAGCCGTCAGGCCGGCTGAAGAATTGCTCGCTTTGCGCAAATGCCCCGGCTGCGGCCTGTTCGACCTCGGGGCCAACTTCATAACAGCAGGGGCCGATACTGGGCCCAATCAGCGCCCTGATGTTCTGTGGGTCGCATTGAAACATATCGACCATCGTCCGGGCTACAGCCCCGGCGATATTTTGCATCGTTCCCCGCCAGCCGGCGTGGGCCAGGCCGATGACCTGCCGCGCCGGATCGTGGAACAGGAGCGGCACGCAATCGCCATAGTTCATAGTCAGGATCAGGCCGGGTTCGTTGGTGACCAGACCGTCGCCGTAGCCGGCCATTTGGCCCCGGTGGCGGCTGCTGACGCTGTAAACGTCAGCGCCGTGTACCAGGTGGCAGTAGACGGTGTTTGCGGCGCTGATCCCCAGGATGCCACGCGCCTTGCGCAGATTGGCCGTTACGGCCGCGTCGTCATCGCCGACGCTCCGACCCAGGTTTAGGGAGCGATAGGGCCCCTGGCTGAAACCTCCCTGGCGGCTGAAGATTGCTTGCAACAAGCGCCTGTCGTCGCCCAGTTGCGGGGCCTGGTAAAGGCGGGCGCCGTCAAGCATCTGGGGTGTTAACGGCTGGTTCATAGGCGATTGGCTCAGTTCGATTCAGTGTAGCACAATCGGTAGGGATGCGCAAGAAGTTCGTTGACAAGCCTGGGTTGTTGTGTTACAGTTTCCAGATGATAGACAGCAGATGACAGTTAGCAGCGGCGGCTCCCACGCCGCCGATTCGCGGGCGTCGCGCAAGCGGCCCGCTCCGCTTCCGAAATTGGATCCACTGAGATTAGGAGATTAGGAGATCGGAGATTGGTGGGCGAACCTCCCAATCTCCCAATCGCCCGATCTCCAATCCCTGGCCTCTCAAGCAGAGTTGGTGGGCGAAAGCGTCTGTATTCTGTATTCTGTATTCTGTACTCTGTATTCTGGAGCAAAGAGAGGCGGCGATGACCAAATATATTTTCTTCACCGGTGGTGTGGTTTCTTCGTTGGGCAAAGGGGTGGCGGCGGCCTCGCTGGGGCGCATTTTGAAGAGCCGGGGGGTTTCGGTGATGGTCCAGAAGCTGGACCCGTACCTCAACGTGGACCCCGGCACGATGAGCCCTTACGAGCACGGCGAGGTATTCGTGCTGGAGGACGGCGCGGAAACCGATCTGGACCTGGGGGCCTACGAGCGTTTCGTCGATGAAAACCTGTCGCGGGCCAGCAACTTGACGACGGGCCAGGTGTACCAGGAGGTCATCGCCCGCGAGCGGCGCGGCGGTTACCTGGGTAAGACGATCCAGGTCATCCCTCACGTGACCAACGTCATCAAAGCCGGCATTACCCGTGTTCCATCCTACACCAGCGCCGAAGTAGCCATCGTTGAGGTGGGCGGCACCGTCGGCGACATCGAGGGCCTGCCCTTTTTGGAGGCGTTGCGCCAGATGCGTAAAGACGCCGGGCGCGACAACACCCTTTACATCCATGTCACGCTTTTGCCGCATATGGGCACGACCGGTGAGTTAAAAACCAAACCGACCCAACACAGCGTCCGCGAATTGCGCAGTATCGGCATCCAACCCGATGTGATCATCTGCCGGGCCGACCGGCCCGTGCCCGATGAGATCCGCGACAAGATCGCCCTGTTCTGCGATGTCGAGCAGCGGGCAGTTGTGCCTCTGCCCACGGTCGAAACCATCTACGAGGTTCCGCTTGTTTTGGAAGAGAACGGCCTGGGCGATTTTGTCCTGGAGCGCCTGGGGCTGCCCGATAGGGGGCAGGACCTGTCCGAATGGCGGCAGTTGGTCTTGGAGATCAAACGACCAAAGCCGGTGGTTAAAGTGGCCGTTGTCGGCAAGTACGTCGAGTTGAAGGATGCCTATATCAGCGTGTACGAGGCGCTCCACCACGCCGCCGTTCACCAGAATTGCGATGTGGAAATCGAATGGATCAGGGCCGAAGATTTGGAGCGGGGCCGGGGCCTGGAACAGTTAGAAAAAGTTGATGGCATTGTTGTTCCGGGCGGCTTCGATTATCGAGGGGTTGAAGGCAAAATCGTGGCTGCCAAGTTTGCCCGCACCCGCCGGGTGCCGTACCTGGGCCTGTGCCTGGGGATGCAGGTTATGGTCATCGAGCTGGCCCGCGACGTGTACGAAAGCGACGAGCCGAACTCGACCGAATTTGACGCCCATACGCGCTATCCGGTCATTGATCTGATGCCGGACCAGCGCGACCTGGCCGATATGGGCGGCACGATGCGCTTAGGGACTTATCCCTGCCGCCTGGTTGAGGGCAGCCGGGCGGCCCGGGCCTACGGACGAGATCTGGTCCTGGAGCGACATCGCCATCGTTGGGAGTTCAACAACGAGTATCGCGGTGTCTTGGCCGAAGCCGGTCTGGATTACACCGGCCTCTCCCCCGACGGCCGCCTGGTGGAAATCGCCGAAATGCGCGATCATCCGTTTATGCTGGGCAGCCAGTTTCACCCTGAATTCAAGAGCCGGCCCACCCGGCCGCACGCCCTGTTCTCGGCTTTCATCGAGGCGGTGCGAGGTAAGGCCGGCCTGTTGGAAAAGCAAACCGAAGCGCAGGACTCAGCCGTGCAAACGTAAATGATGGTTGCCTGCCTACTTTTCGATTTGCCTGGCTCACCAACCCCTGGTATAATTCTCGCGTCTGATTGAGCCTATTGAATCGTGTCAGCCACCCTAGCTCAATCGGTAGAGCAGCTCACTCGTAATGAGCAGGTTATCGGTTCAAGTCCGATGGGTGGCTCCAGGTAAACGAAGCCCGCAGGCTGTGTTCAGCTACGGGCTTTATTTTGTTCCTCTGCGCGCCTCAAATCATTTCGGGTAGAGACACATTGCATCGAACAAAAGCCTTTGTTTTACGCTTCGACCGTCTGTGGGGCGTCCTTCGTTCGCCGGAAACCTGGGCATTTCTGCTGATCCTGTTGGCGGCGGTGATGCTCCTGTCCGTATTGATCCCTCAAGCCCCCGCCAACTTCGAAGCTCCCGAAGCGCAGGGCCGGTGGTTGGCCGGGCTCTCGCCTGGGCGGCGCGCATTGGCCGAACGGGGCATCCCGTTCGGCCTGCATCGCCTGTTTTCGACGGCCTGGTTTTGGTTGCCGGCGGCGGCGTTAAGCCTGAGTTCGTTGGTGGCCGCCGCCGACGGGGTGGCGGCTATCGGCCAGCGACTATGGCCTGACGCGGGTGGTGGCGATGTAGCCGATCTGTTCCTATCGCGGCGGGTGCAGCGCGTGGGGCGTATCCATCGCAAGTCCGAGGCGTACCTGGCCCAACTGCGGGCAAAACTGGCGGCGGCGGGCTACCGCTGCCTGCCCCCTGAGCCGGAAAACCCCAGATCGCTGGTGGCGGTTCGCCATCGCTGGAGCTGGCTGTCGCCCTTGTTGGTGTATCTCGGCTTGGCCCTGATGCTGATCGGCCTGGCCGCCGGCGCGCGCTGGGGCGCTTCTGAAACAACGGTCTTGCGGCCCCAGGGAGCGGAGGTCAGGGCTCCTTTCAACCGGGTTGTCACCCTGCGCCAGGTGGACTTTAAGGTGGATCCGCTTGGGCAGGTCGTCGGGGGCACAGCCCACGTGGCGTTCTCGGCCGGCGGGGATCGTTCAAACGAAAGCTGGCCGCTGCATCGCCCCTTGCTGCGGGCGGGCTGGTTGATTTGGGTGGTTGATGTCGTGCCCGTTATCAAGGTGTCGATGACCGACCTGCGGGGTAATCCGCAGTTTCTGTTTCCCGATCAGCCCGAAACCAGACCCGGTACCAGCCTGCGCTTGGGCCTCGAGGCCGACACCCGTTCGGCGCTTTTCTTCGGGCCGCAACGCCAGTGGGCGATGCAGGTCACGCATCACGGTTACCTGGCAGCGCCGGGACAGCAATTCAGCTTGCGTCTGGTTCACCTGGGGCAAGGCCAGGCCGCGCCTCCGGTCTGGGCCGATGCCGACGGCGCTTTTGAGGTGGAACAGCTTTCGGGACAGGTGGCTCTGGAGCACAATGTTCGCGTGTTTGCCTCTCGGGCGTGGCATTACCTGTTGGTTGCTTTGGGAGGGATGGCTTTGTTATCGGGGGTGCTGGCTCTGATTTTGGCCCCCCCATCTTTGATCACCATCTCGCTGAATGTCAAGGGATTCGGCGGGCAGGCCACCGCCCAGGGGGAGACGTTTGGCTCCGTCGCATCCCTGGCAGATACGTTGGCCGATCTGCTGGCCGATACCGGTGAGGAGCCGGGCCAAAATGCTTGACCGGATTTTATGGGCCTTAGCCCTGAGCGCCTGGTTGGTGGCCTTGTCCCTGCTGCTGGTGGCCTGGCGGCGCGGGCAGCGCCGGCCCAGGCAGGTTGCCCTGGGCTTTATGCTCCTGGGGAGCGGGTTGTCGCTGGCAGCGTTGCTCTGGCGCAGCGCGATGGGGCATTACCTGCCGCTGGCCTCGCCCGGCGAGATGTTTTTCGGCCTGGCCCTGATGATGGTGGCGATTTTGGTCTGGCTACAACGGGGGCGTTCGCCGGCGTTGTACGGCGGGCTGGGGGTTGGCATCGCGGTCCTGCTCCAGGCTGCCATCCTGGCTGTGCCGGCCTGGCCCCCGGTTGGCGGTGAGCCGCTGGCCGTGTGGGGCGCTCTGGCTCGCTGGACAACCCTGCTGGGGTTGGCGGCGTTTGGCAATCTGGCCGCCTTTGCCGCCCTGGCCGCGCTCAAGCAGGTGGGCGACCAGCGTCCCTGGGCGGAACGATTATTGCCCCCCGGCGGAGCCGGGGTCAGCCGCTGGCTGCGGCGGGCGACGATGGTCGGTCTGGCCCTGGGGACGGCGTTGCTCTATTCGCGGCTGTGGTGGGGTTGGGGCGGTGTGCAGTCCTGGCGCATGAACTGGCTGTGGCTGGTCTGGCTATTGTTGCTGGCCGGATTCTGGTTGCGGTTCGTCTGGCCCCAGCGGCGATTGACCAGCAACCTGTTGACCATCGCCTCCTTTATCTGCGCTCTTCCGGCCTTGCTGGTGCTTTGAATGGACGGTGACTATGGGCAGGAAGAAACCGATCAGCAGCGGCGTGGCCGGGGCGCAACCTCAGGTCAGACCGCGCAAGAACTCAACCAGAAGCCGCACCCCGAAGCCGGTTCCACCCGCCGGCTGGTCCGGCTTGTCTTTGTCGCTGAGGGCCATCCCGGCAATGTCCAGGTGCGCCCAGGGATAGTCCGTGAATTCCTTGAGGAAGATGGCCGAGGTAGCCACCCCGCCGAAGCGACCGCCACTGTTCTTGATGTCCGCCACTTTTGACTTGATCGCCTCTTTGTAATCATCCCACAAGGGCAAGGGCCAGACCCGTTCGTGGCTGGCTTCGGCGGCGGCGACCAGGCGCTTTCGCAGGCGGTCATCGTTGCTGAAGAGCCCGGCGGCCATCCCTTCGCCCAGGGCGATGACGCAGGCCCCGGTCAGCGTAGCCAGATCGATGACCGCCTTGGGCTGGTAGCGAGCGGCGTAGACCAGGCCGTCGGCCAGGACCATCCGCCCCTCGGCGTCGGTGCTGATGATCTCGATGGTTTTGCCGTTGCTGGCGGTGATGACATCGGCGGGCCGGTAGGCGTTGGCGTCGGGCATATTCTCGGTGCAGGGCGCAATGCCGATGATGCGCAGAGGCAGGTTCAGCAAACCGACCGTCTTCATCGTTCCCAGGACGGCGGCTGCGCCCCCCATATCCGATTTCATATCGCCCATTTTGGCCGAGGGTTTGATCGAGATGCCGCCGGTGTCGAAGGTGATGCCTTTGCCGACCAGAACGATGGCGTCCAGGTCTTCCCGGTCGACGTTGTGCTCCAGGACGATGAATTTGGGTGGCTCTCCCGCGCCTTTAGCCACGGCCAGGAAGGCGCCCATATTGTGTTCGGCAGCCCAGGCCCGGTCACCGGCGGTGAGCGCCATCCCGTGCGCCCCGGCGATGTGTTGCGCAACCTCGGCCAGCCGGGTCGGTGTGGCTACGTTGGGCGGCATATTGACCAGATCGCGGGCCAGCGTGGTGCCCGTTGTCACAGCTTCGGCAACCTTTATCCCGGACTCAATATCTTCCAGCTTGCTCTCATCAAACTCAACGAGGGTCAGAGACTCGATTTCGCGCGCTTCCTTATCGCTTTGGCCGGGGGCGTCGTAGCGGTAAAGGGCCAGCAGACTGCCCTCCACGGTGGCCTGGGCGGCAGGCCCGACCGGTATCGCCCCGATCCCGCCGCCGTGGACGATAGTCGCCACCGCCTTCGCGTTCAGGTCGCGGGCGCGTCTGATGGCCGTGGCCGCCGCTCGCCGGATGGCGGCCAGATCGAACTTATCCCGCTGGCCCAGGCCGGCCACCAGGACGCGGCGGGCCGGCATCGAGTCCCCCGGGTAGAGGACCGCCACTTCGCCGGCTTTGCCCGTCAGGTCGCCGCCAGCGATCAGGTCGCTGATCGCGCCGTTCAGGGCCTTGTCCACCGCGCCGGTGGCCCCGCCGGGCGTCTTGACCCCTTCAAACAGGTTGACGATAACCGTATCCGCCTGAGCGTCCTGGATACTGCCTTGTTTTACCGTAACGTCCATAGTTCGCGGCTTCTCCTCGTTGCGGTGATCCTGGTTAGACTCAGTGGATCCATATTTGGGCCTTGTAATGTAGGTCAAACT
>JBHHXL010000172.1:0-9742 GCA_046757065.1 Anaerolineae bacterium
CCCCAGCGCGGCGCTTCGTTTGTTGATCCCGGCCTGCATGTTATAATAGCCTCTGCAATTCAGGATGATTGTGGAGAAGAGCATGCGTCGTCTGTTTGATCCTGGCGTCTTATTCTTGTGGCCGGTATTGGCCCTGTTGCTATTGACGGGCTGTGGAGGTTCCCCCGATTCCGCCGCAGCGCCACCCTCCAACCCGGAGTTGCAGGTGGTCGTCTTTGCCACCGAAGCGCCCGCCGCCACCCCCACCACCCGGCCCACTGCGCCGCCAGAGCCGCCCACGGCCACGCCGCCGCCCCCCACCTCTGTGCCGCAGATCGAGGCCGAACCTACCCCCACCCCGACACCGGAGCGGCCGGAAAACGAGAATCCGCTGACCGGCCTGACCGTCTCCGACCCCAGCGTACTGCAACGTCGCCCGCTGCACATTCGCCTGGGCAACGATGCAGGAGCCCGGCCCCAGGTCAACCTCAGTCTGGCTGACCTGGTGTACGAGGAGCTGGTCGAATGGTGGACGACTCGCCTGACGGCGGTCTACCTGGCCGAGGCCCCGGAGATAGTGGCCCCGGTGCGAAGCTCGCGGCTGATCAATACCCAACTCACGATCCAGTACGATGCAGCCTTGATCAACTCCGGGGGGAGCGACCCGGTGCGCTGGCAGCTTTCCCAACTGCCGATTGTCAACCTGGATGAGTACTTTCACCCCAAACCCTATTTCTACCGCGATAACGAAGGCTGGCAGCGCCGCCTGGCCGTCAATGCCGCCGAAGCGCACCGCTATCTGGAAGCGCAGGAGATGGAGGCCGCCGTGCCGCTGCGCGGGTTTGTCTTCGATGCTACCCCGGCCAACGGCGTGCCGGCGGAGAGCATTTACATCGATTACCCGGCCAGGGACAACAAAGTTCTGTGGCTATTCGATAGCGACACGGGCCGTTACCGGCGCTTCAACGGCGGCGAACCGATGATCGACTTCGCCACTGGCGAGCAAATTAGCGTTGCCAACGTCATCGTCTACTACGCCCCGCACTACGAAACCGATATCGTCGAGGACAGCACCGGCGCGACCTCGGTTGGGATCGAGATCAACGGTGAGGGCCGGGCTCAAATCTTCCGAGACCGGACGGTCATCGAGGGCCGCTGGCGGACGGACGGCAGCCAGACGCCGGAGTTCATCGACGCCGAGGGCCGCCCGATCCCGCTCAAGCCGGGCAACTCCTGGATTCAGGTCGTGCCGCTCGAATACGAGATTTTGATCAACGAGGTTCCGGCGGATTAGGAAGAAACTGAGGAAGATCAAGGCGTTGGTATCAAGGTAGGACGAAAGACGAGTGACGAAGGACGAACGGATTTAGGCAGGAGTCCGACAGACCCTGTGGGACAACAACGACGCGAAGCGTGAAAATTGCGGAGATCGTATTGAGGGCTTTAGCCCTTTGAAGCCCTCAATACAATGTCTGGCTACCCGTCCAACTCATCCTTCGACCCAGCAACAACGTGAAGTGTGACACCTGACACTTATTTTATACGAGGAGATTCGTCTCGCTTCGCGGTCCTTCGTCCTTCGCCTGAGATTGTCAACTATTTCGTCAGCAGGCGCACCACCAGGATCAAGGCCACCGCCCCGATGACGGCCGTGATCACGCTGCCGATGAGACCGCCGCCCGGCGGGGCGCTGCCGATCAGGCCGAACAGCCAGCCCCCCACAACCGAGCCGATGACGCCGACCACGACGTTGCCCAGGCAGCCAAACCCTTTGCCCTTGGTCAAGACCCCGGCCAGCCAACCGGCCAGCCCGCCGACGATGATCCAGGCAATGAAAGATGTCATTTTGTCCTCGCTGGTTTTGGTGTCTGTGATTGTTGGTACAACTCGGGCCGCCGGTCGCGGAAGACGGGGATGTGCTCCCGCACCTCGGCGACGGCATCTACATCGATGGTCGCCGTCAGCAGCACCTGGCCTTTGCCGCCCTCGACCACGATCTCGCCGCGCGGGTCGATAATGGCCGAATGCCCGCCGAACTCGTTGGCCCGGTCCCGCCCGACGCGGTTGGCGGCGATCATATACATCTGGTTTTCGATGGCCCGCGCCCGTAGCAGCGTGCGCCAGTGGGCCAGGCGGGGCGTCGGCCACTCGCTGGGCAGGAGGACCAGCCGCGCCCCGGCCAGGGCGTAGGTGCGGAAGAATTCGGGGAAGCGCAGATCGTAACAGATGCCCAGACCGGCGGAGCCCCACGGCGTCTCGACCAGCGTCATCGCCTCCCCGGCGGCCAGGTAGCGATCCTCGTCCATCAAGCCGAAGAGATGGATCTTGCGGTAGACGGCAACCAACCCCCCCCCGGAGTCAAACAGCAGGGCGGTGTTGGCCGGCCGGCCGTGGTCGTTCAAGGCCAGGATCGACCCGGCGAGCCAGATGTGATGCCCGGCGGCCAGGGCGGCCATCTCGGCCGCCAACCCCCCTGGCATCGAGGCCGATAACTCGGGGGCGCGCTCCAGGTCGTAGCCGGTGGACCACAGCTCCGGAAACAGAACCAGGTCGGAGCCGCGCCGGGCGGCTTCGGCCACCCAGTCCCTGGCCAGGGCCAGGTTGGTTCCCGGATCGCCCAGGGCAATGTCGATTTGCGCCAGGGAAATTGTCAACTTCATCAAACCTCCTCCTTGCGTTCCGCCGCCCCTGGGGTTCCGGCCTCGGCTTCGCCGGCCTTGACCGGCTTGCTGTGACCAAACGCCGGCGATACGGCCCTGTGGTTGCGGCGCGGTCGCCTGAGATTGCGCCACAGCAGGCCGCCGCCAATGGCAATCAAGACCAGGGCCGGCAGCAGGCCGGGCGTCCCGTCAAAGCCGGTCAGCAGGGCCAGGACCGCGCCAAATCCGCCCAGCGCCGCCGCCGGATAGGCCGCCCAGCCGGTCCCATAGTGGCTGCGGGCCAGCCACAGGATGCCAAACACCAGGCCAAAGCCCACGAACAGCAACGGGGCGACGAACTCATCGCTGGCGAAGGCGCTGAAGGCCATCACGAAGGCGACCACCGCCAGCACGCCGCCCGGAATCACCGCCCACCAGTTCTCGCTATGGAGCAGGAAGATGGCCCAAAAGCCCAACGATAGCGCCAGCAGGAACACGCCCCCGGCCAGCTCGCCCGGCAGGCCGGGCAGAGAACCGGCCACAATCGCGCCCCCGGTGCCGGCCATCGTGAACGAGGGAATCAACAGCCACCACTGCCGGCGCTGGTTGAAGTAGGCCACGAAGCCGGCGACCGCCGCCGCCCCAAACAGGCCGCCCCACAGAATGGCCGACAGGTTTCCGAACAGGCCGAGGTTGTTGATAAGCAGCACCACCCCGAAAACGATCAGGGCCAGGCCCAGTAGGGAGTTATACTTGTTGCGCTTCATCGCAAAGTTCCTTTCAACAACTCACTACGCAACCAGGCCCTTAAAGTTTCAGTAACGATTATTCTTGCAGCAACGAGGCCAAATAATCGAGCGAGGCGCGGCGGGTGGCCTGCACCTGCCGTCGTTTGGCCAGCCAGCGCGGCACCAGCCACAGGCCGGACAACTGCCCCCGCAGGCGGGCCCGGGCCGCCGCGCCCCGCCAGGCGCGCAGGGCCTCCAGAGCGATCTTAAGCTGGGCGCGGGCGATCTTCCAGAAATTGGCCCGCCAGAGATGGCCCGGCAAATCCTTGACCAGCACCAGCAAGGTGTTGCGTCCCGTGTAAAAGCTGGCGATGGTCCCGCCGCCCGTGGCGCTGAGATGGTGGTACACAATCGCTTCGGGCGCGAAGACGCAACGGTAACCGGCCAGTTGCGCCCGCCAGTTCAGGTCCACATCTTCGCAGTACATGAACAGGTCTTCGTCAAACAATCCGATCTCGTCCAGCATTTGCCGCCGGTAGGCCACCGCCCCGCCGCAGCCCCCGAAGATGTAGGTGTCGCCGTCGAATTGCCCCTCGTCCTTCTGCCACACACCGCGATTGATGGGGATGCCGTCGGCCCCAAAGGCGTCGCCGGCGGAGTGGATGCGATCTCGCTCATCAAACAGGAGCATCTTGCTGGCGGCCATCCCCGCCTGAGGGTGGTCGGTCAGGGCCGCAACCAGGGCCGCCGCCCAGCCGGGAGAGACCTCCGTATCGTTGTTCAACGGGGCGATGATCTCGCCGCGCGCCCGTTCGATGCCGCGATTGATGGCCCCGGTCAGGCCCCGGTTCTCCGCCAATTCAACCACGGCCACGCCCGGAAACTCGCGGCGGGTCAATTCGACCGACTCGTCGGTGGAGCCGTTATCGACCACGATGACTTCCAGGCGCGGGTACATCTGCGTCTCCAATGCCCGCAGGCAGGTTGGCAAATGCCGCGCCCCGTTCCAGTTAGGAATGATTACCGAAACCAGGGGAAGGGGTTGTTCGTCCATCGTTGGCTCAAATAGTAGCACAAAATGGAGGGGAGTCCAAACGGGGCAGGCACAAGGCTCCGCCTCGATGTTTCCACAATTGGACTCCCTGATCTCCCCCAAATTGGCCCTATTCAATTGCCAATTGGTGTGTTATAATCGGGCCAATTTGGGAGATTGGCTTGATCGATGGACATCGAGTTGGATCGAAGCAACAGCCAACCACTCTATTTGCAGGTGGCCGAGGCGCTCAAGGCCCGGATCGAAACGGGAGCGTTGCCGGCCCAGGCGCGCCTGCCAGCCACCCGCCGGCTGGCGGCAGAGCTGCACATCAACCGCATCACCGTGGTCAACGCCTACGCCGAGTTGGAGGCGGAGGGCCTGGTAACCAGCCACGTCGGGCGCGGGACCTTTGTCGCTGAGCCGCCGCCCGCCCCGCGTGACCCGCAGGCGCAAAGCCGGTGGATGACTCCGCCGTCGCTGCCGCGCCCGAGCCTGACCGGCCAGATGCTGCGCGATATGATGCGGGTAGGTCGCCAGCCCGGTGTAATTTCCTTCGCCGGCGGTTCGCCCGCCGATGAGTTTTTGCCGGTCAGCGAATTTCGCAAGGCCCTTAACGATGTTCTGCGCCGCGACGGCGCGCAGGCCCTGCAATATGAAGAGGCCGCCGGCTATTACCCCCTGCGCGAGATCATCGCCCGTTACCTGCGCCGCCAGAGCATCCCCTGCCAGCCCGGGGATGTGCTGATCACCGCCGGATGCCAGCAGGCGCTGGGCACGGTGCTGCGCGTCCTGGCCCGCGAAGGCGATGCGGTCCTGGTTGAAGACCCCTGCTACCTGGGCCTGCTCGATATCATCCAGAGCCACCATCTGACCCCCATTGGGGTGCCGATCGACGGGCAGGGGATGCAGGTGGACCGGCTGGAACAACTGATCCTGCGCCACCGCCCGCGCCTGATTTACGTGGTGCCCAGTTTTCAAAACCCCACCGGCATGACGATGACCCTGGAACGGCGGCAGGCATTGCTGGAGATTGCGACCCACTACGGCGTGCCCATCCTCGAGGATACGACCTATCGCGAAATTCACTACGATGTCCCTTTGCTCCCCCCGCTCAAAAGCCTGGACCGGGGGGACATCGTTCTGCACGCCGGCGGCTTTTCCAAAGTTCTGGTGCCCGGCATCCGGATCGGCTATCTGGTAGCGCCCCGCCCCCTGCGCGAGCGGCTGATTGTAGCCAAACAAACGGCAGACATTTTAACCTCGCCCTTGAACCAGCGCGCCCTGCACGCCTATCTGGCCGCCGAGCATCTGCCGGGGCATCTGGCAACCGTCCGCCGGGCCTATCGAGAGCGGCGAGACGTAATGGTCAGCGCCGCCGAGGGCCATTTCCCGGCGGAGGCGCGCTGGCGCAAGCCGGACGGCGGTCTCTACCTGTGGGTGGAAATGCCGCCCGAGGGCCCAACCGCCACCGACCTTTACCTGGCGGCCATCAATTACAATGTTGCTTTTGCCATCGGGTCCGTCTTCTCGGCCGGTGGCTCTGCGCAATATGCGATGCGCCTCAACTTCGCCAGTTGCGCCCCGGATGAGATCGAGGAAGGATTGCGCCGCCTGGGCAAGGCCTGGCGCGAATTATTGAGCCGCGCCCCGGCCGCCTCGAGGCCGCAGGGCGTGCACATCTTGTGATTGGCGGTTAGGAGCTTGCCTGTGATCGAGCCGGTTACCTTCATCGAAGTCAGCCACCCGGTTGAGCCGGGGATGAAGACCTACCCGGGCCTGCCGGAGCCTGCGGCTGAGGTTTTGGTCGATTACGACGGCTCCCGGGCCAGCTACGACGGTCAGGCCGAGTTCCTGATCGCCTCGCTGCATCTGTGCGGAAACACCGGCACTTACGTCGACGCCCCGATCCACCGCTATCGAGCCGGGGTGGATCTGGCGGGGGTGCCGTTGGCCCATCTGGCCCACCTGCCGGTGGTTGTTGTGGACGCCAGCGACGCGACGCAACGGGGCATCGGTCCCGGCCTCTTTCAGGGGCTGGACCTGCGCCAAAAGGCGGTCCTGGTCCGCACGGACTGGTCGCGTTTCTGGCGGACGGCGGATTATTTCAAGCCGCATCCCTTTCTGACCGGCGACGCCTGCGACTATCTGCTTGAGGCAGGAGCCAGGTTCGTGGGCATCGATTCGCTGAACATCGACGACATTGAGGATTTGGCCCGGCCGGCCCACACGAAGCTGTTGGGCGCGGGCGTGCCCGTTTGCGAGCACCTGACCAACCTGGCCTCGGTGCCGCCGGCCGGCACGTATCTGCACGCGGTGCCCATCGCCTGGGTGGGAGGAGCCAGCTTCCCGGTGCGGGCCTATGTGATGCAGATGTCGGGTTAGTGCCCAAGTCTTTTCCAGGACTGCGCCTGGAAAAAAGGCAGAAGGCGGAACGCTTCGCGTGAAGGATGAAATTTCCGCCTTCAGCCCTCATCCTTCAGCCTTTTGTATCGACAGTTTTTTGTTGATCCAAAAGCCTAAGATGTTAGAGACAGGAAACAGGAAAAGTATGTCCGATTTACACCCAACCTTCCACCACATCGTCGCGGCGCGGAAAGAGGTTTACCGCTATCTGAAGCGGACGCCCCTGCATCCCTACCCCGGCCTGAGCCGCCTGCTGGAGGCCGAGGTCTGGGTCAAGCACGAGAACCACCACGCGGTAGGGGCATTTAAGGTGCGCGGCGGGGTCAACCTGGCCGCCCACCTGACCGGGTCGGAGCGGCGGGCCGGGTTATTTACCGCCTCGACCGGCAACCACGGCCAGTCGATTGCCTTCGCCGGCAAAGTTACCGGCACCCCCGTAACCATCGCCGTGCCGGAGGGCGCCAATCCCGGCAAGGTGGCTGCCATGCGCGCCCTGGGAGCCGAGGTGGTGTTCCACGGCCAGGACTTCGACGAGGCGCGGGAGTGGATCGCCGGGCAGGCAGAAACCAGGGGGGCGCGGTTCATCGGCCCGACCGAGCCGGAGCTGATCGCCGGGGTGGGCACGTATGCCCTGGAGATTATGGAGGACCTGCCCGACGTGGAGGTCATCGTCGTGCCCGTCGGCGGGGGCAGCGGCGCTTGCGGTTGTTGCCTGGCCGCCAGGTCGATCAACCCGGTAGTGCAGGTCATCGGCGTCCAGGCCGAGAAGGCCCCGGCTGCCTATCTGGCCTGGAAGGAGGGCCAGCCCGTGCCGGCCAAAATGGAAACCTTCGCCGAGGGCCTGGCCACCCGCGTTCCGTTCGGCAACACGCAGAAGATCATGCGCCACCCGACGCTGGGCCTGGATGACTTCGTGCTGGTCAGCGACGAGGCGTTGCAAGAGGCGATCTTGCTGCTCTTGGAACACACCCGCAACCTGGCCGAGGGGGCCGGCGCGGCCTCGCTGGCGGCGGCCTTAAAGATCAAAGATCGGCTGGCGGGCAAGAAAGTTGTGCTGGTAATGAGCGGCGGCAACCTGTCGCTGGAGAAGCTACGGCAGATCATAAATATTGGAGATTAGGAGATTGGAGATTGGGAGATTGGTCACGTATGCTTGCACTCAAATCTCCTCATCTCTAATCTCCAATCTCCTCTACCAAAAAAAGGAGCGAAAAAATGACAACAGGTAACGGACAGCAATCTGGCAACAGCCAGGAAAGCAGCACCTGGCGGGTGAAGGTCGGCCTGGCGCAAATGCTCAAGGGCGGGGTGATCATGGACGTGGTCACGCCGGAGCACGCCAGGATCGCCGAGGAAGCGGGGGCCTGCGCGGTAATGGCCCTGGAGCGCGTTCCGGCGGACATCCGCGCCCACGGCGGCGTGGCCCGCATGAGCGATCCGGGCCTGATCCAGCGCATTATGGATACCGTCTCCATTCCGGTTATGGCCAAGGCCCGCATCGGGCATTTCGTCGAGGCCCAAATCCTGGAGGCCATCGGCGTGGACTACATCGACGAGAGCGAGGTGCTGACCCCGGCGGACGAGGCGCATCACATCAACAAGCACGAGTTCAAGGTGCCCTTTGTGTGTGGCTGCCGCAACCTGGGCGAGGCTCTGCGGCGCATCGGCGAGGGGGCAGCGATGATCCGCACCAAGGGCGAAGCCGGCACCGGCGATGTGGTGGAAGCCGTCCGCCACGCCCGCTCGGTCCTGGGAGAAATCCGCCGGCTGGCGATGATGCCCGACGAAGAGTTGATGACCTACGCCAAGAGCATCGGCGCGCCCTATGAGCTGGTCAAAGAGACGAAGGAACTGGGCCGCCTGCCCGTGGTCAACTTCGCGGCGGGGGGGGTGGCCACGCCCGCCGATGCGGCTATGATGATGCAACTGGGCGTGGACGGCGTCTTCGTCGGCTCCGGCATCTTCAAGAGCGGCGATCCGGCCAGGCGGGGCAAAGCCATCGTCGCCGCCGTGACCCACTACAACGATCCTGATGTCCTGGCCGAGATCAGCAAAGACCTGGGCGAGCCGATGGTCGGCATTCAGGTCAGCGACCTGTCCGAGGAGGAGATGCTGGCCGGGCGCGGCTGGTGATCCTGGCCCGGAAACAGCCTCCTGACGGTTAAAAATCGACTCTGCAACGAGGTTGGAGATCCTATGCCCGTCCATCCCGAAAATCTGGTCTCGTCGCCCGACGGCGCCTCTTCCACAGACTATCGAGCCATCCAGATCGGAGTCCTGGCCCTGCAAGGGGATTTTCTGGAGCACGCCAATATGCTGCGCCGGTTGGGGGCGGGTGTCCGTGAGGTGCGGACGCCGGCCCATCTGGAGAATCTGAACGGCCTGATCATCCCCGGCGGCGAGAGCACCACCATCGGCAAGCTGGCGGCGCAATTTGGGCTGCTGGCTCCGCTCAAGGCGTTCGTGGAGGGCGGCTGGCCGGTCTGGGGCACGTGCGCCGGTCTGATTTTTCTGGCAAAGAATATCAGTGGTACGGTGAGCGGCGGCCACATCATCCCCCCCCGGCTGGAGGTGATGGATATTACCGTCAATCGCAACGCCTTTGGCCGCCAGGTCGATAGCTTCGAGGCCGAGCTGGCGGTGCCTGCCCTGTCAGCCAACACCGCCCGTCCCTTCCGGGCCGTCTTCATCCGCGCCCCGCGCATCGAGGCAGTCGGCCGGGGCGTGTCGGTCCTGGCCCGCCTGGCCGACGGGGAAACGGTTGTTGCCGCCCGCCAGGGCAACTTGCTGGCGACGGCCTTCCACCCGGAACTAACCGGCGACGACCGCTTCCACCGTTATTTTTTGGCGATGGCGGTACAGGCCATAGCCGAAAGTTGAGGCTCAGCAGCTCCAAATTTGAGGAGGCTGACAGTCCCTATGGGACGACACCAACGATGAAAATAGGAGTCCGGAAT
>JBHHXL010000173.1:0-9528 GCA_046757065.1 Anaerolineae bacterium
TTAGTTCAAAATATTCTCAAAAAAATGGGCCAAAGTCGTCTTGTTCGTGGGGCTATCATTGGGGATCAGACCCCACTGATTCGGAGGCCAGTACGAAACCCAGGCCCGCCCCACAATCTTATCCGTCGATAACGGCCCCCAGTTGTGGGAGTCGTTGGAGTTGTTGCGGTTATCGCCCAGAACAAAAACCTGATCCTCCCCCAGCACGATTTTTTGATAATTGTAAGTCCCAATTCTGGCGGCGAAGGGTTCCTCTATCATCTGCCCATCAACAAATATGTTGCCGTTGCGGATTTCGATGGTTTCACCCGGCAGGCCGACGATGCGTTTCACGTAGTCGTCTTCAGGCCGGTTGGGCGGCACGAAGACGATCACATCGCCGCGTTGTGGCTCTCTGAACCGGTAGGAAATCTTGTCGATAATCAAGTACTGGCCGTCGTGCAGGTTGGGTTCCATACTGTTGCCCACCACCCGAAAGTTCTTGATGACGGTCTGGATAAGAAAGAAGATAATCAGGGTTAAAACAACGGTTTCAACGATTTCCCGCAGCACCATCCTGGCTGTTTGCCAGGCGCTGGGTCCGGTTTGTTCAACCTCCTCGAAGGCGGGCGTTGGTTCCGGGTAGGCCGCGGACTGCAAATTGGGCGGCTGGCTCCCGTCCGGCGGGAAACCCATACCCGGCAAGGGCTGAGTATCAGGCACGCTGGGGCTAAATGGCGGTTGCTCCGGGACGGGCGGGTTTTCAGGGACAGGAAGTTGATCTTGATCTGTGGGTTTTGGGAGAAATTCGTCTTTGTCTGACCAGCTATTCAAGGCAAAATACCTCGATGGGCAATTAAGTGGTTGTTCGGAGATAACTTGGTATTTTTGCAGGGCGTTTCTTGGGAAAAAGTGAAAAGTTATTCACAGACAGTTACTTACAGTACTTACGCAGTTTGCCCAAAAGCAGGTGACCGGCACTTGTTTTTAGACACAATTCGGATGGTTTTGGTAAAATCCGGCTTGAGAACACCAGTTTCCAAGTGCCGGTCACCTTAAGTGCGTAAGCCCTGTTACTAAGTCAAGGGTAGGGAGATTATAGTACACATGCGGGGGTGAGGCAAGCGCACCGGAGAATATTGGGTGCGTCAGCCAGGCGAGGTGTGCATCCGCTGCCACGCTTCGGTAATGGCCCGATTGATGGCGACCCTGTTCAGGAAGCGACTTCGCAATTCCCCGTCGCTGATTTGCCCGGCCCGTTGTTGGAGCAGGTGGTAGGCCTCGTTCAAGATGGTTTCGGCCACATCCGTTTCGGACAGAGCCGACAGAATCTGGCAGGTAGACTGGTAGATGATCCAGGGGTCCCAAAAGCGCTGGGCGTTGCCGGCCGTGATCCACTCGACAACCGACATAATGTGCGCCCTGGCCGCCGGCAGATCGTTTTGCGCCAGGGCAATGCGCGCCAAACCGGTCTGGTCGAAGACGGCCAGGGTGGTGGCGCCAATCGAGCGGTGGATGGCCAGCGCCTTCTGGTAGAGCGAACGGGCCCGTTCCTGCCCGGCCTGGCCCGTTTTTTCATAGTTGAGGGCCATCCCGCTGAGCGAGTAGGCCTCGTTTTCGCGGTCGCCCACAGCGCGCGATATATCGAGGGCCTTCTGGCAATACTCAGGCCCCTGCCGGTATCGCCCTTGATCATAGGCCAGCCAGCCCAAATGGCTCAGAGCCGTCGCTTCGCCGTAGCGGTCGCCGATGACGCGCCATATTTCCAGAGCCTCTTGAAAATTCCTCTCGGCTTTCTCATAATCGCCCAGCCGCTGGTAGATCCAGCCCAGGATCAGGTGAGCTTCGGCGTCGCTGTCGAGTTTGCCGGCGTGTTGCGTCGATTCTGCGGCCGCCTGCACGTAGTCGATGGCCGCGTCGTATTGGCCCAGGCGATAACTGGCCCGGCCCAGATGTAGCAAACTCATCGTGCGGGTGGCCGGCGCTTCGACGATCCGCAGCGCGTCGAGGGCCCGCCCGGCGTATTCTTGCACCTTCAAATAATCGAAGCGACGCCAGGCGGCCAGGGCCAGAAGGTTGAGACTCCACGCCTCCAGTTGCCGGTCCCCCGACTGGCGGGCGGCCAGCAGACCGGCCTCGGCGGCCTCCGCTGCCGCCCGGTACTCGCTGATCTTGTCGAAGTAACGGGATCGCCGGTTGTGGCTGGTGGCCAGGCAGCGATCGTCGGCCAGCAGCTCGGCCAGCGTTTGCATCAAAACGAGGGTGTCGGCCTGTTGTTCTCGTTGGCCCAGGTAATCCAGGATTTGCTCGAGACTGGCCAGCAGGTCCCAGCGCCGGCGATGTTCATCGTGATCGAGGAGGGCCAGGGCGCGCAGGTTCATGTCTCTGGCTTTGTGATGGGCGAAGGTCCGGCGGGCGTAAGTTACGGCCTGCTTGAAATACTTCAGGGCTCGATCCTTGTCGCGGCTCTGCTCGAAATGGTAGGCCAGCAAATCCGCCGCTTCGTCGAGCTTGTCCCCGCCCGGTTCCTCCAGCGGGCTGGCCGAGGCGGCCAGAAGCCGTTCCAGCGCTTCGCCAACCTGCTGGTGGAGTTTGCGGCGCTGGCTGTGCAGCAGGCTGTGGTAAATCGATTCCTGGCTGAAGGCGTGTTTGAATTCATACTCGAGGTGGGGGCCATTGCTTTTCGGGACGATCAAGCCCAGGCGTTGTAATTCTTGCAGATGTGCTTCCAGGACCGTCGTCCGGCGCGCTTCGCCCGGCTGCAGGATCTCGGCCAGCGCCTCAGCGGAAAAGGTGCGGCCAACCACCGAGGCAATTTGCAGGATGCGCTTGGCGTCCGGGTTGAGGCCGTCCACGCGGGCCGTGATCACGCCCTGCAACGTATCGGGGATGGCGATGCGGTCAACGCTGTCCGTGGCAATCCAGCAGCCCGCCGCATCATCGCACACGATCGCCCCCTTGTCGATCAGGGAGCGGATCACCTCTTCCAGAAAGAAGGGGTTACCCTCTGCCTTGTCCAGGATCAGCCGCCGCGTCTCCTCGCCCATGCCCCGGATGTTCAGCAGATTATCCAACAGCTCGTTGCTTTCGCTTCGGCTCAGGGGTTGAAGCTCAACCACGCGATGCTGGCCGTCGATGACCTGCGGGATTCTCTGGTGGAAAGCCCAGACCCGGCTATCGGGCGTGGGCCGGTAAATGAGCAAGAGCAGGAGGGGGCTTTGGCGCGTCAGGGGCAAAAGGGCCTCCAGCAGCCCCAAACTCAGGGCGTCGGCCCAATGCAGATCGTCCAAAACCAGGACCAGCGGCGCCTGGCCCGCCTTGGCGGAGATGTAATTTTGGGCCGATTGCAAAATGCGCTGGTGGAGGGTATCCCCCTGCAAGTACCGGACCCGCTGGGCCGCCGTGCCGGACAGGGGGATTTCGAGCAGGTGGGCCAGATAGGGATAAACCTCCGCTGCCCGTTCCGGCAACAGCTCCGAAACCTCGGCCCGCAGAGCCTGGTCGGTGGAGATGGCCGGCGCGTCGATGTTCGTGCCCAACAGGTTGCACAATGCGCTGCGAACGGCAAGGTAGCCGGCGCTCAGGCCATACGACAGGCCATACCCCCTGGCCCAGGTGAGCCCGCCGCCGGCGTATAACTCCCGCGCTTCCTTGACCAGCCGGGTTTTGCCCAGACCGGCCTCGCCGATGATCGAGACCAGGCCGCCGCGCCCCTGGCCCATATCGTCCAGAGCCCCGGCCAGGATTTCCAGATCGCCCTGGCGCCCGACCAGCGGCGAGGCCAGCCCTTCGATGCCGCGCACCTGGCCGCGGATAGCTTTGGCTCCGAGCAAGCGGTAAACCCGGACCGGCTTTTCTTTGCCTTTAACCCGGGCCGGCTTCAACGTTTCGAAATCGAACAAAGGGGCCGTAAAGCGGTAGGTATCTTCACCGACCAGAATCTCGCCGCTATCGCTCAACCCTTCCAGCCGGGAAGCCAGGTTAACCGCGTCCCCTATCACGCTGTAGTCCTGTCTCCGGCTGGTGCCGATCCCGCCGGTGATGACCAGGCCGCTGTTGATGCCCATATGAAGCGATAGCGGTTGAGGCAGGTATCCGGCGTGTTCGGCGTTGAAGGCTTCCAGGGCGGCCACCATATCCAGCGCGGCTCGCAGGGCGCGTTCCGGATCGTTTTCGTGAGCCACCGGCGCGCCGAAGAGGGCCATAATCGCATCGCCGATGAACTTGTCAATGTAGCCGTCGTACCGAGTGATAACCGCCCCCAGCCGCTCGAAACAGGCGTTGATCAGGCTGCGCACCTCCTCCGGGTCCAGCCTCTCGCTGATCGCGGTGAAGCCGGAGATGTCGGCAAACATAACGGTCACCTGCTTGCGTTCGCCTTCCAGGGCGGGCGGGGAGTCGTCGTTTTGTCGCAGCCGGGCCAGTTGCCCGCGCAGGACCTGCAGGCTGGTCTCAACCACGGCCTGGCCCAACAGGGGCCGCTGCGCTTCCAGCGCGGTTATGGCTTGTTCTAATTCGGCGGGGTTACTCATCGAAACTTCCTACCAGGGGTTGCCTGAATACAAGGATAGCACATTCTCCCCGTTTCGACCATCCGTTTTTGGTCCCATAGGCCCGGCGGCATCCGGGATTTTGGGAAACTTGGAGATAGGTGCTAAACTTGGTATGCCTGCTCCGCTCGCTCCGCTGGCAGAGGAAACTATACCACAAGAAGGTGAGGTGAAGATGAAGATTGCCGTTCTATCTGACATTCACGACAACATCTGGAACCTGGCCAGGGTGATGCCCCAGGCGGCCAGCGCCGATCTACTGTTGTTTCTGGGCGATTTCTGCGCGCCCTTCACCCTGAAGCAAATGGCCGACGGCTTTTCGGGGCCCATCCACTGGGTGCCGGGTAACAACGATGGCGACCCGCTGCTCCTGGCCGGGATCGGGGCGGCGGCGGGCAACGTCAGCCACTACAACCCGATCGGCGTTCTTGATCTGGATGGACACCGGATCGCTTTCACCCACTACCCTGAGGTGGCCGAGGGGTTGGTGGCGACCGGCACTTATCGGGCCGTCTTCAGCGGCCACACGCACGTCTTCCGGCAAGAAAGAACAGGGCCAACCCTGTGGGTCAACCCTGGTGAAGTGATGGGCCGCTTTGGCGAGCCGAGTTTTGGCTTTTACGACACGGCCAGCGGGGACTTTACGCGGGTTCTGCTCGCCTGACGCGTTGCTCGCCTAACCTTTGTAGGATTTGGGCGATGATCGTTTCCAGGTGGCCGTTGAATTTGACGAAATCGTAATCGTCGGCGGGAATGGTCAGCACCGGACAGAGCGTAAAATCCTCGATCCAGGCGTTGTACAGCTCGTTGAGTTGCTGCAGGTAGAGCGGGGAGATGTCGCGTTCAAAGGCCCGGCCCCGCTTGTGGATGCGTTCGATCAGGGTGGGCACGCTGGCCTTGAGGTAGACGAGCAGATCGGGCGGCGGGACGAAGCGAATGAGCGTCTCGTACAGCTCCCGGTAGGAACGGTAATCGCGGTCGGTCATATTGCCCTGCTCGTGCAAATTGCGGGCGAAAACCTCGGCGTCCTCGTAGATGCTTCGATCCTGCACAATCGGGTCGGGGTGGGCCAGCAAATCCTGATGGTGGCGCAAGCGCCGCGAGAGAAAGAAAATCTGGGAATGAAAGCTCCAGGCAGGCATATCCCGGTAGAAATCGGCCAGGTACGGATTATCATCGACCGCCTCATAGAAGGGGGCCCAACCCAGCTCTTCCGCCAGACATCGGGTCAGGCTGCTCTTGCCAACCCCGACATTGCCGGCAATAGCAATAAAATGTTTGCTCATCTCGGACTACTCCTTTGTGGTGGCAGGTCTGGCTAAGTATACCAGATATAGGGGGTTTGAAGCGTTGGAAATACTACTGGTTGTGGTTACATCTCTTGATAAGCATACCCCAGGTTTTGGAGTTGTGTCAAGGGGACGAGCTTAAAGTATCTTCTCCAAAGCCTTAAAATCCGAAATATTGCAACCTTCCCCCAGGAAATGCGTAATTATGGGTGGTTAAGGAGATAGCATGCCGAAAACATCCGAGGGCGACGTGGCCGGGCCCGGCCCGCCCGTCCAGCCTGAAGCCGCCTGGATCGACGCCGCCAGGCAGGGCGATGATGCGGCCTTCACCCGGATCGTGGAAGCCTACCAGCGACCCGTTTATAACCTTTGCTACCGCATGCTGGGTAATCCGGGCGAGGCTGAGGACGCGGCCCAGGAAACATTTATTCGGGCCTATACCAAGCTAAATTCTTACGACCCCTCCCGGAAGTTTTCTTCCTGGATATTGTCGATCGCCTCCCATTATTGCATTGACCGGCTGCGGCGGCGGCGTATCCAATTGATTTCGTGGGATGATTTGCCCCCCTGGCGCTGGCTGCCCTCCGAGGAGCCCGAGCCTGAGGACGCGGCCCTGCGGCGTGAATCGCACCAATACTTGCGAAACTTGCTGGAAACCTTACCCCCAGACTACCGGGCGGCGGTCGTTCTGCGCTACTGGCACGAGCTGTCGTATGAGGAAATCGCCGAAACGATGGAAACGACGGTCAGCGCCATCAAAAGCCGGCTATTCCGGGCGCGGAAGATGATGGCTGCGGCGGCGGACAGGACGGTGGACAAGCAAACGATCCATACAGGCGTGATGGCGCTTCTGTAGAATGGACAGAGGATGAGTTATGGCCCGAGACGAGATTAGAGAGAGACTGGCTTTGTGGATGGAAAATATGTTGGACCCCCGGGAAATGGCAGAGGTCGAGGCCCGCTTGCTCGACTCGGAGGCGTATCGCCGGGAGTACGAGAAGATGCAAGAGCTTGATCGCCTCTTCAGCGCTGCGCCAATGGCCGAGCCGTCGCCCGGTTTTGCCCGCCGTTTTGAAGCCCGCTTGCGGCGACAACGCAAGCAGCGCCGAACCCGGCGGCAGGTATTTGCCCTTTCGTTCCTGATCGTGGCCGGATTGATTCTCAGTGGAATCGTTGCTGCCGGGTCTGGTCTGGCCCTGCTGGATTTCTGGAGCAATATCAGCCAGTTGGGAGAACTGGTTAGCCTGACCCTGGAGACAATCAGCGGCATCCGGGCCGTGGTGAACACGGGGCTGCTCATTGGCCGGGCTTTGTTATCGGTCTTGGGCCAGCCAATTTTCACTGGCTATCTATTATTGACGGCCGGCCTGCTTTCCCTCTGGATGCAGTTGGTGCGGCGCTTCACCTGGTCGCAAAGAACGCTCCAGACCTGACCCTGCGCAGGCTGGGCAACCTTTTAATCCTGGAGGAATAGAGCCATCGAAGGGATGCAGAACTTTATGCTGAAGTGTCTGCGGATTATCGGCCTGGCCGTGGGTGTGTTGCTGCTGGCGCCCGCTGCACCGGCGCTGGCCCAGGGGCCTGAGAGCGGGGATCAGGTCGTTTTTGGGGCGGATATCGATCTGGTCGAAAGCGACGTGGTCAGGGGCAGCGTGATTGTTTTTGGCGGCAACGTGGACATGGACCCTGGCAGCCGCGTTCAGGGCGATTTGATTGTTTTCGGCGGCAACGGCGACATCGACGGCGAGGTGGGTGGCAGCCTGGTCTTCATCGGCAGCAGCCTGGACCTGGGCGATACCGCCCACATCCTCGGCGACGTTTCAACCGTCGGCAGCCGCGTTTTCATTGACGAAAGCGCCAGGATTGAGGGCACGGTGGTCGATCTGGCGCAGCTTGGGACTGACTTCGGGGAGACTGTTTCGCCGGCCCTGCCTCGTCTAATCATTCCCTCTCGCCCGGCGGGTTTGTTCACCCTCATAGGCAGAATTGTTGGCGACGGCATCCAGAACGTGCTCACCGCCCTGGTTCTGGCCGGATTTGGGGTATTGCTGATGCTGCTAATACCTGATCGCGCCAACAACGTCGCCGCTGCGGTCAGCCGGTCCCCGTTGGTGACCTTCATTATGGGCTTCATCAGCCTCCTGGCAGCGAGCGCCATCCTGATCCTGTTAGGCCTGTTCTCGTGGCTGCTGTTCCCGATTTGCGGCATTCTGTTGCTGGGGCTGGCCCTGGCCGCGGCGGGCCTGTTCGGCTGGACGGCGGTGGGGACGGTGATCGGGGAGCGGTTGTGGCTGGCCTTGAAATGGCCCAAAACCAGCCGGGTAACGGTAGCCCTGGTTGGCATCGCTCTGCTATCGGCCGTGTGGCTGATGCCGTTTGTCGATCAACTGCCCGGGATCGGTGGACTGTTTACCGGCGTCGGCTTGCTGGTCAGCTTCGTTGCGGGGTCGATTGGGTTGGGCGCGGTTATTCTGACCCGGTTTGGCTCGCAGATTTACGTGCCGGCCTCCGGCGATTCCCCCCAGCTCGAGGGGCCGGCAGCCGATGAGGCTCCTTCGGCCGCTGGCGGGGAACACATCGATCGGAAAGATGAGAATCCGCTCTAGCCAGCGAACGCCGGGCGGCGAAGCTCTGCATATAAGCCAGGTCCAGAGATACAAAACAGGGTGGAACACCGCGTTCCACCCTGTTCGTTTTAGATGTAGACCCGGCCATGAGCAAGCAAGAAATCGTGCTGGTCCCTCTGAAAATAGACCGGTTCAGGAGTCCGGAATTCATTCCGGACTCCTACTTTCACGCTACGCGTCCGTTGCTGTGCTGCCGGGACTATCCAGCTCCTGGGCCTTCGGAGTCTGGGCTACGTGGCGGCCGCGTAGGACTCCGCCACTTTGTCCCAGTTGACCACGTTCCAGAAGGCGCTGATGTATTCGGGGCGGCGGTTCTGGTATTTGAGATAGTAGGCGTGCTCCCAAACGTCCAGGCCCAAAATGGGGGTCTTGCCTTCCATCAGCGGGCTGTCCTGGTTGGCTGTGCTGTAGACCTCCAGTTTGCCGCCGCTGACGGCCAGCCAGGCCCAGCCGGAGCCAAAGCGAGTTGCGCCTGCTTTTGAAAACTGCTCCTTGAAAGCCTCAAAGCTACCGAAATCGCGGTTGATCGCGGCTGCCAGGTCGCCACCCGGTTCGCCGCCGCCGTCGGGGCCCATCACCTGCCAGAAAAGTTTATGATTGGCGTAGCCGCCGCCATTATTGCGGACGGCAGCCGGCAGGTTATCAACACCCCGGGCCAAAATATCGTTGATGGACAGGCCTTCCAGCTCGGTGCCGGCGACGGCGTTGTTCAGGTTGTTGGTGTAAGCGGCGTGGTGCTTGCTGTGGTGAATTTCCATTGTGCGCGCATCGATATGAGGCTCAAGCGCATCGTAAGGGTAGGGTAGGGCAGGTAATTCGAAAGCCATAGGTCACAAACCTCCTCAAGTTGTTAAAAATGAAGAAATATTGGGCGTACATCGAGGGTGGATAAAGCCTTTGTCGCAGCGGCTTCAACAGACCGCATAGCCGCTCCCCCCAAAGACCGTTACGCTCCGAGCAGCGACTTTAAGGCCGTGCCGGCCACCAATTGTACGCGCTACCAGAGACGTGGGTTGAGATTTACCCCTCGAGATTATAGTCCCATCCAGACGGGTGAGTCAAATGAATGCTTGCCCGGGGGTG
>JBHHXL010000174.1:0-9467 GCA_046757065.1 Anaerolineae bacterium
CTACAAAACCCCATAAAAGCTCAAAGAGCCGTATATTTTTGACTATACCTAGCCCGCTTTTTGCATCACGATCCGGCCGCCGGGCAGGCGCTGCTCCTTCCAGGTGACCGATCCCTGCGGCACGTCGAGCGTCATCCGCAAATGGCCGGCGGTCAGACACTCGTGGATGACCTCGAAGGGCTGCTTGCCTTCGACCCACTTTTCAACCACCACCACCCCGTGACCGGGCTGCTCCAGGAAGACCACAGCCCGCGAATCGTTCAGGTTTCGCAGCGCCTCCGAGCGCGCGAAAGCGGCGGCGGTGCCCTCCGCCAGCGCCCCGGTGCCGCACGAGACGAGATGGGTGTAATACGGGGCAGCGAGGGTCACGCTCTCAACCCGTTCCGGATCAAAAGCCGCCACCCCCAGATGGCCGTGCAAGATGGCCCGCGCGTTGGGCACGGAGACGGCCTGGCCGTCCCCGTTGACGTGCAAATGACTGGGCACGGCCTGGCAGATGCCCATCATTTCCACCGCTTCTACGGAAGGAACGACCCTGGCCCTGCCCGCCACCGATTTAACAATCGCCCCGTCTCTTTCCGGCTTCAGGCCAATGATGATGGCCTGGTCATCGCGGCTGATAGCCCGCTTGTCGACCAGCCGGGCGCTGCCGGTGGCCGTGGTGATCAGCCCCGGGATTTCCGGCTCGAAGGTGGCATAACAGCCCTCGCTGTATTGGGCGCTGACCGCCTCGTTGACGTCGCGGTAGCCGATGAGTTTTTCAATGGACACCGGCGTGGTAAAAAAATCGAACTCGGTGAAACTCGCCCCGGCCCGGATCATCGCTTCGGGGGTCATCAGCCGATCCCAATTCTCCTCAGGAAGAAGATCGGGGCTGAAGACGTGGTTGTTCACCTCCCCGGTGCAGGTGGCGGCCAAAACGCGCTGCCCTACCTCCTCGGCGAAGGCCGGCAGGTCGCCAACATCAGTTGTGGGATGCGCCCCGGCCAGATCGAAGTGGACGGCGCAAATGGGTCGCTGCCGTTCATCGCTGCGCAAAGCCATCACCCGAAAGCTTTTGAGATAGGCTTGCAGAAAACGCCCCAGCGCAACCTCGGGGCCGCCACGACGGGCCTGCTCCAGCAGAACCTCCACCGCGCGCGGGCCCAGCGCAGGATATTGGAACGTCGTTTCAGATCGTTCTGCCTGCCGGGCCAGGTCCGCAAAATGGGCCAGCCAGCGCCGGTATTCGGCTTCCGGAATGTCGATGACCGTCAGCACCGGTGGACGGTGACGAAGCCGGTATCTGCGCTTGGCGTGGAAGAAGAGGGCGTCCTTGCGCTCAACCGGCACTCCGTAGCGGGTGGTGGTAATGATCAGGTCCGTTTCGTTTGACGGCTCGGGCTGGAGGGTGCAGCCATTATCCCTGAACCATTCCAGAAGCGGATCCAGCGTCCCCCTCAGGGCAGGGGTCAACATACCAGGCATGTAGGCTAGCGAAATGGGGTGTACCCAGGCGTGTGTATCGAGAGCCTTCATAGCTGTATCCCTTTGTAAACTTATTCCTTTTGTAGCTTAGGGGTTGTCCAGAAATAACTTGGCGTTTTTGCAGGATGTTTCCTGGGAAAAAGCGAAAAGTTATTTGCGGACAGTTACCCAATGTTGCCGGATGAAATCGGGCTGATTATACCAGAGGATGGGTCAGGTGTGAAACTTAACCGGCCTGATTTCCGAAGCAAGCGCCGGGACACCTTTCGCGTTTCCACCCCTCGTGGTAAAATCTCAGCATTGTGAACCCAACTTCTTTCATCAGTCATTTGAAAAAACAGGACTTTTACCACGGCCAGATGATGCACGTGGAGCGGCTGCCGGCGCGTCGCGCCCGGTCGGGACGCTTGAAGCAGCCGCTGCCGCAGCAACTGGTGGCGACCCTTAAGGCCAACCGTATCCCCTACCTTTTTTTGCACCAGGCCCAGGCCATCAACGTCATCCGCGAGGGATACCACGCCGTTATTTCCACCGGCACGGCCAGCGGCAAGAGTTTGTGTTACAACCTGCCGGTGCTGGAGGCCGTCACCGGCGACCATCGCGCCCGGGCCCTCTATCTCTTCCCGACCAAGGCCCTGGCCCACGACCAGTTACGCGCGTTGAAGGCCCTGATCCGCCCCCTGAAACCGCGCCCGCGCTTCGGCGCTTACGATGGCGACACGCCGCCCTCATCGCGCAGCCGGCTGCGGCGGGAAGCGGCCATCCTGCTGACCAACCCGGATATGCTGCACGTGGGCATTCTGCCCAATCACAGCCTGTGGACCTCGTTCTTGCAGCAACTGCGCTTCGTCATCATCGACGAAGCCCACGTCTATCGAGGCGTGTTTGGCAGCCAGGTGGCTATGGTTCTGCGCCGCCTGACGCGATTGTGCCGCTTCTACGGCAGCGCCCCGCAATTCATCTGCTGTTCGGCCACGATTGCCAACCCCGGCGAACACGTCGAGCGCCTGACCGGCGCGGAGCCGGTCGTCATCAACGACAATGGCGCGCCGCGCGCTCCCAAGCAGTTCGTCTTATGGAACCCACCCTTCCTTGACAAAACCAATAGCGCCCGGCGCAGCCCCAACAGCGAGGCGGCCAGCCTGTTCACCGAATTAGTCCGTCACAACCTGCGGAACATCACTTTTACCAAAGCTCGCGTGGTGGCCGAACTGATCCTGCGCTATGCCCGAGACGCCCTGGGCCGCACCGACCCGGACTTGAAAAGCCGGGTGGCCTCCTACCGCGCCGGGTATCTGGCCGACCAGCGCCGCCAGATCGAGCAGGGCTTGCTCCGGGGAGACCTGATCGGCGTGACCGCCACCACTGCCCTGGAGCTGGGCGTCGATGTGGGGGACCTGGATGCGACGGTCTCGGTCGGCTATCCCGGCACGGTCGCCAGCCTGTGGCAGCAGGCCGGGCGGGCCGGGCGGCGGCGAGGCGCATCGCTGGCTATGCTCATCGGGCAGGATAATCCGCTGGACCAGTATTTTATGCGCCATCCCCGCCAGCTATTCGACCGCTCGCACGAGCACGCGCTGATAGACCCCGGCAACATCTATATTTTGGAGCAACACCTGCCCTGCGCCGCTTATGAATTGCCCCTGCGCCCGGACGATGAAACGTGTTTCGGCGAAAGCTTCATCCCGGCAATGGTGGCTTTGGAAAAGAAGGGCCTGCTGGCCTACGAACCGGACCAGGACCGCTGGGTTTACCGGGGGAAAAACTACCCCGCCGCGCAGATGGGCAGCCTGCGCAGCGGCGTGGGTAGCCGGCCGGTGGCCCTGCGCGACGCCAGCCAGAAGTTCCGGTCGCTGGAGGAGATGGATTCGTTCTCCGCGCCCAGCCGCGTTCACCCCGGCGCTGTCTACCTGCACCAGGGGGAGTCCTATCTGGTGCGCAAACTCGACCTGGAGAAAGGCGAAGCGATTCTGACTCCGGCCAGGGTGGACTACTACACCCAACCGCGCGAGATCAGCGACATCGCCATCATCCGCTCCTACCGGCACAAGCCGTTCAAAAACACGACGGCCTACTGGGGCACCGTGCGCGTGACCCAGCAGGTGGTCAGTTTTCGACGGGTGCAGCAATTTTCCGAAGCCCAATTGGGTGAGGAATTTTTGGATTTACCCCCCAACACCTTCGAGACCCGCGCCCTGTGGTGGGACGTGCCGCCGGATTGGGCCCCGGCCCTGGCCCGGCGCGGTTGGGATTATCTGGGCGGCCTCCACGCGGTAGAGCACGCCGCCATCGGGCTGCTTCCCCTGTTTGCCATGTGCGACCGCTGGGACATCGGCGGCCTGTCGACGCCGGCCCACCCCGACACCAACCTGCCCCAAATTTTCATTTACGACGGCCATCCCGGCGGCGTCGGCATCAGCGAGCAGGGCTTTGCCCTGCTGGCCGAGCTGTGGCGGGCAACCCTGTCGGCCATCAAAGATTGCCCCTGCCAGGAAGGATGCCCCAGTTGCATCTACAGCCCCAAATGCGGCAACAACAACTCCCCCCTGGACAAACGGGCGGCTATCTGGATATTGCAGAAACTGCTGGGGTAAATCCTTGTCCACTGACACAAAATGTAGTATACTTGGCAGCAGAGTACCCCCAGGGATAGGCGTTCGAGCAACGAGCGCGTACCATCAAAAACCCCCAAACTAAGGAGGATTCCTGGTGAAAGTCTCCTGCTTGCAAGAAAATCTAGCCCGAGGCCTAAGCCTGGTTGGGCGAGCGGTAGCCAGCCGCAGCACGCTACCTGTCCTCTCGAACGTGCTGCTGGCAACAGACAATGGTCAGCTGAAGTTGTCGGCCACCAATTTGGAAATCGGCATCAATTGTTGGGTTGGAGCCAAGGTCGAAGAGGAGGGAGCCGTTACCGTGCCGGCCCGTTTGCTAACGGACTTTGTGAACTCGCTGCCCCCCGAACGGGTTGACCTGAGCTTGAACGCCAGTACGCAGACGCTCAACATCCGCTGCGCCCGGTTCGACGCCAACATCAAGGGCATCGGCGCGGAGGAATTTCCCATCGTGCCCGTGGCCGACCCCCAGGCCGATGCCCTCAAATTGGAGCCGCAAACCCTGCGCCAGATGATCGACCAGGTGGTTTTCGCCGCTGCCACCGAGGAAAGCCGCCCCATTCTGACCGGCGTCCTGACCCAATTCAACGGCAACGGGCTGACGATGGCCGCCGCCGACGGCTTTCGTCTGTCGGTGCGCCAGGCTTCTCTGAACCAACCGGTCGAAGAGGCCCTGGACGTGATCGTTCCCGCCCAGGCCCTGACCGAACTGGCCCGCATTACCCAGGCCAGCGAGCAGGATGAGCCGGTTGAGGTTCTGATTACGGCGGCCCAGAACCAGATACTGTTTCACTTCAAAGACATTGACCTGGTCTCCCAGCTCATTGAAGGCCGCTTTCCGGACTACAACCAAATTATGCCCACGGGTTACCAGACCCGTAGCGTCATCGACCGGGGAGCGTTCCTCAAGGCCGCCCGGGTGGCCTACCTCTTTGCCCGCGATTCATCCAACATTGTCCGGCTGGAGGTCATCCCCGGCGAGACGGAGGGCCTCGTCGGCGGGCAGTTGACCCTGGTTGCCACCAGCCAGGAACTGGGCGATAACGTGGCCGAACTGGATGCCAGCGTCGAAGGCGACCCGATTGAGATCGCCTTCAATGCCAAGTATCTGATCGATGTCCTGTCCGTGATGGATTCGGCTCAGGTGGTTTTGGAAACCAGCACCGCTTCCAGCCCCGGCCTGCTGCGCCCCGTGGGGGATGAGGATTTCACCCACGTCATCATGCCGATGCACATTACGCCTCATTGACAATCTGATAGTCCCCCTATCAAGTGTTGTCGGTTCCAAACGAGGCAAAGATGCACCGCCAAGACGCCAAGAACGCCAAGTTTTGCTTGACTTTTGCCTTTTCTTGGCGCACTTCGCGTCTTGGCGGTTCAACTCACCCCTCAATCGCGCGCGCAACAACACTCAAACCGAGGACTACCGACAATCTGATTGACTGAAAAATTTCGGCTCATGTTCAGTACAAGTGACCGGCACTTCAACTTTTGCTTGAGCTGCTCAGTTGATACGAGTTTCTTTCATTAATATGCCAATAAGTGCCGGTCACTTTGCACTTGTTCTGGACATGAGCCAAAGCTAAAGGGTACGGTTACTTGGATTTTGGGAAGGCTCTGGGTATAATTTTAAGGGGTCGGGGAAAATGACAATTGTGTGCTCTTCTAATGAAGGAGGTCATTTATGAGCCTCAATGGGAAGGACTTCCCATATCCAGGTATCCCCACCACCGCCGATGGAACCGGTACGGTGGTTTGGGTGGAAACACACGTTACCCAGGCAGCCGGAGCGTATCCAATTACTTCCTCCACGGAGATGGGTGTTGGCTACAACGTCGCCGTAGCCAACGGCCAGCAGAATCTGTGGGGGGAGACCATCACCTTTCTTGAACCGGAGTCGGAGCACAGCTCGGCCACGGTTTGCGAGGGCTTCGCGCTGGCCGGCGGGCGGGTGACGAATTTCACTTCAGGCCAGGGTTTGATTTTGATGAAGGAGGTTTTGTATACCATTAGCGGCAAACGATTGCCGGTGGTCTTCAACATCGGGGCGCGGGCGCTGACCAGCCACGCACTCAACGTGCACGCCGGGCACGACGACGTGATGGGCGTGCTCGATACGGGCTGGGGGGTGCTCTTCGCCAAAAACGCGCAAGGGGCGGGTGACCTGTGCCTCATCGCTCGCCGGGCCGCCGAGAACTCGGCCACCCCCTTCCTCAACGTGCAGGATGGTTTTTTAACCACCCACACCATCGAAGACGTGCTCCTGCCAGAACCCGACTTTATGCGCGACTACGTGGGCCATCCCAACGACAAGCTGCTCAACTTCTTCGACCCTTACAACCCCTTGCAAACCGGCGTGGTGCAAAATCAAGACAGCTATATGAAGGGCAAAATCGCCCAACGCGCTTACTACGACCGGGTGGCAGAGGCGGTCGAGGAGGCGATGGACGAATTCTACACCCAGACGGGCCGCCGCTACCGGATGGTTGAAACGCATCGGATGGAGGGGGCCGAGTACGCCATCGTCGGGCTGGGTAGTATGATCGAAACCGCCGAGGTGACCGCCGATTACTTGCGCGAGGAGAAAGGGCTGAAGGTCGGCGTGGTGCACGTCACCTGCCTGCGGCCCTTCCCTGGCCCGCAACTGGTTGAGGCGCTGAAAGGCGTGAAAGCGGTAGCCGTGATAGAGCGGATGGACAATCCGATGGGGCAGAGCAACCCCCTCACGGCGGAAATCAAGGCCGCCTTCGCCGATGCGCTGGTCGGGGGCGAGGGCTATCCCTATATCGATACGATACCCTACATCTACTCCGGCTCGGCCGGGCTGGGCAGCCGCGACGTGCGCCCCGGCGATTTCATCGCCGCCGTCGAGAACATGCGCCGGACAGGCCGGCGACATTTCGTCCTGGGGGTCAAGCACGACCTGGCCCTGCCGGTGGAGGAAGACCCCGACATTCGGCCGGACGGTGCTTTTTCGATGCGCGGTCACTCGGTCGGCGGCTATGGCTCGGTGACGACCAACAAGGTCATCGCCACCATTGCCGGCACGGTCTTCGGCAAGAAGGTGCAGGCTTACCCCAAGTACGGCTCGGAGAAGAAGGGCCTGCCCACCACCTATTACCTGACCGTCGCCGATGAGCCTATCCACGTGCATAGCGAGCTCAACTACGTCGATTTTGTGCCGATGAACGACATCAACGCCTTCCTGACCGGCAACCCGCTGGCCGGATTGCAACAAGGGGGCACGGTTTTTATCCAAACCAGCCAGACAACCCCGGAGGAGGTCTGGGCACGGGTGCCGCCCCGGGCCAAGGAACGTCTGCGGGCCAAAGGGGCCCGGGTCCTGGCCCTCGATGCGGCGCGCATCGCCCGCGAGGAAGCGCCCAGCGCCGACCTGGAGGTGCGAATGCAAGGCATTGTCCTGCTGGGCATCTTCCTGCACATCACCCCCTTCGCCGCCGGGGCCGGGCTTTCCGATGATGAGGTGCTGGCCAGGTCAGAGCAGGCCCTACGCAAGTACTTCGGCAAGCGAGGCGAGGCCGTGGTCCAGGCCAATATGCGAGCCGTGGCCCGTGGCTACCGGGAGGTGTTCGAAGTCCCGCCTGAGGTCATCGCCCAAGACATCACCGCCCCGATCTTCGGTCCACGGGCGGATATCAAGTTATTTGCCTGAGGAGGCAAACTCATGGGTATCGTCACCGATCAACTCGATATCAGCAAAATCAATCAAAACGGCCAGGACGGTTACGAAGATCAGATTATCGACGTCAACGATTTCTTCGACCGTGTGGTCGAGCAATACAACGACGGCAGCGGCCCCAGCGCCCTGCCGGCCGACGTGCAGGTGGCCCGCTCCTTCGTCCCCGCCGGGACCGGCGCTTACCGCGACTTTTCCTATCTGGCCCCCGAAATTCCCAGGTTCATCCACGATAACTGCGTTGGCTGTATGTCGTGTGTGACCCAGTGTCCCGATACCGCCATCCTGGGGAAAATCGTGGATGAGACCGAGCTGGAGACCGCGCTGGCCGGCATCGACGATGAGGCCGAGCGGGCTTTTATGGCCGACCAGTTCGCCGTGACCAACAAGTTTCACAAAGTCCCGGCGAGGAAAGGCCAGGTGCCCGGCCTGTTTGGCATTTTCATCGACCCGACCAAGTGCAAGGGCTGCGCCGAATGTGTTGAAGCCTGCGAGGACCTGGGTTACAACGCCCTGGAGATGATCTACAAAGAGGACACGACCGTCCCCATCTACCAGAAGTCGATCGGCTTCTTCCGCAGCCTGCCGCCCACGCCCGAGCGCTTCATCAACGAAAAGGTGCTGGTCGATATGATGCTGGCCGAGGAGAGCCTGCTTTACGCCGGCGGGGCCGGTTCCTGCGCCGGGTGCGGCGAGGCCACGGCCCTGCGTATGATGCTGGCCGCCCTGGGCTTCGCTTACGGGCGGGAGAACCTCGGCATCGTGGCCGCCACCGGCTGCAACACGGTCTACGGCTCCACCTATCCCTACAACCCCTACCTGGTGCCCTGGACCAACTCCCTCTTTGAAAACGCTCCGGCGGATGCGATGGGCATCCGCCTGCGCTGGGATCAAATGGGCTGGACCGACAAGCAGTTGTGGGTCATCGGCGGCGATGGGGCTATGCTCGACATCGGCTTCCAGAGCCTGAGCCGGATGCTGGCCAGCGGCATGCACATCAAGGCCCTGGTGCTCGATACGCAGGTCTATTCCAATACCGGCGGGCAGGCCAGCACCGGTTCTTTCCACGGGCAGGAGGCCAAGATGGCGGCCCACGGTAAGTCAGTAGCCGGCAAGCAGGAACAGCGCAAGGAGATCGGGCGCATCGCTATGATGCACCCCAACACCTTCGTGGCCCAGACGGTGGCCGCCGTGCCCAACCATTTCTACAAATCGATCCTGGACGCGGCCAGCTTCGACGGCCCGGCGCTGGTCAACGTTTTCACCACCTGCCAACCGGAGCACGGCGTCGGCGACAATATGAGCCGCCACCAGGCCAAGCTGGCCGTCGATTCGCGGGCCTTCCCGCTGTTCATCTACGACCCGCGCCGGGGCGACACCATCCGTGAGCGCCTCAGCCTGCAGGGCAATCCGGCCCAAAAGGAGGACTGGGTCACCATCAAGAAGACCGGTGAAGTCATCGACTTCATCACCTTTGCCCGCAGCGAGGGCCGTTTCGCCAAGCAGTTCGACGCCGAGGGCAATCCTTCGGAGGTATTATTGGCGGCCAAAGAAGACCGGCTGGCCAACTGGCACCTGCTGCAGGAGATGGCCGGGATTCGCTAGTTGGCGCTTCGTTTTGCGGTAAAAAGAAAGGCCCCGGCTAGCGGGGCCTTTTGCTTTAGAAACTGTTTAAGGAACAAGTCTATTTT
>JBHHXL010000175.1:0-9457 GCA_046757065.1 Anaerolineae bacterium
TCGGCCGGGCCGCCGACGTAAAACGAAGACCCCCGGCGCACAACCACCGAATTGTATTGGGCGTCGGTGATGAACTTGCTGCCGTGCTGGTCCCAGGCGTAATACTTGCTGGTTTGCAGGTCATCGGTGTATTCGACGTAGATGCCCGGGCTCAAGTCATTCAGGGGGTCGGTGTCGTAGAGTTGTTCCTGGCCATCGGTCAGGCCGTCGTGGTCGGTATCCGGATCATTGGGGTTGGTAACGTAGAAGTCAAGCTCGTTCTGCCAGCCGTTAGTCTCGACTGCATCGGACAGGCCGTCGAAATCGCTGTCGAGCGCCGCCGCTTGCAAGGCGGCCTGGGGCAGGGAAGAGGCTCCGTTAGGGCCGGGGATGGCAACCGGGCCGCGCCCGGCAGCGTGAGGCCCTGATCCAGACGAAAACTGGAAAGCTGGCATTAGTAAAGACAATAGTGTAATGAACGAGATGAGTTTTCTACCCATGTGTTTGTGCCTCCTAAGGATGCATGATCCTTTTCAAGCTTTGGCAAGGATCGGGGCAAATTGGGCAGTTGCTACATCATTGCACTGGCCGTGAAGAAACCCCCCCAGAAACTTACTTGGCAAGGAAAAAACCAGGACGACTAACCCTGCGTCAGACAACCCCAATTGGCCCAATGAAACAGTCTCACTGAGTATGCCATAAACAAATATGAACTTTGGATGAACTTTGTCTGAATTTAATTAGAATCTGTGAGATTTAAGAGACAGTAAACCAGAATACGACTGGCAAAAACCCCACCCAGCCCGCTACCGGTAAACAGGGCTAATGACGACCGTTTGATCGGATTGGCCCTTCAACCAGGTCCAGCGGGGAGCGAATCAGTAGATTTTCCAGGCCCGGCGTTTCGTACAGGCTGCGCCATTTTGCTTCCATCTCGGCGGTCACACCGTCGGGGTCGGGGGTGACGATCAGGCCGTGCAGTTTGCCTTCCGCATCGATGACCACGCAGGGGTTATGCTCCAGGAATCGGCAGACGGCGGGCGTGGCGCGCTGAATCTTGATCCAGATGCGCTTGTGCTCGTGAGGGGAGAGGCTGACCGCCGAGCCCCATTTACGCTTGTAACGAAAGATGCCGGAGGACATATAGGGCCACGATCCCAGAAAGTCAACCGCTGCGTAGCCCTGCTGGTTGGCCCAGTGAACCATCGCGTAATAAACGGCCCCTTGCGCGCCCTCTCGCATCAACTGAAGGTCGCCGTCAAGCACCCCAATCTCCCGAAATTTGACCGCATCGCCCTGGGCGTAGCAGATGCAACCGGCCACATAGCGTCCCTCCCGCCTGAGCATCAAGAGCCAACCGTGGCGGAAATATTGATAGGCCTCATCCTGGGGCAAGGGCGCGGACAGACCGCCGTGCCTGGCCTCCATCGAGGGCAGGTACATCTTATGATAAAATGCCTCAAAATCCTCGTCGCGATGGCTGACGTCGTACTCGTAGCCGAATTTGCGTACCCGGCGCAGGTCCTGGCCGCGCACGCTGCGGTGGAAACGTTGCTTCAGGCTTTCCCAATCCCCCCGGACGTCCAGGATCAGATCGATCCACCAGGGCAAAACCAGGGCCTGTTGGCGAGGCAACCGGTCGATGAGGTGTTTCGTGGCCTCGACAATCACCAGGTCGCTGTCTGGCAACCTGGAAACCTCGTGGAGACGCCAGGGCGGCAGCCGCCCAATCTCCCGCGCCTGGGGCGCTTCAACAAACAGCAGGCTCTCCAGCATCGGCCTGGCGTAGCCCAGCCCGGCGTAAACCACCGATAGCGGCCCCTCCTGGCCCTGGCCTTGCAGCTCGTAAAGCGTCAGGTAGGGCCGGGCCAGGACCCGGGCGAACTCCTTGGCCGTGTGCAGGCGGGGGATCAGCGTTCGCTGCACGAAAGGCGGCGTGCTCACCTGCATCTCGATCCATAATCTCTTGCCTAGCTCGGACAAGTTGCCCATTAGCTAATCTCCATCTTTCAGCCCGATGCTTCAGCGTCGGGCGACTTTTTTCCGTTTTGCCCCGGCGCATAGTTCCGGGCAGGTTTAAGCCCTTCTGCCAGGGAGCGCCGGACGCTGGCCGCGATGTGCCGGGCCTCCGCTTCGTTCAGATGGGGATAGCCTGGCAGGTTGATCACCTGGCTGGCGGCCTGGCGGGCGCAAGGATACTCGCCCCTGGCGTACGGGCGGTATGGTTTCAGATAGGGCAGGGCGTAGTCAAACACCTGGTCGATGGACACGCCCCGGGCCAGCATCCGGGCCGGAAAGTCGATGGCATCGCGGTGGGAGACGCGCAGCGTGTATTGCGAATAGGTCGCACCCTCGATGATCGGGGCCGGGCTCAGGCCGGGCACGTCACCCAATTCCTGCTGGTACAACCCGGCCAGCGCGCGGCGTCTGTCCAGGACGGTATCCAGCTTCCGCAACTGGGCCAGCCCGATGCGTCCCTGGAAATCCATATAGGCGCTCGCGTAATCATCCGGCAGCTCCGCCGCCGAAGGGTTGACCCCGTCGCTCTCGTGGCTGCCCCAGCCGACCAGTCCGGCCCGTTGCAGCCAGCCGTAGAGCGGCTTGTTGAAGATCAAATAGGAGGCGATCAGCCGCGCCCATCGTTTGGCCCACACGCCGGTCGATGCCTGGCTTACCTCCTGATCGCGAAAAGCCTTGATTTTCTCGTAAAGGTCCGCCGAGTTGGTGACGACGACCCCGCCCTGGATGGTGGATAGCTGCTTGTTCGGGCCAAAGCTGAACAGCCCAAGGTCGCCCCGCAAGCCACGCTTGCCGGGCAAGGACGTCAGCAGCCCCTGCGCGGCGTCTTCGATGACCAGGACTCGATCATCGCCAATCTCGGCCCGAATGGCATCGACATCGGTCGGGTAGCCGTACAAATGGGTGGCGACAACCGCCCGCGTCTGCGGGGTGAGGGCAGCCTTGACAGCGCCAATGTCCATATTGTAGTCGGCCAGGTCGATGTCTACGAAGGCCGGCCTGTTGCCGGAGGCGACGACGGCCTGGGCCATCACCAGGCAGGTGTAGGCGGGCATCATGACCTCGGCCTGGCGGATGCCCAACGCCTCGAAAGCGGCCACGATTCCGGCCCGGCCATAGGCGAAGGCAACCCCGTACCTGGCCCCCACGCGGGCTGCCAGTGCCTCCTCGAACTCGCAGCGCCCGCCGCCGGGCCGTAAGGCGGCAAAGATTTCCCGATGGTCAAAATAGGGCCGGTAGAAGGGAATCACCGCATCTCTCCAGAGCAAGAGGCCAGGACGCAACCGCTTACGATGCGCTCTTGGCAAAAAGATCGCCGAGCTGGGCCAGCCTGTCGACCGAACCCAACTGAGTCGTGGCGAATTCTACGGTACGATAGGGGAGAGACGAGTACACATAATCATAAGTGCCCACGTAGTAAACGACCCTGCCCCGGAAGGCGTTTTTGTAGTAATAAACTCCCCACAGGCCGCCTTTCTTCTTCTTGGGAATGGCCTCGCCGCGGGCGATCAGTTCTCCCACCTCGTCGGGAATGCCCCACAGGTCGAAGGTGCGGCAGCCTTGCTCTCTGGCCCAGCACATCGCCGTCCACATCATCAAATAACCGGCTTTCAGGCTTCGGTACTCATTCAGAGAGCCGGCGTGAAAGGTGGCCGCGTGTTCGCCAAAATAAAACGGCATTTGGGCGGCGATGACCTGATCTTGATAGCGGGCGATAAACAGCCGGGCCTGCCCCAAGGGAACGAACGTGTCCCATTCCAACTGGTAGTAATCGGGGGGGCGGATGGGGAAATCGCTGCGGACGCTGGTAACCTCCAGCAGATCGTAAAACGTGGGCAGGTGACTTTCGTCCGCCACGTCGATGGTTACGCCCTTGCGCCCGCTGCGCCGGATGTTGTAGCGCGTGCTGGAGGGCAGGGCCATCAGCAACTCATCCATATCTTCCGGCAAATCGACAACTATGCTGCACCGGGGCTGATTCGTATGCTGAACGTGCTGGAATCCATAGGAGGCCAGTTGTTCATGAGCGGCAGGGTCGTGCAGCACAGGCGGCTCGATTCTGAGGAAGATAGCTCGATGGCGGCGCGCCTCTCGGTGGATGGCCTCCAGCAAAACGGTTGTCGTCTCCTGGTCTTGCCAATCGACCAGCGGCCCCCGGGGGACGTAGGCCATACTGAGCAAGCCTCGGGCGGCGGGCCGGATCAGGACCTGCGCCCCGGCGACGATGCTTCCCTGCCGGGTGACGGCCAGACGGACCGGCTGCCAGCCCTGCTTCTCTTTCAGCTCGCCCCATTCATAGCTCTGCAACAGGCCGAATTCGGGCCTGCCGGCCGCGAAATCGTTCCATTGCCCGCGAGTGGACTCATCAATTGAGACTATTTCTAATTCATTCCGCATCGACAGCTAAGCCCTTTCTCAAAATCTGCAAACCTCGCGCCATCCTACAGAAACTTGCGATATGCCGCGTACCCCAACTCGCTCAATTTCAACCGCGCCGGGGCGTGAACATAGGTGTTCCGGCCAAAACAGACCAGCTCACCGCCGAACTTCGCTTTGAAATCGCGCACGCCGTATTCCTCATCCGGCTTGCCCGCCCCGCCAAAATCATACACCCGGTAGCCGTTCTCTGCCCCCCACTCGAGAATGTGCCAGATCAGCATCTCGTTGGGTAGATACTGGCTGTAGGCCCGGTCCGAGCCGCCATACCAGCCGTAAATCGTGTCCTTGTAGGGCAATTCCACGGAACAGGCGGCGGTTTCTCCGTTCACCCGGGCCAGCAGGAATTTGGCCATCCCCTTGGGGTGCAGTTCATCAAATGCCGCTTCAAACATCGAGCGGTCGGCCAGGGGCACCTGGGCGTTGCTGTAGGTTTTCTGCAGAACGTCGTACCAGTGGTCCAGGCCGGCCCGGTCGGTCACCTCGCTCATTTGCACGAAGCCGTCTCGCAGGCCCCTGCGGATCTTTTTACGCGTCCGTTTGCCGATGCCCTGCAAGATGTCGGCTACAGGCCGGTCGAGGTCGATCAGGTAATTCAGGTGTTCTTCGTAGTCAAAGCCGTGTTCTGCCAGCAGCGGCTGCAATGGGTCCAGATTGAACAGATTGCGCAGCTCCGTAAAGAGAACTTCTTGCTTCGTCTCCTCTTTATAAACCCGCAGCAGCAAATCCAACGCCTCCCGGCCGTCGTGGCCCGGCGCGCACAGCACGCTGCTATAGGCCACAGCGCGCGTTGTAAACCGGCGCAGCCAGCCATTCACCAGCGTGACCTGGACCGGCAGCATAAGCGCCAGGGGGTGTTGGCGATTATCGACCGCCGCCCACAAGGCTGGCCGGTAGCCCCGGGTTCGGGCGAACACGCGGAACATCTCGGGGGTGTGGAAGATGCTGCCCCTTGGGTTATCGTCCACAAAACTGCGCCATATCTCTTCGTCCAGGTGCCGAACAATGTTCATCTCTAACAAGCCGTCCTGATCAGCGAATGTCCGGGAGCCGTTGTTTCAGCCCCAAGTTGTTCAGGCGTTAGCCAGCCGCTCGATGAGGGCCACGTAATCGTTGCTGAGTCTGGTCCAGTTATACTGTTCATTGAACTTGTGGATGTTCTTAGCCAGAGTTTCCCGGCGGCTCCGATCTCGATACAGTTTGAGGATGCTCTCTGCCAGTTCGTCCACGTTGTCGGCGGCCACAAACTCGACCATCGTCTCGTCGAAATAATCCTCGATGACCGGGGTACGGGCCACAACGACCGGCATCCCCAGCGCGGCGTACTCCATCAACTTGGTGGGCAGGATGCCGTCGGTAAACTGGTTGCGCCGGTAAGGCACGATACCCACATCGGCGGCGGAGATCATCTGCGGCAGGTCGGCCAGCGGGACGAAGTCGGCGTTAAAGCGAACGTGGTCGCCCAGGTCCAATTCCTCCGCCAATTCTTTCAGCGTGTCATGATAATCGCCCCAGCCGTGGAAGTTGACCAGAAGTTCGGGGATATGGTTGCGCAGGCGGTCTGCGGCTTTGAGGATCAGATCAACTCCGTAGCGATAGGTCTGCGAACCGTAATAGAGCAGGCGGAAATGGCCGTTGTCTTTGGGCGCATCGTCGCCGGCCGGTTTGTGGAAGATGTCGTCGTCGGGCACGTTCATCACCACGCTGACTTTCTGGGCCGGAAGGCCGCGCTCAATGAGCGACCGCCGCCAGAGCTCGGTCACGGTGATCACGTGGTTGGCGAAGCGGCAGGATAGCTGTTCCTGCCAGATCACCAGCCGGGTCAGCCAGTGCGACATGTCTTTGCCGGTCAGGGTGGTGTAGAATTCAGGCATCAAATCGTGAAGATCGAGGATGACGGGCACACCCCTGAGCTTGAGCGGCAAGGCGCAGAAAACGAGGAAGTCGGGCAGGTTGTGGACCTGCACCGTGGTAAAGGGGCGACGGCGGTGGAGTTGCACCAGCTTAAACGTGGCCAGGATCAGGAAGTGCAGGTAATTCAAAATACGCAAGATAAAGCCGATTTTGGAATCGATCTCAACCTGGCTCACCGGCAGGCGGTGTACCTGAACGCCGCGATCCTGCTCCTGAGGCGGCTCGTCGGGCAGGCGCAGGCAAATGACATCGACCTCGTAGCCCCGGGCGGCCAGGGCTTCGGCCTGGCGCTGCACGCGCGTTTCGGCCAGGGGGTAGAAGGCCTGAACCACCATGCAATGGCGCTTGGGGGTATTGTTAGCGGGTTGGGTTGTCATGAGTAGTTACGTCCTAATTCATCCATAGTCGTTTCACAATCCATAAGTCAGAATAACAGGGATTTGTAGCAAAATCGTAGGAAGAAAGTTAGAAAGAAGTTTGAATTTTAAGGGACAGACCAGTTGTTACCAGCAGATGCCCTGATAATGCGAATTGCTGCGGTCGGGGGCTTCTTCAATTCGGACCAGATCGATCAGGGTCTGATCGTCCCTCAAGCGCCCGCCGATCCCGCGAAACTCGTCGGCTTTGTTGCCAACCACAATGACCTCGCTTGCGGCCAACACCTCGTCGATTTTACCGGTCATCAGGGTGGCAATGTGTGGAATCTCCTGTTCGATGTAAGCCCGGTTCGCGCCGTGCAGGTTCGCCAGCGACACATTTCTGTCGTAGACCTTGACCTGGTAGCCCTTGCCGATGAGGCGCTCGATCAACTCCACCATCGGGCTTTCGCGCAGGTCATCGGTCCCGGCCTTGAAGCTGAAACCCAGGATGCCCACCCGCTTGCTGCCCGTGGCCCTGACCATCTGGTAGGCGACATCGATCTGGCGGAGGTTGCTGGGCAGGATCGATTCTAAAACCTGGGGGTAGACGTCGAAATGGCGGCAGTGGTACAGGATCGCCCGCAGGTCTTTGGGCAGGCAGGAGCCGCCAAAGGCGAAGCCCGGCTTGAGGTAATAGGGCGACAGGTTCAGCTTGGTGTCCTGGCAGAAAATATCCATCACCTGATGGCTGTCAATCCCTTGCTGCTTGCAGATGTTGCCGATTTCGTTGGCAAAGGCAACCTTGAGGCCGTGAAAGGCGTTGTTGGCGTATTTGACCATCTCCGCCACCTTGAAGGGCACGACCATTAACGGCGCATCCAGCATCGAGTACAACCCGGCCACGGCCGCCGCCGCTCTTTCGTCATCGCTGCCGATGACGGTGAAGGGCGGGTCGTAAAAATCCTCGATCGAACTGCCCTCGCGCAAAAACTCGGGGTTGAAGCACACGCCGAAATCGCGCCCCGCTTTCTTGCCGGAGGCTTCCTCCAGGGCAGGGATGACCACATCCTCGGTGCTGCCGGGCAGCATCGTGCTGCGGGCCACAACCACGTGGTAGCCGTTTTTGGCGGCCAGGGCCGCGCCGATCTGCTCGCTAACCCGGCGAACGTAGGTCAAATTCAGGCTGCCGTTGGCATTGCTGGGCGTGCCCACGCAGATGAAGGAGACATCGCTGTCTTTAACAGCCCGGTTTGCGTCGGTGGTGGCCTGGATGCGCCCCTCCACCACGCCCTTCTTCAGCAGATCGCCCAGCCCCGCTTCGATGATCGGGCTGTGCCCTTCTTTGATCATCCCCACTTTTGTTGGATTGACGTCCGCCCCGATCACCCGGTGGCCGTTATCAGCCAGGCAGGCCACGGATACGGAGCCGACGTAGCCCAGTCCAAAAACACTGATAGTTGTCATAGAAAGATAACTCCTTTGGCAAAGCCAGTCGCTACTGCGCGCCCTTATACAACGTTAATAAATCCCGGTCATCGAGCAGGTAGCCGTCTTTTTTCCGGCCACAGAAGAAAAAGCCCGAGGCCGCATCATAAGCGGTAGGGTTGCGAATCAAGAAATAGTCCAGGTATTTCAACCAAAAGCCGGTGAAGGCGGCGAACCTGCGGGCCAGGCCGCGCCCGAACCTGGACTTGAAAAAGCTCATAAGAAAAGCCTGATACGTCCAGGCCAGGGCCATACCGGGGCCGCAAATCGGCCCGCTATCCACCTCCTCGAACTTGCGGAAGAGGCGGCGATGGCCCAAATGGGTGAAGCGGGTGAAATCATACTGGCCCATATGAACCTGTTGGATGAACGGCGTTTCGGCATAGACCAGGCCGCCGTTCCTGGTTACCCGGTGCACTTCTTCCACGCAGCGTTGCGGATCAACCACGTGTTCCAGCACCGCCTGAATGATGACCCCGTCGAACGCTCCCCCATCAAAGGGGAGGTCGTGGCCGTCACAGATCAGCATCGTGCGCGGGCCGAAGGAAACGTCTGTTTCAACCGTTTCAATGGCCGGGTCCGCCAGGACGCCGCCGGCCCCGGCCCCTTCGATGCCGCCGCCGACGACGAGCAAGCGCGGCCTGCCCGTCGCTTGCTTGAGCAACCCGGTGAATCTGGCGTAGTTTTCTGCCGCGCCATAGTTCTTGCTGATGTTCGGGCTGTATTCTTTGATGGCTCTCAAGATGGTCCGCTTGCCTCGCGTTGGGTTGATTCGGTCCAACTCAAAGGTGGTGTCGCGCCGGTTTGCAAAATCGTCTATCGAGAAAATGCTGGCCTGCTCGTTGATCAGGATGGGTACGCCGTCGACAATGGGAAAAATGTTCGCGCACGAGCTATGGATGCATTGGAACCGGTTGTCTTGCAACGTCAACTTTGAGCGACAAACCGGGCAGCGCAGAATCTCTTGCGCCGATGGGGGAAGCTTGAGATTGGGCCATACTGCCGCCTTCTCGGTTGAAATCTCCCCCCCCGGAGCGGTCAGGTTTTCTATCATCGTCACGTTCCTCTCCTTTGGTTCATAACTCTGTATAAATAGCGTAGTTCAGGAGTCCGGAATTCATTCCGGACTCCTGTTTTCACCCTTCGCGTCGGTGGCGTGCCGTAGGCTTATGATGGCTCCCTGGCGACGCTACCAATCCGCGCAATAAATTCGGGCTCTGTGAGGAATTGTGTGGTAATGTAGGACACGCGGAGCGTGTTAGTTT
>JBHHXL010000176.1:0-9430 GCA_046757065.1 Anaerolineae bacterium
TGGATGCCGAGATGGACGTTGGTGTTGGTCGCCGGATTGTAGTGCTCTACTAGCGTGCCCTGCACCCGGCGGTGAACGTCGTAGGCATCGTTGATGACGAGGAAGGTCTGGCCCTCCAGTGTCCGGTGACCAGAAGCTGCCGGGCGAGATCCAGGGCGCGGTGATAGGCATTGGTGTCATTTAACCCGCAACCGATTTCGAGGTTGTCCATTGGGCTGCTCCGTGATCGCCCCTTCCGCCACGAAGGGGCGATGATGCTCGCTTGAGGTCGTGGCCGCCTTCGCGTCTTGAGCCAACACTTGAAAGTGGTTGCAGTATAGCACAAGCTATAACAGGTGTCAATACACCTGTTATAGCTTAACGCAAAAAAAACGGCCAAAAATGACCGTCCGCTTGTATGATCGTTTGCTTGTTAAGTCCCATAAACGTCAGAGTCTGTCAAAGAATAAACCCCAAGGCGGGAAGCTATTACTTGACACCTATCTCAATCTACTACCTTTTCTTTTTAGACGGCGATATTTTGACAGCTTTGGGTGTTTTAACTTCTTATATGGTCGACCCTCCTCGTCGAAAAAAGGAATTCCTGTAATCCTTTCTCTTTTCCGTGCGTGATAGATCTCAGCACAGTAGGCTGCCTCAGCTTCGTCTATTTTCTTTGGATAACTGAGGTCATCAACAATACGAATATAATTGCTGCGGAAGACCCAAGCGTTTAGCGTTCCCCTCGGGACGTTATACTTCTTGGCGGCATCAGTAATCGTGATAGGTCTTCCACGAAGATTGCCATACTTCTTGGCAATAATCTGCTCCTTCGTTTTCCCTTGGTCCAGGTCATGATCGGACACCAGTATTTCTCCCGAGGGTAGCTTGGCTGCCTCGATTTTACCATCCCGGATCAGTTGCGTCAACACCTTTTCCGGGAGGTTGTGTTTGCGGGCAGCGTCGGCTAGGGGGAGGAAGGTGGGAAGAGTAGAAGACATAAAGTCACTATATCCGAACGTCAGGAACTAAAAAAGACCGTCAACTATGACGGCCTTTTAAGAACAACAAGTGGTACTCAGAATGCAGAGAACCCTAATCAATGCACTTCTGAAAACAGCGGAAGTCGTCATAGTCAAGAAAGGTGGGCGCGAAGGGACTCGAACCCCTGACCTCACGGATGTGAACCGTGCGCTCTAACCAACTGAGCTACGCACCCTACTGGCCTGGATTATAGCACCACCGGCCCAGCTTTGCAACTCGGCTACACCCCCTTCATCGACAGGCCGATCCGCCCCCGCTCCGCATCGACGCTCAACACCTTGACCTGGACCACGTCGCCGATGCTGACCACCTCGTGCGGGCTGTTGATGTAGCGGTCGGCCATCTGCGAAATGTGGACCAGGCCGTCCTGCTTGACGCCGATGTCCACAAACGCCCCAAAATCGACCACGTTGCGCACCGTCCCTTTCAGGACCATCCCCTCCCGCAAATCCTCCATCCCCAGCACATCGCTGCGCAACAGCGGCGGCGGCAGGTCATCACGCGGATCGCGGCCCGGTTTGGCCAACGACTCCAGGATGTCGACCAGGGTCGGCTGGCCCACCTCCAGCAACTCGGCCAGCGCGCCCAAATCCTCCCGCCGCCGCAAAACGTCGATCCGGTGGGCCAGGTCCTTCTCATCTCCCCGCGCCCCCAGGTAATCAAACAACCGCTCGACGACGGGGTAACTTTCGGGATGGATGAAGGTGTTGTCCAGGGGATTGTCACCATCGGGGATTTTGAGGAAGCCAATCGCCTGCTCGTAGGTTCGCGCCCCGAGGCCCTTGACCTGTCGCAAATCCTCCCGCCGCCTGAACGGGCCGTGCGCCTCGCGATGGGCCACGATAGCCCTCGCCAGCCGCAGGCTGATCCCGGCCACATAGCTCAGCAGCGAAGGGCTGGCCGTATTGACATCGACCCCAACCCGGTTGACCACCGACTCGACCACGTTGTCCAGCGTCTCCGACAGCCGCTTCTGGTTGACGTCGTGCTGGTACAACCCGACCCCGATCGACTTCGGATCGATTTTGACCAGCTCCGCCAGCGGGTCCTGCAACCGGCGGGCGATGGAGATGGCCCCCCGCATACTGACCTCCACGCCGGGGAACTCCTGCCGGGCCAGCTTCGAGGCCGAGTAAACCGACGCCCCCGCCTCGTTGACGATGACGTAAGCCCCGCGCCCCGCCGCTTTGATGACCTCGGCGGCCAAAGCCTCGGTCTCCCGGCTGGCCGTCCCGTTGCCGATGGCCAGCACCTCGACCCCGGCCCGGTCCATCATCTCCAGCAGCACCTGCCGGGCCTGCGACCATTGCTTCTGCGGCGGGTGGGGATAAATGGTCGCCCCCTCCAGGAACTTCCCGGTCGGACTGACCACCGCCACCTTGCAACCGGTGCGGAAGCCCGGATCGATACCGGCCACCACCTTGCCCCGGACGGGCGGCTGCAACAGCAGGTTTTCCAGGTTAAGGCCAAAATTTTCGATGGCGTGGTCATCGGCCTCCTCGCTCGACGCCCCGCGCACGTCCCGTTCCACCGCCGGGCCCAGCAGCCGCCGGTAGGAATCGGCGATGGCCTCCCGCATCTGCCCGGCCAGGGGGCCGTCCGGCTGGCTGATCCAGTCGCCCTCAATCTCGCCGACCATCCGCTCCGCCTCCACCTCCAGGCGGACCTTGAGGATCCCCTCCCGCGCGCCGCGATTGATGGCCAGCAGGCGGTGGGGCGGCACCTGGCCGATCTTTTCACGGTAATCGTAATAGGTCTCGAAGATCTTGCGCGCATCCTTGTCCGCATCCGCCACCTGGCTGACCAGCCAGGCCGTGCCCGCAGTCAGATCGCGAATCGCGGCCCGCGTGCCGGCGTCCTCGGCCACCGTCTCGGCCACAATGTCGCGCGCCCCGGCCCAGGCCTCCTCGACCGTGGGCACGTCCGGGCTGAGATAACCGGCCGCGGCCGCTTCAAGATCGACCGGCTCCGGGTCTTGCCGCAGGAGCAACTCGGCCAGCGGCTCCAGGCCCCGTTCGCGGGCAATCGTAGCCCGGGTCCGGCGTTTGGGTTTGTAAGGCAGGTACAGGTCCTCCACCTCCTGCAAGGTGGTAGCCGCACCGATGCGGGCGCGCAGCTCGTCGGTCAGCTTGCCCTGCTCCTCGATACTCCGCAGCACCGTCGCCCGGCGCGCCTCCAGGTTGCGCAGATAGGTTAGCCGCTCCCGAATGGTCCGCAATTGGGCTTCGTCCAGCCCACCCGTCACCTCCTTGCGGTAGCGAGCCACGAAAGGCACGGTGTTATCGGCATCGAACAGTTCGATGGAGCGGGTGACCTGATTGGGGCGAACCCCCAACTCTCCGGCAATGGTCCGGGCAAAATCTACAAACATTGCTTCCTCACAAGCGATTGGCCAGGCCGATGAACAGGTAGCCGTACAGGCAGGCCAGAAAGGCCAGGATGAAAACCGCACCCGCCGCCAGCGACAGCCAATCGGGGCTGGGCCGGGTATCGGTCCAGGGGATAGCGCCTTGCTCGTTGAGCGCCTTTTTCTCGGTATCCGGGTTGAAGGGGGAAATTTCACTCAGATCGCGTAAATGGGCCAGGGCCTGCACCTGCGACTTCTCGTCGCTGGCCAGGTGGTGCGACCCTTAGCTCGCACTTACAAAGGCCGCTCTATTCCGGCCAGCCAGCCTGACTTTACCGATGAATTCGAGTATAAAGGGCGGACCATCCAAGTCAAATCGCGTGTCCTACATTACCACACAATTCCTCACAGAGCCTGTTTTTGAAGACCCCTGGTATCACGACCCTTTGGTGCTGGGAGCTACTCTGCGTTTACGGCCCGCCACCAGCTTTGCCTTGTATCAAGACCGTTGGCCGGTCGAACAAGTGCCCTTGGCCGCCAAACACATGATCGGGGCTCATCGCCAGTTCGTCTTTGCTTACCAAAGTTGTCAACGCTGGCCTGAGTTGGCCTTGATTGTCGGCGGGGTTCTGACCTATTTGGCCGCTGCTCTGCCGCCTATCCCGACCGGTTTCTGGGATAAGCAGCCTAAAGCCACCCCAGGTCGCTTACGACGCTTGTTGGCCAAGGCAGATTTTCCAAAAGAGTACCCGTTTTTGCCGCTCTACTGACCTCACTGTTCTTGCGAGACGCCGAGCATCACGTCGCGCCGGCCCGCAAAGGTCCGGTTCAGGTCGGTGACGACCCTGGTCAAGCGCCGGACTGCGGGCGCAACGTCGCTGTCCACGCCGCTATCGAGGGCCGTTTGAACGGCGCCAACCGCCTCGGCCAGTTGATCGGCCTGCAGCAACAGGTTATAGTCAAACTCATACAAGGCATCCAGCTCCTGTTCCTGGACCTTGGCCGCATCGAAGAACCCGGCGTAGCCCTGAGCCGCCCCCTTGATTTTGTCGATCAACGTCTGCAACCGGCGGCTGGCCTGGCCGATGTCGTCCAGCAGCATCATCGCCGGCCCAGTCAACATCTGCGATTTGAGATCGTTGATGCGCCGCCATTCTGCCTCGAATTGCCCGGCCAGGTGCTCGCGCAGGATCAAATCGGCCTGGCGCCGCTCTTCCTTTTGCTTATAGTCTTTATAAACCGGCAATTTTTCGGCGATGCTCTCCAACCAGTTTTTGGATTGGTCAACGATGTCTCTGGGATCCATCTGCACTCTCCTCAGATCGACGATTTTTTTAGCGTGTTTCAATTAGCGCCCGCTTGGGGAAAAGTTGAAGACAACAGGCCGGCAACTGTGGCACCAACAGCAAAGAATATTTCATTGAGATGAAGTTGCCCATTGGCTCTGCCCCTGAAAAGATGGTTCCATTATAAACGATTTCGGCTGAATTGGGAAGCACATTTCAATGATCTTTGCCTCCTGCCAATAGCAATGCTATACTCGGCCTCCAGATGAAACGCTACCTGACCCCTCTCGCCGGTTACGCGCTATTGACGGCCTTGATGACCTGGCCCACCCTGGCCCAATTCTCAACAGCGATTCCAGGCGACGGCTTCGACGGCTGGCAAAACTACTGGAACCTGTGGTGGATCAAAGAATCCCTCCTGGTGCAGCGCACCCACCCCTTTTTCACCACCCTCCTCTACCCGCCCCGGGGAGTCAGCCTCCTGTTCCACACCTTGAATTTCTTCAACGGGCTGTGGTCGCTGCCGCTCCAACTTAACGCCAACCTGGCCGTGGCCTACAACGCCGTTGTCTTGTTTCATTTCACCCTGTCCGGCTTCGGGGCCTATCTGCTGGCGTTGTACACGATAACTCGCCTCGATTTCAGCGGTCAGGCGGCGCGGTGGGCGGCCTTCGCCGGGGGCCTGGTCTTCACCTTTTCGCCCTTTCATATGGCGCACCTGCTGGGCCATATGCAGGTCTTCAGCCTGACCTGGCCTCCGTTCTACGCCCTATGGCTGCTGCGCACCCTGGACGCCTGGCGGCTGGACGGACATCTCTCCCGGCGCAACCTGGGCTTGAGCGGCCTGTTCCTGCTGCTGGCCGCCACGGTAGACTGGTACCAGGCCCTCTACCTGATTTTGTTCACCGGGCTGGCCCTGGCCTGGACGCTGTGGCGCGCTCGCCGCGAGCGGCAGGTCAAAGCCAGAGCCCTGCTCAAACCGGCGCTGGGTGTGCTGGGGATGGGCCTGGTCTTCGGGCTGGTTCTCTCACCCCTGATCCTGCCGATGGCCCGCGAAGCGCTCTCCGCCGATTATATGAAGCCCGGCTTTGAAGAAAACGTCATCCTCTCCGCCGACCTGCTGGCCTTTGCCACCCCCAGCGAGCTGCACCCGCTATGGGGCCGCTGGGCCGGCGCAATTTACGAACGGTACACCGCCACCACCTCGGAGCGATTGGTTTTTGCCGGGTTCGGCCCGTTGCTGCTGGCGGCCCTGACCCTCGTCCGGCAGCGGCGGCGCTTGATCCGGTTCTGGTTGATTGCGACCGGCTTCTTTGGGGTGATGTCGCTCGGCCCCTATTTGCACGTCGCCGGTCAGGTAGTGCGCTGGGGGCAAAGCCCGCTGCCGATGCCCTATCTGCTGCTCTACAAAACGATCCCGTTCATCGGCATCTCCCGCTCCCTGAGCCGCTTCGATATGATGGTGATGATGGGCCTGGGCGTACTGGCCGCCGCCGGCGCAGCGACCCTGCTTCAGCGTCTCCGGGGAAGAACGCGGCAGGTGTCTTACCTGCTGCTCCCCGCGCTGATTTGCTTTGAATTCATCGCCATCCCCTACCCGATGTCCCAAATCGACACCCCGCCGTTTTACGCCCAACTGGCCCGGGAAAGCGGCGACTTCACCGTTGCCAACCTGCCGATGAATTGGGACCGGCCCACGCCCCTGCTCTACCAGACGACCCACGGCAAGCGGCTCCTGACGGCCTACACCTCGCGCGGCAATCCGCTGGAGTCGGCCTGGCGCGTGCCCATCTTGCAGCACTGGCGTTACCTCGACCGGGACATCATCCAGGCCGACCTGGCCGCTATCGCCCCCACGGTCCTGGACGATTTCAAGCTGCGCTACGTCGTGCTGGATTATTACCAGATGCCGCCCGGCCCCGAGCGTGACGGCACGGAAATGTTTCTGGCTGAAGCGCTGCCCGGTTTGACCCCGGTCTACGACGATGGCCGCCTGAAGGTCTACGCCCCGCCCCGGCCGGCGGCTCCGGTTCCCTACCTGAGCCTGGGCGACGGCTGGGGCCCCCGGCAAACCGTCCACGACCGGCTCCAGCGGGCGGTCCAGGGCAACGCCACGGCCAACATCCACCACGGGCAGGGCCTGGCCCCAACCCTGAGCATCGAAGCCTTCAGCCCCCGGCCCCAAAATCTGGAAATCCTCATCGACGGGGTTGCCGTCGGCACTATACGCCTGGACCGCGCCCCCGGCTCCCACCAAATCCCCCTGCCCGCCCTGGCGGCGAATCCGGTGGCCGTCACCCTGAAAATCCAGGACCCCCTCAGCCCCGCTTTTGTCAGCCGCCTGGCGCTTGTCGCCCAAATGTCAGACCAAAGTGGACAACATCGCTAAAGCTTTGGTAATATAAAGTAGATCACGCTGGCGCTACCTCAATGCCGCAAGACGTTCCGGTCTGTCGGGGCGGCGCAAATCTCCAGCAATTACCTTATTGAGGAGGACAAATTTATGAAACGCAGCTACGCAATATTTTCCGTCGTTCTTATCCTGGCGATGCTCAGCCTGGCCTGTGGCCTGGGGGGGATCGTTGGCGGGGGCGGTGACGAGGCCCCGCCGGCCGAACCGGCCGTCCAGGACTCATCGCCGGGCGGCGAGCAGGGGGCGGCCCCGGGCGACGACGCTCAGACCTCCGGCCAGGAAACCACTTCAACCGAGAGCGGCGGCAGTGACTCCGCCGCCCCTCAAGACCAGGCCCAGGCCGACACCCAATCGCAAGATGATAGCGGCACAGGCTCCGACACCACCGCGGCCGAAGGTGGGGCCAGCGCCGGCGGCAGCGGCGAGGAGTTCGAGGTAGCACCCATCGATACGACCCAGGCCAGCGCCCTGGACAATCTGAGCAGCTACCGCTCCGAGCTATCGATGGTCTATGAGGGAACCACGCAGGGCCAGCCGGTGAACGGCACGATCAACGTTCGGATTGAAGCCACCACCGATCCCGCCGCCCAGCATATGTTTATGGATGTTCAGGGCACCACTTTGGGCGAAGAGGGGCCGGAAATGCTCATGGTGGAAATGTACCTGATGGGGGATACCATCTACCTCTACAACAGCGAGATGGGCTGGACGTCGTTTACCGAAAGAGACACGTCCGCCTTCACCGAAGGCTTCTTCGCCCCGCAAGACATCGTAGAGCTACCCCCTAACGCCCGCCGGAAGCTGGTCCCCGAAACGGTCAACGGCGTCCTTAGCTGGCACTACGTTCTGGACAAAGACGCCTTCGACGACCAGGATTTCGCCTTTGAAGAGGTGCGGGGTGACGCCTGGATCGCGGTAGATGGCGGGTTTATGGTCAAGCTGGACCTGTTCGGCCAGGGACGGACCTTGAACCCCGACCCCTCGGCCGATTTCTTTGAAGAAGGCTCGATGCAAATCAACTACAATCTGACCGAAGTCAACGGCAACTTCGACATCGTCCTCCCCCCTGAAGCGGAGGCAGCAGCCCAGAACGACCTGTTCAACCCGGTGGGCGGCGGTGAATGGACCCGGCAGGACATCCCCCTGCCAGCCGACGCCGAGATTGAGCTGGCGATGGAGGGCCTGGCCCAGGTCTTCACCGGCATGAGCATCGAAGAGGCCACGGCCTTTATGCAAGGCCAGCTGGAAGCCAACGGCTGGGTCGTTAGCGGCGAACCGCTGGTGACGGAAGCCGGGGCGTTCGTCGACTTTGTCAAGGGCAACGAAACGGTTTCGCTGGTGATCGGCCAGGATACCGACGGCAGCGGCCGGACCAGCATTTTCATTACCATCCAGTAGAAGCAGGACACAAATTCAGGAGGTAAAAATGGCGGATGTAATCGACTACAAAATCTTCGGCGACGATCTGCAACTGGTCGAGGTCGAACTGGACCCTGGCGAGGGCGTCCGGGCCGAAGTGGGGACGATGACCTACATGGAAAACGGGGTCAGGATGGATACCTCGACCGGCGGCAAGGGGCTGGTGGATGGCCTGTTCAAGGGCTTCAAACGGGCCATCACCGGCGAAAGCTTCTTCATTTCGACCTTTGCCTACAACGGGCCTGCCGGCTCGAAGGGGCACGTCGCCTTTGCCGCCCCCTATCCGGGCACGATCATCCCCCTCGACCTGGGCCAGCTTGGCGGCCAGTTCTTGTGCCAGAAAGACTCTTTCCTGTGCGCCGCCGCCGGAACCGAGATTGAGGTGGCTTTCACCAAGCGCCTCAAAGCCGGCTTCTTCGGCGGCGAGGGCTTTATCCTGCAACGGCTGGTTGGGGACGGGATGGTCTTCGTCCACGCCGGCGGGACCGTGGTTGAAAAGGAGCTGGCCGCCGGCGAAACCCTGCAAGTAGACACCGGCTGCCTGGTCGCCTTTGCCCCGACGGTCGATTACGACATTCAATTCATCGGCGGCTTCAAAAACGCGCTCTTCGGCGGCGAAGGGTTGTTCCTGGCCAAGTTGACCGGGCCGGGCCACGTCTACCTGCAAAGCCTGCCGTTGTCGCGGCTGGCGGGCCGGATTATGGCTGCCAGCCGGGCCCAGGTTGGCGAACGCCGGGGCGCAGCCGGCCTCGGCGGGGAACTGCTGGGCGATATTCTCAGCGGCGACTGAGCAGGGCGGTAATAGCCGCTTTGTCGGGCTTTTAGGGTATTCCCTACCTGACGTGGAGGAGTGCGGAATTTATTCCGCTTTGAGCCGTTTAGCAGAATAAATTCTGCACTCCCGTGACCTGATCCACGCTATGTGGGAAATACCCGACTTTT
>JBHHXL010000177.1:0-9400 GCA_046757065.1 Anaerolineae bacterium
GAGCAGGCGGAGACGCCCGCCCCGGTCAGTGGCGAAGAACTGTTCAAGATGGGGGATATTGGCCGGACAGAATTAGTCAGGGGGAAAATCATCAAAATGTCACCGACAGGTCATTTGCATGGTCATGTTGAGGTCAACTTTAGTGTGGCCCTCCAAACATTTGTGAAGCAGCATAAAATCGGTCGCGTATTTGCCGGTGAGGTCGGCATCTACACCGGGCGCAACCCGGACACGGTCCGTGGGGCCGACGTGGCTTTTGTCTCGACCGAGCGGCTGGCCCAGGTCCAATCGCAAAGCTACCTCGATGTAGCGCCGGAGCTGATTGTGGAGATTATGTCGCCCGATGACCGCTGGATCGATATTATGGAAAAGCTAGAGGAATACTTCGCGATTGGGGTGACCGTGGTCTGGGTGGCCGATCCCGGCACGCGGAGTGTGTACGAGTATCGCTCCGTGACCGACGTTCAGCGTTTCACCAGCGAGACCGACCTGACCAGCGAGGACCTGCTGCCCGGCTTCCGGGTCCCGGTGGCAGAGTTGTTTGATGCGGAATGAGCGATGAATTACCGAGTGCACTGGCGTGCACCGGCGGAGGTTGAGATGACGGTTACTGCCACCTATCACATTCCAGATGATCGCTATTACGACGGCGAGCGCCACCTGTGGGCCAGGTTTGAGCCGGAAACGGGCCGGGTCGTGGTCGGTATCGATGCCCTCGGCCTGGCTGCCCTGGGCGACCTGGCCTACATCTCCCTGGAGGCGGTCGGCACGCAGGTTGAGCGCGGCCAATCGATCGGGGTGCTGGAGGCGGCCAAGATGACCGATGACCTGATCGCCCCGGTCGGCGGCAGGCTGGCGGCCCGCAACGAGGCCGTGCTGCGAGACCCGTCGCTGGTCAACAGCGATCCCTACGGCCAGGGCTGGATCGTGGCCCTTGAAGCCAGCGATTGGGAGGGCGAGTCGGCGGAGTTGGTCTCCGGCCCGGCCCTGCCGGACTGGATCGCCGCCGAGATCGAACGCTATCGCGATCAGGGCTGGATCGACTGATGGGCTGGCGGCTGATCAGCGACGACGGCGTGTCGGCCTCCTTTGGCCTGGCCGCCGACGACCTCCTGGCCCGGCGGGTGGGTCACGGCCAGTCGCCGCCGACGCTGCGCCTGTACACCTACCGTTCGCATTGCGCCCTGGTCGGGCGCTTCCAGCGGGTCGAGCACGAAATCCACCTCGATTTCTGCCGGGCGCAGCGCATCCCGGTCAACCGCCGCCCGACCGGCGGGGGGGCGATCATTATGGGCGCTGACCAGTTGGGCGTGGCCCTGACCCTGCCCGGCCGGGGCGGGGAGACCTACCAGGGAGCGCGGGCCCTGATGGCCCACTTCTCCGAGGGCATCGTCCGGGGCCTGGCCGGCCTGGGGGTGAAGGCCCGCTTCCGGCGCAAGAACGACATCGAGGTGGACGGGCGCAAGATCGTTGGCCTGGGCATCTACCGCGCCGCCTCCGGAGGCTTGCTCTTCCACGCCTCGTTGCTGGTCGATCTGGACGTGCCGCTGATGCTGCAAATTCTGAACACGCCCTTCGAGAAAATCTCCGACAAAGAGATCGCCACCGTCTCGGCCCGCACTTCGACGGTCCGGCGGGAGGTTGGCCGGCAAGTCACGCTCGACGCGGTGCGGCGGCAGGTGGCCGCCGGTTACGCCGCCGCCTTCGACGTTGAGCTCGTCCCCGGCGATTTCACCCCCGGCGAGCGCCGGGCTGCCGCCGCCCTTGAACGGGAGAAGTATCTGACCGATGGCTGGGTGCATCAAACCACCGAGGTCCCGGACGCGGTCGGCGCGGCCAGGGTCAAGACCCCGGGCGGGCTGCTCGACGTGCGGCTGACGCTGGCCGGGCAGATGATGAAGGCGGTCTTCATCAGCGGGGACTTTTTCGCCGCCGAGAAGGCGGTGGCCGATCTGGAGGCCAGCCTGCGCTGGCACACCAGCCGGGTCGAGGCGGTGGAGGCTACGCTGGGCCAGGTCTACGAACGCTGGCCGCTGGAACTGGAGGCCATCCCCCTGGCCGCGTTGAGCCGGGCCATCCAACAGGCCGTGCGGCGGGCGGGCCTGGTCGAGGCCAAAACCCGGTCCGATCCCTACGGCTGTTTCGTCACGCCGGGAGGCAGCCGTGGCTGAAGCGATCTTTCTGGACCTGCCGCCGGCCGCCGCCCCGGCCATCACGGTCGACCCGGCCTGCCTCGACCTTCGCCGGGCCAATTTCCCCGACCAGATCGCCTTTCACCTGCCCGGTCTCAGGCGCTACAAGACCTCGGAGTACGGCCAGCACGACGCGACCGAGTTCGTTTCGATCAGCCTGACCGGGACCGCCTGCGCCCTGAACTGCGAACACTGCCGGATGGCCGTGCTCAAGGGGATGGCCGACCTGACCGGCTACTCCGGCTCGCTGTTCGACCTGTGCGCGGAGCTGGCCGGGCGCGGTGCGCGGGGCGTGCTCATCTCCGGCGGCAGCGACGCCCGGGGCCGGGTGCCGCTGCTCAAGCACATCCCCGATCTGGTCCGCGTCCGGCGCGAGTTGGGCCTGGCGGTGCGCGTCCACCCCGGCCTGCCCGATACGGAGACCTGCGCCGCTCTGGGCGGGGTCGGCCTGGACGGGGCGATGATCGACATCATCGGCCACGAGGAGACGATTCGCCAGGTCTATCATCTGGATGCGACGCCTGAAGATTATGAGGCCGTGCTGGAGCGGCTGGCCCGGCACGGCGTGCCCCTGGTGCCTCACATCATCCTGGGCCTGCACTTTGGCCGGATGCTGGGCGAGTGGCAGGCTTTGGAGATGATCGCCCGCCACCCGCCCAAGGCCCTGGTCCTGGTGGTCCTGATGCCCCTGAGCGGGACGCCGATGGCCGGCGTGCAGCCGCCCTCGCTGGCTGAGATCGGCGGCTTCTTCGAGACGGCGCGCAAGGCGCTGCCGGCCACGCCGGTCATGCTCGGCTGCGCCCGCCCGTTGGGTTCGCTGAAGCAGGAGATCGACCGCCTGGCCGTCGACGCCGGCCTGAACGGCATCGCCTATCCGGCGGACGGCATCGTGGCCTACGCCCGCCGGCAGGGGCTGGAGCCGCGCTTTATCAACGCCTGCTGTGGCGTGACGTGGTGATTGTTGCGTGTCGTGTGTCAAGTGTCAGGTGTCTGTCAAGTGTCAAGTACTGCACAACACGTGATACGTGACACGTGGTACGTGACACACGACACACGACGCTCAGTTTTTGGAGGAAGTTCGTGGCGAAAGTAACCGTTCCTTACCACCTGCAAGCCGAAGCGTTTCAAATCAGCCCCGATTACGTGCGGATCAGTATGGCCGCGGCCATTGAACTGGGTTTGAAACCGGGACACATCCATCGCTGCCGCTGCAACTGTATCAACCTGCTGCAAAATTACCCGGAGGGCTGCTACGCCAACTGCACCTACTGCGGCCTGGCCCGGGAGCGGCCCGGCCTGCCGGAGGATAACACCTTCATCCGGGTGGCCTGGCCGCTTTACCCGACCGACCTGGTGGCCGAAAAGATCGCCGAAAGGGAGGCCAACGGCGGCGTCGGGCGGGTGTGCATCGCCCAGGTGCAGGACCCCCGCGCCGGCGATGACCTGATCGATATGACCGGGCGGGTGCACCGGGCCGCGCCGGAGGTGCCGCTCTCGGCCCTGGTCAGCGCCACGACCCTGGACGAAGGACGGCTGTTGGAGATCAAGGAAGCCGGGGCGGACATCATCGGCGTGGGGCTGGACGCCGCTTCGGAGGCGGTGTTCAACGACACGCGCGGGCGGGGCGCGCGCGGCCCGCACGACTGGGATTATCACTGGCAGATCGTCCGCGCCGCCCGGCGCATTTTCGGCCCGATGAAGGTCAATTGCCACGTCATCGTCGGCCTGGGTGAAACCGACCGCGATCTGGTCGATCTGTTCTACCGGCTCAAGTCCGAGCAAATCGCCGCCTATCTCTTCTCCTTCAACCCGGAGCCGGGCACGGTCATGCAGAACGTGGCCCGGGCGCCCGTCCACCGCTGGCGGCGCATCCAACTGGTCAAGTACCTGATCGAGCACGAAGACCTGCCCCGCGAGGCCATTAGCTTCGATGTATGGGACGCCATCGCCCGCCTGGATGCACCGCCGGAGATGCTGCAACGGGCGGTCAGCAGCGGCCTACCCTTTATGACCAACGGCTGCCCCGACCGGCAGGGGCAGATGGCCTGCAATCGCCCCTACGGTTCCTACCGGCCCGGCGAGGAGTACCGCGATTATCCGTTCCGGCCCGAGGCCGAGGACCTGATCGTTATCAACCATCAGTTGCGCCTGGACGAAATCTGGTCGAGCCTGGCCGAAGTGGTGGGCTAGATGCCGCAGGCCATCCGGCTGCTGAACCTGGGGCCGACCGACTCGTGGCGAACGCAGGCGGTCTATCACGCCCTGGCCGAGACGATGACGGCGGACTCGCCCGATACGATCATCGTTTGCCGCCCGCTGTCGGCGTATCTGTGCCTGGGCTACCACCAGATTTACGAGGCCGTCCTGGACCGGGCCGAATGTGAGCGCCGGGGATTGCCCGTTTTCCGGCGGCGGGTCGGTGGCGGGGCCACCTACCTGGATGCCGACCAGTTGTTTTACCAGTGCGTCTTCCATCACAGCCGCCTGCCGCTTCTGTTCAGAGAGGTTTACGCCCGGATACTGGCCGCGCCGGTGGCCGCCCTGCGCTGCCTGGGGCTGAAGGCGGATTTGCGGGCCGTCAACGAGATCGAGGCCAACGGGCGGCGCATCGCCGGGGTTGGCGGCGGGCGGATCGGGCAGGCTTGCGTCGTGGTCGGCAACCTGTTGTTCGATTTCGATTACGAGACGATGGCCCGTGTCTGGCGCGCGCCCTGGCCGTCGTTTCGGGAACTGGCCGCCTCGGCCCTGCGGGAGCGGGTGACGACGTTGCGGCGGCTCATCGGCGAGGTTTCGGTCGAGGCGGTCCAGGAGATGTTGTTGGAAGAGTTTGCCGAAGCCCTGGGCCGGCCGCTCGAATCGGGCCGGCTGAGCCGGGCCGAGGCCGACCGTGCCCGCCAGGTCGCCAAGCGGCTGGCCTCGGCGGAGTACCTGGGCCTGCACGCCGAAAACGGGCGGACCGGGCCGATGCGCTCCTTGAAAATCTCGGCCGGGGTCCACATTCGGGCGGCTGAGGCCGAGGTCAACGGCCACCGCCTGCGAGCCAGCTTCCGCTTGCGGGATGACGTAATCGAAGCGGTGCGGCTGGAGTCGGAACCGGCGGCGGAATGGGCGCAGGCCGAAGCCGCCCTGCGCGGCGCGCCGTTCAAAGAATGGCGGCAACATCTCGATGAAGATCGGTGACTTTGAATTCAGCCCGAGAGAACTGGCCGGCTCGATGGGAGATTTCGGCACGCTCTTCCCGCTGGCCATCGGCTACATCGTCATCGTCGGGCTGGAGCCGGCCGGCTTCCTGGTGATGCTGGGGCTGACGAACATCGCCCTGGGCCTGGTCTACCGGCTCCCGATGCCTCTGCAACCGAAGAAGGTCGTTGCCGCCGTCGCCCTCAGCCAGGGCTGGAGGCCGGGCCTGGTTTATGGCGCGGGCCTGGGCCTGGGGTTGATCTGGCTGGTTCTGTCTGTGACCGGGCTGGTGGATTGGTTGGTGAAGATCACGCCCCGCTGTGTCATCCGGGGTATCCAGGTTGCGCTCGGTATTTTGCTCGGCCGGTTGAGCCTCGAAATGCTCGGCCAGGGTCCGTTTACCGTCGCCGGGAACTGGGGGCTGGGCCTGGCCGCGATTTTGATCATCTTGCTGCTGAAGGACAATCGCTACGCACCGGCCGCGCTGGTTCTGGTGGTGGGCGGGACGCTGCTGCCCTTGTTTCGGGGAGAGCTGGCCGGCGCAATTCATTTCGGAATCAGCCTGCCTCCGCTGGTGCGGCCCGCCTGGCCTGATGTGTGGACGGGCCTGGTCCTGGCCGGGTTTGCGCAAATGCCGCTGACGCTGACCAACGCCTGCCTCTCCTGCGGCACCCTGATCCGGGATTACTTTCCGGCCCGGGCGGTGCCGGAGCGCCGTTTGCTGCTCAACCAGGGCATCTTCAACACCATCGTCCCCTTCTTCGGCGGCATGCCGATGTGCCACGGCGCGGGCGGCTTGGTGGGCCAGTACACCTTCGGCGCTCGCAGCGGGGGCGCGAACATTATGGAGGGGCTGATCGAGATTGGCCTGGGCCTTTTCCTGAGCCGCTCCATCGTGAACCTCTTTTCGGTGTTTCCGCTGGCCATCGTCGGAGCGATGTTGCTGATGGTCAGCCTCAACCTGGCCTGGCTGGCCCGCGACGTGAGGGGACGCCAGGCCTGGATCGCCTTAATAATGACGGTGGTCGTTTCGGTGGCGACCAATATGGCGCTGGGATTCCTGGCCGGGTTGCTCGTCTACTATCTGTGGGCGTCTGCGCGAGGCCGGGTGGTGGCCTGAATCGCTGGCCGGAAACCGGACCTTCGGCGTCACGGCGACCGCGCGCCCGGGGGGAATGACAGATTGCTTAATGTATGCTATTATAGTCACCGGTCCTTATCCTCTGTATTGCGATCAAGATGGGGAAGGAAGAGATAATGTTCTATATTATTGTCAATGAAGAAACCTGTGAAGGCTGCGCAGATTGCGTTGACATTTGCCCGGTGGAGTACCTGGATATGAAGGACAGAGATAACGGCCCCGGCCCCACCGGCGAAACCATCGTGGCCCTGGTCGTTGGCGATATGGGCGATTGCATTGGCTGCGACGCTTGCGTGACCGCCTGCCCCAGCGAATCGTTGGCCCTGCTCGAGGCCTGAGGCAAAACGTGCCGCTGGTTGAGGCCCAGGTGCAGCAAAGGATCGACGATCCCCGCGCCCTGCCGGAGAGCAGCGCCCGTCTGGTCATCTCTGCGCCGGGCGGTCGCTGCGGCAAAACGATCGTCAGCCTGGGCCTGTGCGCCGCCTTCCGGGAACGCGAGCTGAGGGTTCAACCCTTCAAAAGGGGGCCGGATTACATCGACCCCAGTTGGCTGGCCGCCGCCGCCGGCCGTCCCTGTCGCAACCTCGATCTCTTTATGATGGACGCCGAGTCCATACTCGACATCTTTCAACAGGGCCGGTCGGGGGCTCAGTTGTCCATCATCGAAGGAGCGATGGGCCTGTACGATGGTCTGGACCTGGCCGGCTCGACCAGCACGGCTCGTCTGGCCCGTTTGTTGGCAGCGCCCGTGGTGCTGGTGGTCAACACGACCCGCATTTCGCGCAGTGTGGCCGCGCTGGTGCAGGGTTTTCAGAACTTCGAGCCTGAAACCAATTTGGTGGGGGTCATCCTTAACCGCGTCGCCCGCCCCCGCCACGAGACCAAACTCAGGGCGGCCTTGGAACATTACTGCCACATTAAAGTCGTGGGCGCGTTGCCGGCCGACCCGGCGCTCACCATCCCCCAGCGCCACCTGGGCCTGGTGCCCCGGCCCGAACATCCGGAAACCGGAGCCGTCATCGCCGCCGCCCGCCGGCTGGTTGAGGCCCACGTCGATCTGGAAGGGGTATTGGCCCTGGCCCGGGCCGCGCCGGCCTTGCCGCCTTGCCGTCCGGCCTCGCTGGCCGTGACCCAAACCGCGCGCATCGGCGTGGCTGTGGACCGGGCTTTCAGCTTTTACTATCCGGCCAATCTGGAGGCGTTAGAAACGGCCGGCGCTCAACTCTGCCCCTTCGACACCCTGGCCGAGCCCAACCTGCCCGACGTTGACGCCCTCTACCTGGGCGGCGGGTTCCCCGAAGTCTTCCTGGAAGCGCTGGAGGCCAACCACCGCCTGCGCAATGCCATCCGAGAAGCAATTGAGGAGGGGATGCCGGTCTACGCCGAGTGCGGCGGGCTGATGTACCTGGCCCGCTCCATCGCCTGGAACGGGCGGCGGGCCGAAATGGTGGCCGCCCTGCCCTGCGACATTGAGTTGACAGCGCGACCGCGCGCCCACGGCTATGTTACCCTTCGCGTCGAGAAGGACAACGCCTGGTTCCGGTCCGGCACCGAATTTCGAGGACACGAGTTTCATCACTCCCAGATCACCAATCTGGGGGATGTCCGGCTGGCTTACGCCATCTCGCGCGGGCACGGCGTCGACGGCGAGCGAGACGGCATTCTTTACAAGAACGTGCTGGCCGCCTACACCCATCTTCACGCGCTGGGCGCCCCCGGTTGGGCCGAACGGCTGGTGGAAATGGCGCGTGGCTACCGGCAGGCGCGGGCGGCGGCCTGAGGGCAAACAAAGAGCAGAATATTTCACGGGAGGTTAGAAAAGCAATGAAATTTTCCATCCTTATTCTCGACGGCCCCTATCAGCACCAGGCGGCAGACAGCGCCTACCATTTCATCCAGGCCGCGCTGGAGAAAGGCCACGAGATCAGTGGCATCTTTTTTTACGAAGACGCCGTCCACAACGCCAACAAGTTCCAAAAGCCGCCCGGCGAGCGCAACCTCCGCGACCGCTGGACGGCGCTGGGCGAACAGGGCATTGATATGGTGGCCTGCATCGCCGCCTCCACCTATCGCGGTATGACCGAAGACCTGCTCATTCCCAACGCGCGTATCGCCGGGCTGGGCCAGTTGGTATCTTTTATGGAAGATGCCGACCGCCTGGTAACCTTTGGAGATTAGCCATGACCGACGAAAAGCAGAAGAAATATCTGGTTTTGTTGCGCAAAGCGCCCTATGGCTCGCTCTACAGCTTTGAAGGACTCCAGGTTATCCTCATTATGGCCTCCTACGAGCTCGATACCGCCCTGGCTTTCGTCGACGACGGGGTGTACGCCATCACCCAGAATCAAAATGCCAAACCGATGAGAATGAAGCAAGTGTCGCAAACCTACCCCGCCCTGCCGGGTCTAGATATGGATAGATTCTATGTCCACAGAGAGTCGTTGGAGGAACGCGGCCTCTCGCCCGACGACCTGGTGCTGGAGGTCGAGGTGATCGATTCAGCGGGATTGGCCGCCTTGATCGAGGACCAAGACGTGATCTTGCCTTTTTGAGTGAGAGGTGGATAGGACAATGCTCTATACAATCAACAAGTCGCCTTTCCTGTTTGGAAACCTGGAAAGTTGCCTGCGCGTCGCCCCGGCCGAGGCCCCCGTTTTGCTGTACGAAGACGGTGTTTACGCAGCCGCAGCCGGGACGCGGCTGGAGCCATTAGTGCGCCAGGCTGCGCAAAGCCGCCCCGTCTACGCCCTGGAAGCTGATTTGACCCTGCGCGGCATTGACAGGCTCGTCGAGGGCGTGCGAGTCGTTGGCTACGACGGCTTCGTGGACCTGGTGGCCGAGCACAACGTCACGCCCTGGTTGTGAGTCTGCGGGTGAGCGAGTGAGC
>JBHHXL010000178.1:0-9380 GCA_046757065.1 Anaerolineae bacterium
GCCCCAGATGTCGCCGACGGTGAAGCCGTTAGGGAAGGGATCGGTCGGATCGACGACGTAGTGGCTGAAACCGGTGATCCAGGCCTGGCCGCCCAGGGTGGGGATAACCGCCGGGTACGGCCCGACCTGCGTTTCGCCGATGAGCCGCCCGGTGAAGAGCGTGCCCAAGATGCCCTCGTGCCGGAAATCCTGGTGCAGACCCAGTTGTCCCTTGGCGTAGAGCGCGGCCATCTTGGCGCAGGTGCCGGTCCCGCACGGCGAGCGGTCCAGCGCCCCGGTCCACGTTGCGGGCCGCTCCCAATCGAGCCGGCCGGTGGCCACGGTCACCGCGTTCTTGCGGTGCGCGTCGGGGTGGCTGGGCGGGCCGGAAAGTTGGGAGATGCTGACCCCAGCGATCTCGGGGTTCTCCGGATGGGTGACGGGTAGCTGCTCCTGGGTGGCGGCTTTGATCATTTCGCTGAGGCGGACGATGTCCCGGCCCTCGTCCGGGGTGAGGCGCAGCCCCAGCGGTTCGGCGTCGGCGATGGCGAAGAACATCCCGCCGTAGGCCACATCGACGGTGACCGTGCCCAGGTGGGGGACTTCGACCTGCGCGTCGAGATGGACGGCAAAGGCGGGCACGTTCTGGAAGGTGACCTGCGTCACTTTGCCGCCGGATACCTCGGCCCGGACCGAGACCAGCCCGGCCGGGGTGTCCAACGTCAGCTCGGTGACCGGCTCCTGCATCGGCAGCATCCCGGTTTCGAGCAAAACGGTGGTGACGCAAATGGTGTTCGTGCCCGACATCGGCGGGTACTCCGTTTGCTCCATAATGACGAAACCCGCGTCCGCGTCGGGATGGGTTGGCGGCAGGATCAGGTTGCAGCAGGTGGCCGGGTAGCCGCGCGGCTCGCGCAGCATCCGTTGCCGCAGGTCGTCGCCGTGAGTTTCCAGCCACCTTTTCTTGTCGAACATGGTCTCACCCGGCACATCCAGCACGCCGCCAACGATGACCCGTCCCGGCTCGCCGCAGGCGTGGGCGTCAACGGCGTTGATCATATGGCTCAAGCGCATAGGCTCCTCCTTTCAGGCCGGTTCAATGCAGGCCGGCACGTCGTTAGCGGGCGAATTGACCAGCCGGGAGACGGCGTGGGCGGTCATCGATTCCGGCGGGTAGGGGCGCAGCAAAGGCAGCAGCCTTTCAGGATTCGTCTCGGACGGATCCAGCCAGACATCGATAGCCTCGGGGGTCAGGATGGCCGGCATCCGGTTGTGGATGGGGGCCATAAACTCGTTGGGGGCGGTGGTGATGATGGTGCAGGAGTTGAGCGGCTCGTCTTGTTTGGACCAGGTATCCCACAAGCCGGCGAAGGCAAAGGGCTCCCCGGACGCCAGCCGGATGTACATCGGCGTTTTGCCGCTTTCCTCTTTGCGCCATTCGTAAAAACCGTCCGAGACGACCAGGCAGCGTTTGTGCTTGAGGGGGGTCTTAAAACTGGGCTTCTCGGCCACCGTCTCGGCCCGGGCGTTGATCATCCGGTTGCCGATGGCCGGGTCCTTGGCCCAGAAGGGGATCAGGCCCCAGCGGAACATCTCCAAATGGCGCTCGCCGTTGCTGAGCACCACCGCCACCGGCTGGGTGGGGGCGATGTTGTAGCGCGGGAGAAGCTCGGCGTTGATCGTCTGGACGTTGAACGCCGCTTGAATCGCCTCGGCGTTCGCCGTCAGGGTGAAGCGACCACACATCGTTTGCCTCCTTGTCTGGCCCGCTTGTAGTGAGGGCTTCAGCCCTCAAGATAGGCACTAAAGTGCCCACTACCAACGCATTTTGAATGCGCCCAAACAAATAAACCCGGTTAACTGGATAGCTAAACCCGGGTTCTGGCGGAACTGGCAGTGCCCCCGACGGGATTCGAACCCGTGTCGCAGCCTTGAAAGGGCTGTATCCTAGGCCACTAGACGACGGGGGCACGCATAGGTCTGTTGGTTGAAACCGGGGGGATTATACTCAGGACCGCCGGTTTTCGCAAGAATCGCCGCTGCTTTTGCCCGGTCACAACCCGTTCCGGTTGAGGGCGGCCAGGACCTGTTCGGTGATAAGCTGCACCAGATCGTCCGGTTGGGTATGCTCGCCCCAGGGATGGCATACGCCGCAGACGTGGCAGAAATCCTCGGCGTCGGCCGGGCGGCTGAGGCCCAGCTCCTGGCGTTGGGCCAGGAGTTTTTCAACCTGGTGGGCTGGCAGGGGTTCGCCGCCGCCCAGTTGATGCAGCATAAAGGTGATGCGCGCCACCTGCTCTAGCGTTTCGGTCCGATAGAAGGCGTTCAGTGGGCTGTCGCCCACGGTCAGCGAGCCGTGTCGCTGCAACATCAGGGCGTCGTGGCCGCGAATGATCTGGCGGATGGCCTGGGCATTCTCCTCGCTTGAGGGGGTGGCGTAGGGTGTGGTCGGCGGCAGGCCCAGGAAGAGGATGGCTTCCGGCAGCAGGCATTCGGCCAGCGAGACCCCGGCGATGCTGAGGGCCACGGCGTGGGGCGGGTGCGCGTGAACAACCGCCCGCGCGTCGGGCCGCTGCCTGTAAACCTCCAGGTGCATACGCAGCTCGGAGGTGGGGCGCAAGTTCCGGTTGGCCGGCGTGGCGGGGCCGGTCCGCTGGCCGTTCATATCGATCAGCAGCAACTGGTCGGGCTCCATCAGCCCTTTGCACAGGCCGCTGGGCGTGGCCAGGATCCGTCCACCGTCCAGGCGGGCCGAGATGTTGCCGTCCGTGGCGACCACCAGTTGCTTTTCGTATAGCAACTTGCCAACCTGCACGATTTCCCGGCGCAGGGCCTGCTCATGATCGAGGTTCTGGGCGTCGTAGGTCATCGGTTAGATTTACCAATCCTGTCAGGAAGTCAACATTGCCCCCAGCCGGGCGATGGCAATCGCCGCCGGGGACTTGGGGGCGTACAGCATCAACGGCGTGCGGCTGTTCAGGGCGGCCAGCATCTCGGCCTCATACGGGATCACCGTGTTGACAGGCCGGTTCAGGGCTTTCTGGATCATCTCCGGGCCGAGGCCGGAGGCCGGCGTCGGGTGGTTGAGGACGAGGTTGATGCGGTTCGGTTCGAGGCCCAACGCGCCCAGGTGTTGCAGCGCAATCGCCGCCGACTGAATGGAGCCGATGTCCGGCCCCAGAACAAGGATGACTTTGGTCGCATTCGATAGCAGCCCGTCGGATGCTATGGAGAACGTGTGGGGGAAATCCAGGATGGTCAGGGCAAAGGCGGTTCTCAGAGCCTGGCCTATCTCGAAAAACCCGTCAGCCGGGGGGACATCGTTGCCTGGAAAGGCCAGCGGCGAGGCCAGCAGGCGCACGCCGGAGTCGTGCGCGGTCAAATAGGGCCTGACCGTTTGCGGGCTGATTTCGTTTTTCTCAAAGGCATCGAGGTAGCTTGTACCTGGCCGCAACCCCAACAACAGCGGGGCGTGGCCGGCCACCGGCGCCAGGTCTAGCAAGCCGACCTCTTCCTTGCGGCTGAAGGCCAGGGCCACGGCCAGGTTCACGGCCAGCGTGGTTACGCCCACCCCGCCGCGCAGGCTGAGGATGCCCAGCAGCCTGCCCGCTTCAAGGCCGGCATCCCTGGCCGGGTGGGATAAGAGGTTGTTGATCTTGGTTACGATCTGGTCCGGCGTGACCGATTTTGGGATGTAGTCGGTGGCTCCGGCCTCCAGCGCAGCCTTCTGATCGACCGGTTGAAAACGGGCTGAATAAATAAGAATGGGGGTTTTCTCCAGGGCCGGTACCGCTCGAATTTCCCGGCAGAACTGGTAGCCGGTCATCTTGGGCATCATAATATCGGCGATGATGAGCGCCGGGTGAGCCTGAAGCGCCTTCTGCAGCCCTTCCTCGCCATCGTTGGCCACCCGAACCTGATACCCGGCCCGGCTGAGCGCGAAACTCATCAGGCGCTGAATATCCTGGTCGTCATCGACAATTAGAATGTATGACATTTTGTCTCGCTGCGAAGTTGAAGTGACTTAGCTTTGGTCCAGGCAGAAAACTTCGATGGCTACCTTGTTGACCAGGATCACCGGCCCGCTGAACGAGATGTCCGGGTGCAAGGCAGCCGTGGCCGTTGCCTGGAGCAGTGGCATAAATTTCTTGGTGCCAATCGCCAGCAAGGCTCTTAAATTGAGTTTGCCGGTCACCTGTAGTTTACCTCGAATTTCGAAGGAGGGAAGCGTCATGAAGGCGGGATTGGCCTGGCGGTTGAAGGCCGGGTAGGTGTGGTCCTTCGACAGGCCGTCGGCCTCTGTGGGCAAGACCACAAAATTGATATGAGATTTGATAAGAGCGCCTTGCGGGTAAGTGCCGATGATCTGGCCGGGGCTGTTGATGCGTGACACGTAAACGTTGCGTACTTCCAGGAAATCGCTAATGCGATCGCTTAAAATATCGGCCAAACGGCGATTCGCCACATTAACGCTGGCGGACAGGCGATAATCGGCGGTGAAGAAATCAGCGGTGAGTAACGAAGGGCGGATACTGCTCATAACTACTTCTTAATACCTTGCGTCAAGGTGGCGTCGAGGGTTGAATGTGAGTTTCGATTTTCGAGAGTAACTCTTGAATGTTGATCGGTTTTGACACGTAGTTGGTGCAGCCCGCGGCCAGAGCAGCTTCCTGGTCTTTGCTGCCGGCATAGGCGGTCAAAGCAATGATCGGGATGTGGGCCAGGCTTTCATTCTGCCGGATGCGGCGGGTGACCTCCAGCCCGTTCAGGCCGGGCATGGCTACATCCATCAGGATCAGGTGAGGGCGGTGCTTGTTCAGCAGGTCCAGCGCCTGCAGGCCGTTGGCAGCTTCCAGAATGTCATAATTTTGCAAATCAAGCAAATCACAGGTCAGTTGCCGGTTGTCGTCATCATCCTCGACGATCAGGATCAAATTGCGTACTTCGCTCACGATTCATTACTCCTGGTGATTATCGGCAGCGGGCAGAGCGAAGGTGAAGGTGCTGCCCCGGTTGGGCGCGCTTTCAACCCAGATGTAGCCGCCCTGCATTTCGATCAATCGCCTGCTTAAGGCCAGGCCCAGGCCCATACCGCCGAAGCGCCGGGTGCTGGAGCCATCAACCTGGCGAAACTCATCGAAGATAACCTCTTGCATTTCGGGGGGAATTCCCACCCCCGTGTCAATGACTTTAATGCCGATCCACTGGCCGTTGAGCGGGCGTCGCTTGGGCGGCAGGTGCTTGAAGTCTCTGTTCTTGTCCAGTTGCTGGCAACGGATCTCGACTCCGCCTTGATGGGTAAACTTGATGGCATTGGACAACAGGTTGTTCAAAACCAGCCGGAGCTGGCGCGGGTCCGCATAGACGCCCGGTAGATTCTTCTCGACATAGGTGATAATCGTCAACCCCTTCAAGTTCGCCGGGGTCTCCGCGCCGGCGATGCCATCCTTGAGCAGCCGCTCCAGTTGAACGACCTCCGGCTTGAGAACGAACTGGCCGGTATGAATATCAGACAGGTTTAGCATCGCGTTGATGTGGCCCAACAGCTTTTCCGTACTCTCATGAACGAGCCGCAACTTCTGCATTTGCACATCGCTTAACGTTCCATAGACACCATTCATCAGCAATTCGGTGTAACCCATAGCGCAATTGAGTGGAGTCCGCAATTCGTGGCTAACGATGCCGATGAATTCGCTCTTTAACTGGTTTGCCTCGGTCAGGAACTTGTTGGCGGCTGCCAATTTTTGCGCTTGCTGGCGTTCTCGCAGGATGGCGTCGTACCACTTGTGGGCCAACAGCCAGGTCAGGTAGGATAGCAGCAGGTAGGAGAGAATAATCGTAATGAGCCGCAGGGGGGGTATCGTTTCGGCTCCGTACAGCCTCGGGATTACAAGATTGAGTTGTCCAAGAACATAAACGAGGGTGAGGATGACGCTGCTGACGAGGGCGATGACAAAACCCGCCCTGGCCCGAATCAGGATGCTGGCCACCATGATCGGCCAGGTGAAGAAAAAGGTAAGGCTGCTCAAGGGGCCGTAATAGAGCACGGCGATGGTCAAGGCCAGTAAGCTGCTGGCGAGAAAGATGAACTTGCCCTGGCGAGCGTGGCCTCGCTGCGCCCACCAGTAACCAAGCGGGCCGAGCAAACCGATCAACACGGCGGAGGACATCAGAATGAACGATTCTGGCCCGGCCTTGCGGTTCAGCAGGTCAATGTAGCTGATCGCTGCCAGCACAAGGACGCTGGCAATTTGCCCCAGGCTAAGCGGCCACATCATCGCAATTTGATTGTCAGTCTCGTCGGAAGACCTGGCAGATGGAGAGCGTAAGAGCCAATCCGTAACCGCGAAAAATTTTTCCTCTAACACGTTTCCCCTGGCAAATGGCTGATAAAATTTACATAACTAACCTGAGATACATCGGATTTGAGATAATCGGGACAGCCCTACGACATAATCATACCAGTAAATGCTGGATGAAACAAGTGAGGCAAAATTCTTAATTTTGGGGGACAGATGCCTGAGCTTGGAGGTTGTCAGCCACGGCTTCCCGCTTTGTGGCCTTCGACCTCTTGGGCCAGCTCAACCGAGTCCAGAATGCCGACAATGACGGAAATGATGGGGGCGTCGGGGATTTGGGTGACCTGGCGAGCGCCGTTGCCTTCACGCAAAACCAGCACAGTGTCGCCGATTCCGGCGTGGACGCTGTCGATGGCGATGAACGACTCTTCGTCAGGCGCGCCGGACAGGTGCAGCGGTTGCACTACCAGGATTTTATAGCTTTGGTAAGCGGGGTGTTTAATCGTAGAGACGACTGTGCCGATAACCCTGGCGATGATCAAGATGGGCGTCCTTTAGTGGCTTCAGGCAAATTTCGAGAGGCCCGGTGGCAACTCGAAGACCTGCCCGGCTTCGTCAACATCTACCGTGTCCACCACCCCGACCGTAGCCAGATCGGTTGGCGTGCCTTTGACGTCCAGGGCCAGCGAAGCCTCGCGGGAGCGGACCATCACCACGATGTCGCCGTAGCCCGCCTGGACGGTGTCCGCAGCCACCTGCAGCGTGCCGACCGGCTCCAGGCGTTTGTTGAGGGGCTGGACGACCAGGAGTTTGACGCCGGTCAACTCCAGCGTTTTTATGGTGGCTACAGCAGTTCCAACAATTTTTCCCAGGAGCATAAACGCCGCCGTCCGCTTATGATTTGAGTGTGTTCAAAATGAGTTGTAGGACAAGCTGTTAGCTTGTCCGGAGCGAACAAACTAACAGTTTGTTCTACATCTTCCAACTCATGTTGAATGCACCCTTATGATTTGCGGAATGTGATCTCGCCGTCCACTTCCAGGCTGTCCAGGATGGCCATAATGACCGTGTCGACGGGGCGGTTTTCGGTGATGTTGGTTTGCCGGGCCGAGGAACCGCTGGCCGTCAACACCAGGTCGCCCACGCCGGCGTCAAGCGTATCGACGGCCACCAACGGTTTGCCAACCGGTTCCCCCTGGACGTTCGCCTCCCGAACGACCAGCAGTTTGACGCCCGTCAGTTTGTCGTCTTTCACCGTGGATACGGCTGAACCCACCACCCGCGCAATCTGCATCTCAGGCCCTCAGCAGCTCAGGTTGCGTTGACTTCGCTTCCTGGATAATTCTGACGCCCGCGCTGGCGCCCAACCGCGTCGCGCCGGCGGCGACCAGTTGTTGGGCGTCGGAGAGCGTGCGGATTCCGCCGGAGGCTTTAACGCCCATTTCGGGGCCGACGGTCTGCCGCATCAGGGCCACATCGTGGATGGTCGCGCCGCCGCCGCTAAAGCCGGTCGAGGTCTTCACAAAGTCCGCGCCCGCTTTCTGAGCCAGTTGGCAGGCGCGCACCTTTTCCTCATCGGTCAGCATCGAGGTTTCAATGATGACTTTGCAAATGGCTCCCCGGCTGTGGGCCGTCCCGCTAACCATTGCGATGTCCCGTTCCACTAGAGCATCGTCACCGCTCTTGAGCGCGCCGATGTTGATGACCATATCGATCTCCGAAGCGCCATCGGCGAGCGCCTGGCGGGCTTCGAAGACTTTCGCTTCTGTAGACGTGGCTCCGAGCGGGAACCCGATCACCGTGCAGACCTTCGTCGGGAAGCCGCGCAGGAGTTGCGCTGCCAGCCTGACGTGCGTGGGGTTTACGCACACCGCCGCAAATTGGTATAACGCCGCCTCGTGGCAAAGTTGGGTGATCTCCTGGACGGTGGCATCGGGCTTCAACAGGGTATGGTCGATTAGCCGGCTAATATCCTTTTCAACCGGCCCGATGCCTAAACTGGATGTCAGGCGGGCGGCCCCGGCGGAAATAACCTCGCGCACCCGGTCCGGGCAGTGCTGTACGCAATGGCCCTGGCAGTCAAAGCAACATTCGTTGTGGCCGTATAATTCGGCCCACACCTGCCGGCTTATTTCGTTGACCAGACGGTCAATGGTAGCGGCGTCTAAGGCCATAATCACACATCCTCGTCACGCCAGGAATTCCTCATAAGTCATCTTCAAACGTTGTTGGGTTTCGGACGCCTGAACTGGCGTCGATGGAGAGGAAACCATTGTTTCTATCCTTTGAGATAACGCCGTTCGATGTCCATAATCTTGTCTACCCGGCGGGCGTGACGCCCCCCGCCGAACCCGGTGGCCAGCCAAATTTGCACGATCTGGCGGGCCTGGTACGGTTCCAGCATTTTGCTGCCCAGGGTGAGCACGTTGGCGTTGTTGTGCTCGCGGCTGTTGATGGCGGTCGCTTCGTTGTAGCACATCGCCGCCCGCACCCCCGGCACTTTGTTGGCGGCCATACAACTGCCGATGCCCGCGCCATCGACCAGAATGCCGCGCCAGGCTTCTCCCTGGGCCACCTGCCGGGCCACGGCGTAGGCGAAGTCAGGGTAATCGACCGCTTCCTCGCTGTAGGCGCCCACGTCGTTGATCGAGTAGCCCAACTCGCGCAGGAAGCTTTTCAGGTCTTCTTTCATAGAGAAACCGCCGTGGTCGGCGCCAATGGCCACGACGCCTGGAGAGGCGTCCCTGGGTTGGGCCGGGCCGGCCGTTTCCACCAATTGAATGCCTCGTTCAGTGATGGCATCCTGGGCCAGGGGCGTGATCAACGCACCTGGCGGCACAGCCAGGGTCCCACCCGGTGAAACAGCCAGTACATCTTCCAGACTGATCAGAGGGCGCCCCATAGCGACAAAACCCTCCCCTCTCTCATAGGGCGCGTCCAAAATTTTTGGAAAGCACAGGGGGGACGCGAAGCGGGGGGACACACTCCCTTCGGTCGCACACCCCCGATCCTTCTAAAATGTCGGACACACCCCTCTTATAGCGGCGTTAGTTCAAAATATTCTCAAAAAAATGGGCCAAAGTCGTCTTGTTCGTGGGGCTA
>JBHHXL010000179.1:0-9374 GCA_046757065.1 Anaerolineae bacterium
AGAATTGAAAGGCGGCAATCTCTAACCAATTTCCTACATCTTTCAAAGACAATTCCTATCCAAATCAACGAAAATATCGTTAACATCTGCTACAGTCATCTCCTTGAGATCGCAGCGGAAGTCGAGAAAGGCGTAGTATGGCTTACATCATCCAGCAACCGGTTCAAAAAGAGGCTTCGCGGTGGTTGCCGCTCGCACCGTCGAGAAAAGCTAAAAGCCTTTCGATCAAATGGATAGAGCGAGGCGAACACGCGGCCATTCCCAGCCAGAGCGCCCTGTTCGAGATCGTGTGCGACAGCCATAATTACCCGACGTACCTGCCCTGCACCAATATGGATTGCCCCCGGGGCGGCTTTCCTATCGGCCCCTACATTGCCAAAATCCTGAGCGAAGGCGCTACCCACCACACCGATTCGCTGATTTGCTGCAACGTCGATACGCTCAAGATGGGTTGCAATCACTCAATCGACTTTGTGGTGCAGGTGAATCAAACCCCCTAAGTTTCCCAAGCAACGGAACCTATAATCGCCTGCCAACCGCAATGGCCCGGTGGGTAACCAGGTCTGGTATTGAGGGCTTCAGCCCTTACCAGCCGCAGAGGGCTAAAGCCCTCAATACGCCTGCAATGGCCGATCTACCCCCATCACAATTGCCACTATAGTTTCTCTCATCTACAATATGGCCGTGATCAACAAGAGAAAGACCGCCATCTCACCCTGGCACGTCCTGATACCGGCCGGCCTGGGCACAGCCCTGTCGATCATAGGCGACGCCTCCCTTTATACCGTCCTGCCCAGCCATACGGGGGAAGCCGGTGTGTCTCTGGCCAGTTTGGGCGTTCTGCTCTCGGCCAACCGCTTCATCCGGCTGGCTCTTAACGGGCCGGCCGGCCTGGCCTACGAACGCTGGCCTCGACGCTATCTTTTTGTGATGGCGCTCTTTATCGGCGCTATTTCAACTGCCATTTACGCCCTGACTCAAGGCTTCTGGCCGCTGTTGCTGGGCCGCTTGCTGTGGGGCCTGGCCTGGGCCGGCATCTGGGTGGGGGGAAACACGATCATCCTCGACATCTCCCATTCGGGCAACCGGGGTCGCTGGGTTGGCCTCTATCAAATCTCGTTCTTTATGGGAACGTTAAGCGGAACGCTCGTGGGCGGCCTGCTGACAGACTGGCTGGGGTATCACCTGGCGATGGGCGCCGGCGCGGGCTTGACTCTGCTGGGCGCTATGGTGGCCCTCATCTTTCTACCGGAGACCCGCCGCTTTGCCACGACAGCAACGGCAGTGATGGACTCCAACCCCCACGTCCCCTCCCCCTCCAGGCGGGCCAACCGGATGGAATTTGCCTCGGCCACGGCTTTGCTCGCCGTAAACCGGATGGTGCTGGCCGGCATTTTCTACTCCACGTTCGGTTTATTTCTGCTAGAACGGATGGGGGATTCGATTCACCTCGGCGGGCGGGCCCTGGGGGTGGCCACCCTGACAGGTTTCGGGCTGGCCTTGAACTCCCTCATCTCGATGGTTTCCGCGCCCGCCATCGGTGGCCTCTCAGACCGGATGGGTAATCGCTGGCGCATTGCCGCCGGCGGCCTGGTTCCCGGCCTGGCCGGTTTTAGCCTGCTGGCCCTGGGCTCGTCGCCGTTGGCTCTCATCGGCGTCCCTCTGACCGCCATCAGCGGGGGTAGCAATCAGGGGCTATCCACCACTCTGGTTGGCGATCTCAGCGGCGCGAAACGGCGCGGTCGCCGGCTGGGCTGGCTGTTCACGATAGGAGACCTGGCCAGCGCCATCGGGCCCCCGCTCGCTTACAATACGTTGATCCCCCTGTTTGGGCTGAACGGAGCCTATCTGCTCAGCGCCGGGCTATTTTTGTCGATATTTCTGGTAGCCCTGGGATGGGCCCTGAAACCAAAACCCCAACCCCCATCACCCGCCGCGTAACCCCGGAATTCTAACCAATTTCATAGACACTCCTTATATTCTTCAAATGATGCTGTGGTATCTTTTTTACGAAGCTTTTGAACAGGAAGGTAAGCAATGTCCCAGCAGAATTTTGTAGTAATTCCTCGCCAAGAAGTCAGTGTCCTACAACCGCAATACCAGTTCCTCAAGCGAATTGCCGATGTTGCCATCTCCCTGATCACGCTGCCCCTGGTGTTACCCCTCGCCTTTATTTGCGCGTTGGCCATCCGCCTGGACTCCCCCGGGCCGATCTTCTTCGTCCAGGAGCGGGTGGGCAAGGGTGGCGAACTATTCCGCATTTACAAGTTCCGCACGATGATCCAGGACCACGACAGCGAGTCTGAGCGCCGCTTTATGAAAGATTTCGTCCAGGGCAAAATCAACGCCTCCAACCACACCGAGGAAAGCTTTAAGCCTGCTGAACGCTCCAAAATCACACGGGTAGGATGGGTTTTGCGCAAACTGAGCCTGGACGAACTGCCCCAACTGATCAACGTCCTGCGCGGCGATATGAGCCTCGTCGGCCCCCGCCCGAACGTCGCCTGGGAAGTCGATGCCTACCGCGGCTGGCACTACGAGCGCCTGGAAGTTTTGCCCGGCATCACCGGCCTGGCCCAGGTCAAAGGACGCAGTAACATCGCTTTTGATCAAATCGTAAACTACGACGTTGAATACATCGAGAAGCAGAGCTTTCTGATGGACCTGAAAATCCTGCTGTGGACCGTGACCTCCGTCCTGAAGAGCAAAGGCGCGGGTTGAGATTTCTATCGCCTCCGCAAAATATCATTGATGGCAAAATCGCCGGGTTAAGCCCGGCGATTTTATGTTGGGTTGAACACCCCTCACGGCCCGGCTGGAGCCGCTCAGGTGAGAATCAGGCGTCGTCTGGAATAAGCGTGATCCGTTCGGGGGGGATCACGAGTTGCACTTTCTCTTTCGGACGGAGAACTTGATCGGCGGCGGTGTGAAACCGCAACTCCCACTGACCGATGGCAACGCGGTAATCAATGACATCGCCTAAATAGGCGGCTTTAATGACCTCCCCTTCGAGCAGGTTGGCGCTCTCAGGTACAGGCTCCGAGGCGTTGCCTCTCAACCTGATGTGCTCCGGCCTGATGGCCAGCGTCACCTGCTGATCCAACGACAGGTTATCACCCGGCACGCAGATGTTGATCTGATCCCCGATAGTAACCACGGCGCATCCGGTAGCGCCCTCAATCTGCGTGACGACCCCTTCCACAAAGCTACTGAGGCCGATGAAGCCAGCGACAAAGCGGCTGCTGGGTCGATTGTAGATCTGTTCCGGCGTGCCGATCTGGGTGATCTCGCCGTTGTTCATCACCGCAATCCGGTCGGAGAGGGCCAGGGCTTCGGCCTGATCGTGGGTGACGTAAACAGCGGTAATGCCCAATTTCTGCTGGAGTTCGCGAATTTCAAAACGCATCTCTTCTCTAAGCTGGGCGTCGAGATTACTGAGCGGCTCGTCGAGGAGCAGCACACGGGGTTCGATGATGAGCGCCCGGGCCAGGGCGATCCGCTGCTGTTGGCCGCCGGAGAGTTGGCGGGGATACCGTTCGGCGAAACCGCCCAGGCGCACCAGCGCCAGGGCCTCGGCAACCCGGCTCTCAACTTTGGCTTTGGGGACTCGTTTCAACTGCAAGCCGAAGGCCAGATTGTCGTAAACCGTCATGTGAGGCCACAGGGCGTAATTCTGAAAGACGATGCCGATGTCTCGCTTCTCCGGGGGCAGGTGGGTCACCTGCCGGTCGCCCAGGAATATTTGCCCGGCCTCGGGCCTGAGAAAACCGGCGATGCAACGCAAGGTAGTGGTCTTGCCACAGCCACTCGGCCCCAAGAGGGTCATAATCTCGCCATCCTGGATTTCAAGATTGATGCGGTCGACGGCCGTCGTTTTCCCAAATTGTTTCAGTAAGCTGACCAGACGCAAGCCAGGCATTCAGAGTTCCTTTCACACTCCCACGCCCCCAACATATTCAGCCCTGAGGAAACGCTCGATGATGATCATAAACAGGATGCTGGGAATGAGCAAGACGATGGCAATTACCGAGGCAAATTGCAAATTGGAGCCGCTGGAGGAATAAAGCAACATCGGCAAGGTGGTGATGAACGGCAGGCCGATGAAGAACGTGCCGGTAAACTCATCCAGCGAAGTCAGGAAGACAAAGACGGCGCTGGCCAGCAGGCCCGGCGCGGCCAGCGGCAGGGTGATCTTAAAAAAGGCCCTCAGTTTCGAGGCGCCGACGCTGCGGGCCGCCTCCTCCAGCTCAGGCGGGATGCCTTTGAAAGCCGCGCTGGAGATCCAGACGGCGAAGACCAGGCTGACCATCAGGTGAATCAACACCACCCCTCGCGTGGTGCTGGTTAGCCCCATCTTGTTGAAGGTTAAGAGCAGGTTCACAAAGACCGGTTGTTGGGGAAATGCCTGGGGCATAAGAAACAGAAACAAAATCGCACCGCGCAAAGGAATGGCGTACCTGGCCAGGACATAACCGGCCGGGACGGCGATTGCCATCGCCAGGACAACCACCAGCAGAGCGATCAGGATGCTGGTCTGAAATGCCTCGGTGATGCTTACGGCCCCAATGGCCAGGCTCTTTTGAAAGCCCAGCGCCTGGGCCCAATAGTCAACCCCAATCTCCTGCGGCAGGGCGTGGGGCCAAAACCATTTAATGGCGATGGACCACAGCAGCAGGCCGAGCATCGGGCCGAAGATGAAGAAGAAAAGCAAAACCAGCAGCACAACCTCAAAGGACCTCACCAATATCCTCGTTCGAGTCATCCCCAGTTTCGCTCCTTCATACTTCGTAGATGCCCCTTCGCACCGAATATCTGAGGTAATAGATGGCCGTGACCAGAACCAGCAGGTAAGAGGCGACGCCCAGGGCATTGGCCACGCCATAATCCCCAAAGTAGGTTACGCGATGGGCGATGTCGACGGTGATCGTCGTTGGGACCTTGCCACCGATCAGCATAAAGGGCAGGGTAAAGGTGCTGATGGTCGAGGTGAAGGCCAGGACAACCGCCACGGCGATACTGGCCCGGCTCATAGGGATCAGTATCTTGACGATGACCTGGACGATGTTGGCCCCGACGCTACGCGCCGCCTCGATGAACGCATCGTCAATCATCTGGAAGCCGGCCAGGATGATCAGGGTCATGAACGGGGCCTGCTTCCAGACGAAGCTCAGCACCAATCCCTGGATATTGAAGAGCTGCAAGGGAGCGTCTATATCGATCACCCCCAGTTGGGCCAGGAAGACGTTGAGCAAACCGTGCGGGGCCAGAAAGGTGCGCATCATCTGGCCAACGACGACAAAGGGGATAAAGATGGGCAATCGATATAGAAAGCTGATGGACCTGGCGATGCGGTTGCGGGTCAGGCGCACGTAGGTGGAGAGAACAACGCTCAGAATGGCAGCGGCCAGGGTGCTGAGGGCGGCAACCTCCAACGAAAAGACCACGTCGCGGAAGTACAGCTCGTAGGCTTTGCCGTAATTGGCCGTGGTCAGGCCGCCTTCCGCGGCAAGGAAACTGCGATAGACGGAGGAGACGAACGGCCAGGCGTACAGGGCCAGCATCAACACCGTTGCCGGCAGAAGCAGGGCCAGGGGAAAGACCCAGGCGAGCCTTTCCCCTTTGGTTCGTTGTCCGGTGATGTCAGGCTTATTGACCGCCGATGACAACTCGCTCATAGGCCTCCAACATAGCCGAGAAGTAATCTGCCAATGGGAACGAGCGCCCCCGGCTCGATAACACCTCCGGCGGGATATCCTGGTAGAGGCGGTCAAACGCCTCCGGCGGCGCAGCGTCGGCCACAAAGCTGCCATCGATGCCGGGATACCAGTTGTAGCGGTCAATGATGACGCTGCCCTGGATTTCGGGGCTGGTCACATATTCGACAAATTGTTTGGCCGCTTCGGGGTGGGGGGCGTTGGCCGGGATGATGAAATACATCGGCTGGCCGGGCATACCCGGCTCGATGAGCGACAGCTTCAGCTTCGGGTCTAACTTACCCTCCTGCATAAAGGTGTAGAACATATCGACCCAGACGGGTCCCATCACAATCTCACCCCGGTTGAGCGCGTCAAGGGTGCCGACATTGCCCGCGGTAAAGGTGACGTTTTCATTGAAGGCTTTCATATCCTCCAGGGCCGGGGTCCAGGTGTCGATCTCCGCTTCATCGAAGGGGCCGGCGGCGTACTTATCGTAGTTGCCCGTCTTCCAGTAGAGCCAGCCGACCGTGAAGGACACGCCGGACATCCCGCCCTTGATGCCGTTATAACCAAACTTGCCGGGATTCTCCGCAACCCAGGCGACCAACTCATCGTAGCTGGTAGGGGGATCGGAGACGACGTCCGGGTTGTAGGCGATGGCCGTCTGGCTGTGGAACATCGGCATCACGTAACCATCGACATCAGCGCCCAACGCGTTCTTGGCGTCGGCGGCGGTCACGTATGGGAAGGTGTCGAGGTCGGGGGCATATTTGAGCAACAGGTCACTCTCGTTCATCGCCCAGGTCATAAATACCTGGTGGACCATAGCCACATCCACGTCGCCCACCTCCCGGCCGGCTTCCTTGTCGGCCATAATCTTCTCAAAGATCAAGCGGGAACCGGCCTCGCCCGGCCCGGTGTGGATGGTCCGCAGATTGACGTCTGGATTTACGTCTGCCTTGAATTCGGCCGCCAGGAGGTTCTGAGCCAGCGCCAGCATATTCACGTCGCCGGCGGTCATGTAGACCAACTCCACCTCTTCAGCCGGCACTTCGACGATCTTTTCGACCTCGACGGTTTCTTTGACGACCACCGTCTCGATTACGGTCTGAGGCTCGGCCGGTGCTGCCGCGCCGCACTGAGCTGCCAGCAAGCTCAATATCACGGCAGTTGCCAGAACTGAGAAGGTAATCAGTTTATACTTTTTCACGGAGGTTCTCCTTTCTTCTCAATTATCCTTCTCCTGGAGAGAAGGTATCTCCCTGGTTTTCTCAAACGAGCGGTTGCTGCTGGTTACACCGAGAGTGGTTCAGCCATCACCTCCTTTCCGCCCGCCTTCAACGGCCACGATGAGCACCGGGACTTTTGAATCTGACTCTTCAACACCGCACCGCCGCACGCTTTGGTCTGTTCTGGCGAATCGGCGTTGGCAGGCGTAAATCAAGTTGTCAAAGTTCAACCTGGTCGCTGGTAGAGCAGGTAACAGGTACAAAGCGCGTCGATGACGCCCAATTGGGCCACCCGCGATGGCCCAGACTCGCTGACCAGGGGCGTCTCCGCCGCGCCGGTCAGCAATAGTACCTCGGCCACTTTGGCCAGGGGCGAGGTTGGGTAGTTAGTGACGGCGACCGTCTTGACTTGCTGTCCCTGCGCCACCCGCATAGCCCGCACCACATCTTCGTTATTGCCCGAATAGGAAATGCCAATCGCCACATCCCGTTCCGTCGCCGTCCCGGCCAGCAAAGTCTGAGTATGAGGATCGGTGCAAACCGTGCAGGAAAGCCCCAGGCGAAGTATCTTTTGAGACGCTACGCGAGCAATACCCCCTGAGCCCCCGCAGCCGAAAATGTAAATGTGGCGAGCCTCGGCCAACAGGTGAATGGCTTTTTCCAAATTGTCGGCGCTTAGGACAGCCAGGGTATCGTTCAGGGCCTGGATTAAGATGTGAAGCGTCTTGCGAACAACGGCAGCAACTTCATCCTGGGGATCGATCATCTCGTAGGTGTCTTGGAAGGGCGTCCCCAGGTCCCGGGCCAGCAAAATCTTGAATTCCTGGTAGCCCTGATACCCCAGACGTTGGCAGAAGCGAACGATGGTCGATTCGCTTACTTCGAGGATTTGAGCCAACTCCGTTACCAGGGAGTGAATAACCTCGTCGGCGTGAGTTAAAACGTAGTCGGCAACCTTGCGTTCGCTAGGAGGCAAGGCATCATAAACGCCACGGATGCGAACAAACGGGATGGGCAGGCCAACGGCGTTCGACAGAGGAAACGATTCAATGCCATTCATGCCCCTAACTCACCATTTTGCCTGAGGCAAATATTCGTTGTGGAAATTATGTACGAGTTCTGATACTAAAAGATGGAAATAATTTCCCGTAATATATCATGTCTTGCATCTTTTGTCAATTGTGGTTGTGAACCGGAGTCTGGACAGCCCCAAGTTCATCTTGAGTTTGACCAAACTCCTCATATCAATTATACTACTCTCCATCCCGCTATAGATAAGACTTGCCCCAAATCCACTATCTCCATCCAAGGTGCTGGATTATGACCGTATCCCGTGAGAACTCGCTAGCTGTATATGAAGGCATCAAGGCTGCCGGCATACGCTTCATCAGCGCCCTGCCGGAGACGTGGCTGGTTTACCTGCTGCAACTGGCCGAAGATGACCCGGAGATGTGCCTGATCGAAGTGGCCAAGGAGGAGGAGGCCATCGGCATTGCCGCCGGGGCCTACTTCGCCGGCGCGCCCAACGCCCTGTTGATGCAAAACCACGGCTTTCTGGCCAGCATCAACGGCATCGTTTCCCTGGCCCTGCTCTACCGCATCCCGCTGCTGATGCTCATCGCCCACCGGGGGCACATCGGCGAGCCCTATCCCTGGCACACCCAGGGCGGCATCGCCACCGAGCCGGTCCTGCGCGGCCTGGGCCTGCCCTTCGACTACGTGCGCGACCCCGGCCAGGTCGCCCGGCAAATCCGCCAGGCCCAAACGTTCGCCCTCAGCTCGCTCTCGCCGGTGGCGCTCCTGCTCACCCGCGATTTGATGGAACCGGAGGATTAAGGATGAAACGCGCCGATTGCATTCAAGCCCTCTACCCCGAGCTTCAGGACCGGCTGGTGGTAACCATTATGGGCGCTTCCGCCCAGGAACTGTACGACCTGGGTCACCGCGAGAATTTCTTTTACCTGGAGCACGCGATGGGCCTGGCCTCCTCGATTGGCCTGGGGCTGGCTATGAACCTGCCGGATGAAAAGGTGGTGGTCATCGACGGCGACGGCTCGGTACTGATGAACATGGGCGGCCTGGCCACCCTGGCCCGCTATCGGCCCGCTAACCTGACCCACATCATCTTCGACAACGGCAGCCTGCTCTCGACGGGCGGCTTCGCGTCGCATACCACCTCCGGCATCACCGACCTGGCCGCCGTGGCCCGAGGGGCCGGTTGCCCGCAGGTCCTTGAGGCCAACAATATGTACCAGTTTATGGAGGCCGCCGCCGAAGCCTTTGAAAACACGACGATGACGACCATTGTGGCCCGGGTGGAAGCGGTCGGCCCCGATCACTACGGCATGGACTTCAAGCTCCCGGAAAACGCCTTCCGCTTCGAGCGGTACATCAGAGAGCACCAGCAAGGTAAATAGGTATTGGGTATTGGGTATTGGGTATTGGGTAT
>JBHHXL010000180.1:0-9362 GCA_046757065.1 Anaerolineae bacterium
CCGGTATCAACGTAGGTTGAATCGTCAAAGACGGCGATGTTGGCCAGGGGCGGGGCCGCTTCGGCCGGACGCTGGAGCGGGATCAGGGAGACGCTCAACACCAGCAAGGCAATGAAGATTGGGGCGAGTATTACCCACACCTGTTTTTTTATTCTTTTGTCGCTCATGAGGTTCCTCCTTCACTATTCAGGCTGCGCGAAAAGCCCTCAATTCCGGCAGCCGCCAAATGTGTTGACCCGATACGTCTTAAGTGGCAGGGCTAAATAATTGGGTTGCTTCTTGACGAGGCGTGAGGTATCTTCTCCATCATATCAAGACATAGGGGATTTGTAAACCCGACCCTTTATTTTTTGGCTCTTTGAGCTTTTATGGGGTTTTGTAGCACAAGCTGTTAGCTTGTGCGGGACAAACTAACACGCTCCGCGTGTCCTACATTTTTGGCGGCAGATCAAGCCTCTTCCTGCACCAACATCCGCCGCAGGACCTTGCCGATGAACGACTTGGGCAGTTCCTCTCGAAATTCAATCTCCCAGGGGACGGCATACGGTTCCAGACGGCGGCGGCAGAGGTCCAGCAGTTCCTCCTTCGACAGGTTGCTGCCGGGCCGGGGCACAACAAAGGCCTTGATTTTGCGCCCCTCCTCCGCGCTGCCGACCCCGACCACGGCCACCTCCATTACTTTGCTGTTTTCGTAGAGGACCTCCTCCACATCCCTGGGGTAGACGCTGAAGTCGCCGGCCATAATCGTGTCGCGTTTGCGGCTGATGATTTGAAAATAACCGTCGGCGTCCATGACGGCCACGTCGCCGGTGTAAAGCCAGCCGTCCTTCAAAACCGACTCGCTGTCCGCGTCGGGGCCGTCCTGCCAGTAACCCTGCATCACCTGCGGCCCTTTGACCACCAATTCGCCGATCTGGCCCGGCGGCAGGTCCTCGCCGGTGATCAAATCGACGATCTTGGCCTCGGTGTTGGGAATGGGCACGCCAATCGAGCCGGTCTTGCGCACGCCGTAGAGGGGGTTGGCGTGGGTCACGGGCGAGGCCTCGGTTAAGCCGTAGCCTTCGACCAGACGGCCGCGCGTCAGCTTTTCGAAAGCCTCCTGAACCTCGATGGGCAGGGGCGCGGCCCCGCTGATGCAGGCCTTAATCGAGGCCAGACCGTAGGCCCGGATGTTGGGGGCCTGGTTGATGGCCGTGTACATCGACGGCACCCCCGGAAAGAGGGTCGGTTTGTGGTTCTTGATGTGGTCCAGCACCTGCTCCAGCTCGAAGACCGGCAGCAAGATCATCGTCGCCCCCAGCAGGATAGGCAGGTTCATAGCGCTGGTCAGCCCGTAGCTGTGCAACAGGGGGATGACCGACAGGATCACCTCTCGCCCGTAGCGCAGGTCCGGAATCCAGTGGCGGGTTTGCAGGGCGTTGGCCACCAGATTGGCGTGGGACAGGCAGACCCCTTTGGGCTCGCTGGTGGTGCCGCTGGTGAAGATGACCGTGGCCAGGTCGCTGCCGGCCACCTCAACGGCGGGAGCGTGCCGGGCGGCGTCCCGGATCAGGTCCGACATCGCCCGGCCAACGCCGGCAGCATCGGCCTCGACGGCCTGGCCGGCCCCGGCGGCCAGCCAGCGCGCTATCAGCTTTTTGTAAACGCCGGCCGAGACGGCGTGGGAAATGTCGGTCAGGACCATCTCCGGCAGCGCCGTCTGTGCCTGAACGGCCCTGGCCAGGCCGGCAAACTCCCGCAGCGTGACCAGCACCCTGGGTTCCGTTTGCCGCACCTGGGCCACGATCTGTTCGGCGCTGGCGTCCGGGTTGGGCAATACGACCACGCCGCCGATCTTGAGCGTGGCGTAGAAGGCGATGATCATCTGCGGCATATTGGGCAGAACAACCATCACCCGGTCCCCCGGCCTGACGCCCAGGCCGTGCAGGGCGTGGGCGAACTGGTTCACCCGCCGGTTGAGCTGCTGGTAGGTTAGCTCAGTGCCGTAAAAGACCGTTGCCGTCCGTTTGGGAACCCAGTCCGCTGCGCTTTCCAGAAACTTGTGCAGGGGTTGGCGGGGAATAGGGACGGTGGGCGGGGTTTCTTTGCTGTAGCTCTTAAGCCAGGGCCGGGAGCTCAGGGAGGTGGCGGCCTGGGGTTGATCTCGCCAGGAGCTATACTGCTGGCCTTCCACAAAGCGATGAATCACGCGATTGACCGCTTTGTGGCGCTCCAGTTGCACCTTGTGTTTGGCCGAGCCGACATCATGGATCTCGGCCTGGGGCACCATCTTGCCCACGTCGTCAAAAACCTGGCGCGGAAAGTAGCTGTCGCGCTCGCCGGTGATGATCAGCGTCGGGGTGGTGATGTTCCGCAGCAGGGGCCAGCCCTGCCAGGTGCGCATATTGTTGTACATCATCCGTTTCATCACATGCACTTCGGCGTTCCAGCGCGGGCGATAGCGCCACCAGAGGCGGTAAAACGCGGTCGGGATGCGGAAGGCCCAGGAAGCCGCCCGGGGCAGGGGGTACTCGCCGGCGGTGGCGATTAAAACCAGCTTTTCCAGGTTCTCGGGATGGGCGTTGGCGTACTCAACGCAAATAGCGCCGCCGAAGGAGTGACCGGCCAGGGTGAACGGCTCAGACACGCCCAGGGTTTCGACGATGCTCTGCAAATCCTCGATCATCTCGGCCATCGTGTAGTCGGTATACGGGGCGTCGCTCTGCCCGTGGCCGCGCAAATCGGGGGCGATGACCCGGTACTCGCGGGCGAAGTCGTTGATTTGAAACTCCCAGGTTTCCAGGCAGCCGGCGTAGCCATGGACGAACATAATGGTTTTCTGAGCGCCCTCCGGCCAGATGTCGATCACACTCAAAAACGTATCGGACAGGCCGCGAATGGGGATTGCCACCCGGTAGAGATCAAAATCTAACCGGATGTCCCGTCGTTTCATTCCACGCAGTTTTCTTTTCACGGCTCGCTCCTCGCTCTCGCTTTAATTTCGGGCCAAAATCGAAAAATCTACCAGCCTGATGTCGTATCTGCCCAATGCCTCGCGCACCCGAGGGTCGAGCAGCACGGACAATTCGACGCTCCGCTCCTCGATGTAATTCTCGCCGGTGATCGACCGCAACTGGTCATCGGCCAGGCCCGGATGCATAACGATCTCGCTCACGCCCGGCGGCAACTGGCGCAAGACGGAGATGAAATTATCGACGCTGGCCCGCCGCAGCAGGGTCGTCACCAGCCAGTTGGTGGTTTTGATGCCGTCGGCGTCGAGCAGGGTGGCGTGTTTCTGGTAGGCCGTCGGGATCACGTGGGGGATCAGAGGGATCGCCAGGTGTGGCCGCCGCAGGAGGAAATTCAGGAACTTGCGGGCGACGACCACGTTATTCTGTCTGCCGCCGTTGAGCTTGATCTGGCCGTAGACCGCTTCCGGAACCGGCTGCCGGACCGGCACGCCGTATTCGCAGGCCAGTTCCCGCACCAACCCGAAGAACGGGCCGTAAACCACCAGCAGATGGTGATGGTAGTCAATATGATCGAACTGCACACCGCCGTCGAGCAAGACTTTGGCCTGGGCGTGAAGTTCCGCCCGCAGCTCGGCCAGGGAGATATTGGCCAGGTGCTCCAGGATGGTCCCGGTGGTGCGAAATTGGCCGGCCTCGTCAACCAGAGTGGGGACTTCCTCGGATGGCAGGACGGGCCGCCCGGTGGTGATGTTCAGGTGCAGGCCGATGGGCAGGTCGGGGTAGGCCACGTGGGCGGCGGCGATCCGTTCCGGCCCCCCGGCCGTATTGACAATGGCCGAGGTCGAAGTGACCACACCCTCACGCCAGGCTTTGATGATGCCCCGGGTGATGCCGTCGCTCATGCCGAAATCGTCGGCGTTGATGATCACGTAGCGCGGCCCGGCGATCCGTCTCCGGCGGAAGCGAAAGAGCCGCTTTCCGGCCACAAAGCCAACGGACAAACCGGCTGCCAGCCCCAGAATGGTCGAACGCTTCCTCATCGATCCTCTTCAAGATGGATTTAATGATGCCTCAAGTATACACGGGAGTGGCCCACCTCAGCAAGTCAGCGGCGATTGACACCCTGCCCCACGTCACATATAATGAGGTTCTTCTGTTCTAGTTTCAGGGGAGCCCGCCCCCTGAGCCTGTCGAAGGGGCGGTCCTCGCTCAGGCAACTATTTTCGGGGGAGGGTTGGCGCATGCGCAAAAGTGCATCGCTTGAGCAACTGCTGCAAGGGCTGCTGGCCGGCGACCGGCGCGCGGCGGCGCAATTGATCACCCTGGTCGAAAGCGACCGCCGGGCCAGCCCCGAGGTGATGAAGCGGATTTATCCGCACACCGGCCGGGCCGCGATTATCGGCCTCACCGGGCCGGGAGGGGCGGGAAAGAGCACCCTGACGGGCCACATCATCCGCCGCTTCCGGCAGCAAGGGAAAACCGTCGGGGCCATCCTGGTCGATCCGAGCAGCCCCTTTACCGGCGGCGCGTTCCTCGGCGACCGGGTCCGGCTTGAGAACTTCACCCTCGACGACGGCGTATACGTCCGCAGCATGGCCAGCCGGGGCCATTTCGGAGGGCTGGCCCGGGCCACCAACGACGCCGCCCGCATTATCGAGGCGATGGGGATGGACGTGGTGCTGGTGGAGACGGTGGGGATCGGCCAGGACGAGATCGACATCGTTCAAATCGCCCAGACCTGCCTGCTGGTGGTCACCCCGGCTATGGGGGATGATATGCAGGCTATGAAGGCGGGGGTTCTGGAGATCGCCGACATCATTGTCCTGAACAAGGCCGATATGGACGGGGCCGAGGCCGCCTTGAAAAACTTGCGGATGCTGCTCGAGCTGGCCTCGTCGCCGGAGGAGGCCTGGACGCCGCGCCTGGTTTCGACCGTTGCCGCCGCGCCCAAAACCTACGGCATCCGGGGAATTGATGACCTGATGGCCGAGATCGCGGCGCACCGGCAGTTTTTGCAATCGGGCCGGAACCTGGAGCGAATGAAGCGGCAACGGGTGGAGCAGGAAATCAACCTGATCTTTCAAGAGCGGGTGCAGGATTATTTTTTCAACGCTATGAACGGCGTCGGCAGGAAGGAAGAAGTTCTCCACAGCATCCTGGCCGGGCAGCGCGACCCTTATTCGGTGGTGGAGGAGATTCTGGATTCTTTCATCGACGCCAGAGAGCAAAGAAGATTAAAGGAGGCTCAGCCGCAATGAAAAAAGGCATCGACTACAATCGAACGTTTGGCGCTTTGTTGCGAACCGCAACCCAAAGCGATATCCCGGTCAAAAAGGTCTATAAGCCGGACGATGTGGAGGGTCTGGATTACGAAAAAGACCTGGGCGATCCCGGAGAATATCCTTTCACCCGGGGACCCTACCCCAATATGTACCGGGAGCGGCTCTGGCTCAAGTCGCTGATCGTTTGCTACGCCCTACCCGAAGAGACGAACCGCGCCTTCAAGAAATACATCGCCGCCGGGCAGACCGGGCTGCGCGTCCTGACCGATACCTCGACCCTGTCCGGGGTTGACCCCGACCATCCCCTGGCCCGCTACGACATTATGTGCAACGGGAATCCAACCTTCGCCCTGACCGAGTACGAAACGATGCTCGACGGCATCCCCCTGGAAAACATCGACCTGGAGTCGGCCAACTCGACCCCGTCGGGTAGCTTTTTTACCTACATCTTCCTGGTCTCCCTGCTGGAAAAGCGGGGGCTTGACCTGGCGAAACTGCGCGGCACCAACATCAACGATCCCATTCACGCCTGGATCGTCTACGGCACACCGGAGTTCCCGGTCGAGCTTTGCCGGCGCGCCAACCAGGACCTGATCGAGTTCGGTCTGGAGCACACGCCTCGCTGGCATCCCTGCACACCCTGCGGGTACGATATGCGCGATATGGGCATCGACTCCGTGCAGGAAGTGGCCTTCGTCCTGGGCAACGCCATTCAATATTACGGCGACGCCGTCGCCAACCGGGGGCTGCAAATCGACCGCATGCGGCCGATGGTCTTCTCGATGAGCGCCGAGAGCGATTTCTTTGAAACCATCTGCAAATTCCGGGCGATCCGGCGCATGTGGGCTCGCATTGCCAAAGAGAGGCTGGGGGCCACTAATCCCCGGGCGATGGCCTGCCGGATCGGTATCAGAACGGCAGGCAATTCCATCTATCCCCAGAAGTCGATCAACAACACCGCCAGAGTCACCCTGCAAATGCTGGCCGCCGTACTGGGCGGCGTGCAGTCTATCGACCCTTCGGGCATTGATGAGCCGTTCGGCCTGCCCTCCGAGGAGTCGCGCATCTTCGAGCTCGACACCCAGCACATCATCACCCACGAGGCCAACATCCCTTTGACAGCGGACCCGCTGGGCGGTTCATACTACGTGGAATGGCTGACCAACCAGATCGAAGAAAGGGCCACCGCCCTGCTGGAGGAGATCGACCGCCGGGGCGGGATGTGGCAATGCCTGGAATCGGGCTGGCTCAAACAACAGTTCGATGAGACGACCGTGCGCATCCATAGCGAAATCGACAGCGGCCAACGGCTCATCATCGGCGTCAACGCTTTCCGGGGAGAGGACGGTCCCATTAGCGATCTCATTAAGGAGAGCGCCTACAAAGTTCCCCCGGACGAAAAGCGATATGGCTCGATCGAGCGGGTGCGGGCGTTAAGAGAATCCCGCGATCAGCACAAGACCACGGAGGCGTTGCTGGCCCTGGCCCAGGCCGCCAGAGAAGGTGACAATATCGTCAGGCCGACCATTGAAGCGGCCAAAGCCTATGCCACCGTGGGCGAGATGATCGGGGCTATGCGCATCGGCTGTGGTTACCCCTACGACCCTTACGGCCAGATCGAAGCGCCGGATTTCTTGCGGGCGACGGCCGTCGCCTGAAGGAGCGAGCAGTTGACGATGAACGTTGACCACAGAATTCGAATTATCATCGGCAAAATCGGTTTTGACCCCCACGATCGCGGTGTCCTGGCCCTGGCCAAAGCCTTCCGGGACGCCGGGATGGAGGTCATCTTTCTGGGCAAGTTCAAGACCGCCGAGGAGGTGGTCAGGACGGCCATCGAGGAGGGGGTCGATGTCATCGCCCTGAGCGATCACTGCGGTACGATGCGGGTGATCGCCACGGATGTGATGGACCTGCTCAAGAGGTATAACGCCACCGACATTTGCGTCGTGGCCGGCGGCGTCATTGAGGACAAGGATAAGCCGCTGCTGGAAGCTATGGGCGTCACCGGCAACTACGGCCTGGGCACCCCCTTCCAGGTCATCGTCGATCACATCGTGGGCCGGGTGAAGGCGGAGCGGTGGCAAACCGTGACATCACCGACATCCCCCACCATTTCTTGAAGGAGGTCGCGCGCTGCTTCGAAGCCTACAAAGACCTGGAGGGGGTTCGGGGTAAGCCCATCGGCTGGGAGCTGGCGGCGGCGGTCGAGCGCGACGCCCGGCGCTTGTTGGTGGGCATCCGGACGTTGTATTGAGGGCTTCAGCCCTTGGAGACCGGAGAGGGCTAAAGCCCTCAATACGGCTCCCCTGAAAATAGCGGGCCGGGCCGCTTGCGCGACGCCCGGCACTCCGGCGGCGTGGGAGCCGCCTCTGCTATTTTCACGCTTCGCGTCGTTACTGTCCCGCAGAGACTGTCAGACCCCCTTACATTTTCAGGCTTCGCCCGCCGTTGGCCCACCGGGACTGCTCGTGTCCGCTTGAATGGCGGGCAGTAACCCCCGCAAGGCCGCCACCGGCACCGCCCCCTGCCGGACCAGGCGCGGCGGCTCGACGCTCAAATCGACGATGGTCGAGGGCGTCGGGCCGGGGCAGGGGCCGCCGTCCAAAATGAGGGGCAGGCGTCCGGCCAATTGCCGTTCCACCTCCTGGGCCGTGGCCGGCGCGGGCCCGCCGGAGCGATTGGCGCTGGTGGCAGTCAAGGGCAGACCCAGTTCGGCTAATAGCGCCTGTGGGATGGGGTGATCGGGCGCGCGGACGGCCACGGTCGGCCCGCCGGCGGCTACCTCCACCGGTAGCCGGTCCGCGCGGCGCAGGACGACGGTCAACGCCCCCGGCCAGAACCGTTGCAGCAGCGGCCACGCCGCATCCGGTATCTCCCGGCAGAGCTGTTCCAGATCGTCGATGCCGGCGATGAAGATGGGTAACGGGTTGCGGAGGGAACGTTGCTTGGCGGCGTACACCCGCCGCACGGCGCGCCCGTCGAGGGCGTTGGCGGCCAGGCCGTAGAGGGTGTCGGTCGGCAGGGCCACCAGCTCCCCTTCGCGCAGCAGAGCGGCGGCCAGGCTCAGGGCTTCGGCGGAGCCGGCGGGCAGCAGGGCGGTTTCCATCGCTCACCGCCCCTCCTCTGACAAGATGAAGCGTTCAATGGCCCAGGCCACCCCTTCCTCGGTGACCGGCGGGGCGATAACATCCGCCGCCGCGCGCGCCGCCGGGGAGCCGTCCCGCATCGCCACCCCCAGTCCGGCCCAGGCGATCATTTCCACGTCGTTATCCTGGTCGCCAACCGCCATCACATTGGCTTGCGGGATTCCCAATTGCCGGGCAAGTTTGGCCAGGGCGCGCCCCTTCGAGACGCTGCTGGGCATCGCCTCGATGATAGTTGGATAGGATTGGAAAACCTTGACCGCGTCGTTCCCCAAAGCCGCCTGCAACTGGACCACCCGCTGCCGGGCGGACTCGGCCCGCTCGACGAGCAGGCACTTGATGGGCGGGACCTGGACAGCCGCCCGCAAATCCCGAACCCGCCGGGGCGAGACTTTGACCTTCGCCAGCAGGCCGGCCATCAACGGGGAAATCGTCTCGGCGTAAAGCCCGTCGCCGGTATAAACGATCAGGGCCAGGCCCTCCTCTCGCGCCCAGTCGATGATGCGCCGGGCCGACGCCAGGGGCAACGCCTCGCCGATTTGCGCCTGGCCGTTGCGATGGTCTTGAATGAGGCCGCCCTGGTAGCAAATGAGGGGCGCGTTCAGGTTCAATTGCCGGGCGTATGGCTCGGTGGCCGCGTATTCGCGCCCGGTGGCCAGCGTCACCCGCACGCCCCGTTCCACGGCAGCCCGCACGGCCCGCGCGCTGCGGGGCGGAATGTCGGTCATATCGTGAATCAGCGTCCCGTCCAGATCGAGGGCCAGCAGTCGAACGGCCATAGTCAATCCTCCCTCAAGGATCGGCCTACTTTACCGCGAAGCAGGCAAACAAGCAAGTGCCTATTGAGCGCCCCCGGCGGGTCTGTCCCAAATTCTAGGTGCGACGCACTTCCAACGTGCATTTCGACAACCAACTCGTAAGGTGCGAAGCCTGGTTGACTGACAAAACTAACCTTGGCCGCAAAGACTCGTAAAATCGTAAAA
>JBHHXL010000181.1:0-9356 GCA_046757065.1 Anaerolineae bacterium
CCCCCTCTCCCAAAATGGGAGAGGGGGAGTCGCGGAGCGACGGGGGTGAGGGCTATTTTCAGAGGAATTATCCGGCGATGGCGATTTCATCTCGATCCAGACAGCGTTGCTGGCCAATGTCGCTCGGCTTGCTGTTGGCGGCCCTCCTGACCGCCTGCGCTGCGGGCCGGCCAGCGGCGAACCCGGCCGAGCCGCTGCTGGTGGCTGCCGCTTCGGATTTGCAGTTTGCCTTCACCGAAATCAGCCGCCGCTTCGAGGCGGACACAGGCCAACCGGTGCGCTTCAGTTTCGGCTCCACCGGCAACCTGACCGCCCAAATCGAGAACGGTGCGCCCTTCGACGTTTTCGCCGCGGCCAATGTGGCTTTCATCGAGCGCCTGCAAGCGCAAGACCTTGTCATCCCCGGCACGCAGCAGCTTTACGCCCAGGGCCGGATCGTGCTGGCCGTCAACCGTCAGGCAGGCGTGCAGGCCACGAAGCTGGAGGACCTGCTTGATCCCACCCTTGGCCGGCTGGCCATCGCCAATCCGAACCACGCCCCTTACGGCCAGGCGGCCAGGGAAGCCCTGGAAAGCGCCGGCGTCTGGGAGGCGGTGCAGCCCAGGTTGGTACTGGGCGAAAACGTGCGCCAGGCGCTGCAATTCGTCCAGACCGGCGACGCGCCGCTGGGCATCGTCGCTCTGTCGATTGCCGGGGTGCCGGAAGTGAACTACATCTTGCTGGAGGCCGATCTGCACCAGCCGCTCAACCAGGCCCTGGCCGTCATCAAGGGTACGCCCCGCGAGGCGGCGGCCCGCGCCTTTGTTGAGTTTGTCAACGGCCCGGAGGGGCGGTCCATTATGAAGAAATACGGTTTTTTGCTGCCCGGGGAGTTTGAATGAGCGCCATCAACTGGTTTCCGCTGTGGTTGTCGCTGCGGGTGGCGACGCTGGCCACCTTGCTGGTGCTGGCCGGGGGCATTCCTCTGGCCTGGCTGCTGGCCCGCCGCCAGTTTCCGGGCCAGGAATTGCTGGGGCAACTGGCCTCGCTGCCGCTGGTGCTGCCACCGACGGTGCTGGGCTACTACCTGCTGGTGGCGCTGGGCAACCAGAGTCCGCTGGGTCGCTGGCTGAACGGCCTGGGCTGGCCCCTGGTCTTTACCTGGCGGGGCGCTGCCCTGGCCGCGGCCGTGGCTGCCTTTCCCCTGCTGCTGGAAACGGCCCGGGCCGGCTTCGAAAGCGTCGATGCCCGGCTGGAAGACGTGGCCCGCACCCTGGGTCGCTCCAATCTTTACATCTTCTGGCGGGTGACCCTGCCCCTGGCCCGGCGCAGCATTCTGGCCGGGGCAGCCCTGACCTTTGCCCGCGCCCTGGGCGATTTCGGCGCAACCCTGATGGTCGCCGGCAACATCCCCCAGCAAACCCAGACGATGTCGATCTACATCTACGATCTGGTCCAGGCCAACCGCCAGGCTGAGGCCAACCTGATGGTGCTGGTTATGACCGTGGCCGCCATCGGTATGCTGCTCACCGCCCGCCACCTCTCGCGCCGGGCCTTGAGGTGATGTGATGCTGGAAATCCGGCTGCGCAAACAATTGGAGAACTTTTCCCTGGACCTGGACCTGGCCGCGCCGCCGGGCATCACCGCCCTCTTTGGGGGATCGGGCGCGGGCAAGAGCATGACCCTGGCCTGCGTGGCCGGGCTGGCCCGGCCCGACGCTGGACGCATCGCCTTGAACGGATCGCTGTTTTTCGATGCGGAGGCCGGGGTTGATCTGCCGCCTCAGCGGCGGGCCGTGGGCTATGTGATGCAGGATTACTTACTCTTCCCGCATCTCAGCGTGGCCGAAAACATTGCCTTTGGCCTGGCCGGGGTCTCGCACCGGGAGAAAGCGGCCACCGTCCGGGAGGCGCTGCGGCGGGTGGGGTTGGATGGCTTCCAGCGGCGGCGGCCAGCCGAGCTGAGCGGCGGCCAGCAGCAGCGGGTCGCCCTGGCCCGGGCCCTGGTCACGCGCCCGCGACTGCTGCTGCTCGACGAGCCGTTCTCCGCCCTGGATGGGCCAACGCGCTCCACGCTGCGCCGCGACCTGCTCCGCCTCCAGCGCGAGCTGGACCTGCCGGTGCTGTTTGTCACCCACGACCTGGCCGAAGCCTATCTCCTGGCCGACCGGATCGCGGTCATCGAGGCCGGGCGCTTGCTGCAACTCGGCCCGCCGGAGGCCGTCGTCTATCGACCGGCCAACCGGCAGGTGGCGGAGCTGACCGGCGGGTGCAACTTCTTCAGCGGCCAGGTCGTGGGCCACAGCCCAAGGGAAACCCTCATCCAGGTGGGGCAGGTGACGCTGGCTGCGCCGCCGGCGATGATTGAGGTGGGGGAGCAGGTTCAATTATCGATCCGGTCCGAGCGGGTGATGCTGATCCGCAAGGATGTGCCCGTTGGTCCCCGCGAGAACACGGTTCGGGGCCGCATCTTGAACGAGCTGACCGATGGCTTCAACCACACCCTCTTCTTCCGCCTGGACGACGGGCAGCGGCTCAACCAGGCTACCTATGATCTAGAGATCGTCTTGCCGGCCTACGTTTACGAACGCCTGCGCGTCAGCCGGGACCGGCGCTGGTCGGCCACCATCAAGCGCGAGGCCATCCACATTATCTAACCGCAGCAAAGCAGGCGGAAACTTAACGGACGCTTAGATTGGTTCAATCTCGGAGATTGAACCAATCTGGCGTCTGGCCTCTATCAAAATCTAAGCCATCAACTCGACGTTCGGCGTTTTGAACCGGCCTGGCGACAATGTTTCATCGCCGCCTTCGGCCAGCAAGGTGTTCAAGGCCACCAAAATCGGCTCGATTTCATGGTCGTTCATCTCGACCACGTCGGCCAGCCGCTGCGAGCCATCGACGGCACAACTGGCGCACCCCCCGATGTGAAACCCGGCCAACACCTGCGTGGCCTGGGGATGAAGCATCGCAATCTCGTCGATCGTCATGTCGCCGGTCACTTTCAATTCCCCCACCCGGCGCATCAATTCAAATTTAAGCCCGGCCAGTTCGCGCTGGTGCGCCTCGGCGCGTTCCAGCATTTCCGCCTTCACCCGGTAGATTTTGGAGTTAAGCTGGTAATTCCGTTCTTTCAAATCCTTGATGGTGCGGCGGCTCCCCCACGCCATCACCAGGGCAATGACCGCCACGGCCAGGGATATATAGAACATCAGGTTTACCTCCTCCTGGATTCGTCGAAGCGAGATGTTTATTATAATTATCTTTTTTATAAAAAGCAATCCGCAAAACCAAAACAGCCGGTCAGGCTTTGACCGGCTGTTCCATCACAAGCGGAGGTGGTGTTTAATACGTACGCTGGAAGATCACCTCAAAGGAGATGTGGAACAAAGAGTTCGCCACCGCATTGCCGCTGCTTGGACACACCTCGTCCACGCCGAAGTCCGGGGTGATGCCGCTGGCCACCTGGCTTTTCGCGCCAAGGACTTCGACGGAGTAGGTGCCTTTGAACATCGCGAAATCGATGCGGCCGGGTTCGTTATCTTTGGTTTCGGTTTTGGTGTCGACGCCACCGCCGGCCCAGGAGATGCGAACCGGAATGTTGTTCAAGCCCTGACCGTTGGCATCGACGACCTTGATGAAAATATGGTGCTTGCTCTCATTCTCGCAGGGCGTAAGCTGGCGCACGCTCTTGACGATGAAATCGGCGTCGGGCGTGGGTGTTGGGGACGGGGTGGGGGTATCCGTAGGCGGACGCGGTGTGGGCGAATTGGCCGGGGTGGGCGTGTCGGTCGGCGGAACCGGGGTCGGCGTGTTTACCGGCGTGGGTGTGTCGGTCGGCGGGAGCGGGGTGGGGGTGATGGTCAACGTCGGCGTCCAGGTGGGAATGGGCGTGTCGGTTGGAGAGGGCGTCGTCGTCGGGGTGTTGGTGGGTGTGGGTGAAGTGGTCGGCGTCGGCGTGACCGTTTCAACAAAAGGGAGGGCAGCCAGCACCTCCACGCCTCGCTCTGGCATATCTTGAACGAGCGGCATCGGCGTCCCATCCGGGCCAAGACCGTTGGTGCCGAGGCTGGCCGCAGCGGCCAGCGCGTCGATCAAGGAAAACGAGGTCACGAAAAAGCACAGCCAGACAACGAGCACAAGCACAACGAGAAGCCGCAACTTGGCCCCGGTGCTGCGTTGCGAAAACCAGAGGCTGGTGTTGTCGATGCTTCGGGAGACGTTCTGGCCCACCTGCCGGGCGCCACGGGCGATGCCGGTCCCGACCGGCGGTCGAGAGCGGCGCTGGCGACCCCGGGCCGTCGAAGCGCGCCGCTCCCGCTGCGGTTTCGAGGGCCGCGAGGCCCGCCGTCCCGCCGGACGGGCTGCTTTGGCGGGGCGCGAAGCGGGTTTTGGCCGGGATGATACCGCCTGCGCCCGGCCTGAACGACTTTGGGTCTGAACCGGTCGAGATACGCCTCTGGCTTGCGCAGGGCGTGAGGGGGATACAAGACGCGAATCGGACGGCGGCGCTACCGGGCGCACCGGCACGGGCGGTAGCGGGCGGCCCCCGGCCGTCGCGGGCGGTATCGCCGGCCGGCGGGGCGCTGGTGGAATCTGGACGGAGGGCGCGGCCATCCCCCGCAGCCGGTTGGTCGTTTCCAGAAGCCGCTGGCTCAACACGCGATTGAGCACGGCGGACAGGTTCGGATATTTGAAGACAAGTTCCTCAAAATCGGCCTTGTTCAGCACCCACACGTCGGAGTCGGTTACGGCGCGGGCTGCATCGGAGTGAGGTTGGCCGGACAGCAGAGCGATTTCACCGAAGAAGTCCCCGTTTTCCAACCGCTCCAGGAGGACCGGCCCGGCGGGGCTGGCCGCATATCGCTCGACGTAACCCGCCTCGATGAAGAACATTTCCGTGCCGGGATAGCCTTCGCGATAGACAACTTCGCCGCCCCGGTATTGGCGCGGCTGCAACCGCCCGGCAATATCGTCCAATTGCAAGCGAGAAAGCCCCCCCTGCAACGCCAGCTTTTTCAGATGCTCTTCCACGAAGTGATTGTCGGCGGCGCTGAGCTTATCGCGCAGAGCGCCGCTAAGAGCCGCGCTCAGTTGGGCGTGTTTGACCAGGAGCGTGTCGAAATCGGTCCGGTAGAGCGCCCACAGGTTGGTGTTGGCTACGGCCTGGGCTGAGTTGGTCCGGCTCTTGCCGGTCAAGAGCGCCATCTCGCCGAAATAGTCGCCGGCGACCCGCCGGGCCAGCAGCTCGCCCTGCTCATCCCGGATGTCAACGCTCCCCGATTCGACGATGTACATGGCATCGCCGGGGTCGCTGCTGGCGTAGACCGTCTCGCCGCCCGGCACGTGGCGCAGTAACAGGTAGGAGGCGATGCTTTCCAGCACCTCGCGCGGCATGTTCTCAAAGAGGGCCATCCGCTTGAGGATGTCGACCGCCTCAACCTGGTCGGCGGCGCTGAGCCGCGCCCGTAGATTTTGGCTGAGGGTGGTGCGGATGGAGGGGTATTCGTCGGCCACGTGGGCAAAATCTGCCGGGCTGAGCTGCCAGGCGATCGTTTCCTCGGCGGCCTGGGCCGTATTTGGATGCGCTTTGCCGGTCAGCACCGACATCTCACCGAAGACCTCACCGGCAAGCAACTCGGTGTAATCGTTCTCGGCATCGCCGATGATGCGTACCCCCCCGTCCTCAACGAGAAAAAGGCCGGTGGCTTCCTCGCCGCTGCGGAAAATCGCTTCGTTGGCCTCGAAGCGGCGCGGAACCAGGCGGGCCGCAATCGCCTGACGCTCCTCCATCGAGAAGTTGCTCATAAAGGAGACGTCGGCCAGCCGGTCCATCAGGTAAGATTGGAACTGGACGATGTTCGTCCCCAGGGCCAGGCTCAAGTGCAGGCCGAGGGCCGGGTTTTCCTCCAGCAAATCTTCCAGAGCCTCGGTGCTTAAGGACCAGACGCTGACCTCGGTACTGGCGCGGGCCGTCACCGTTCGAGCCCCTCCCCGGAAGAAATCGGCCTCGCCGAGCAGACTACCGGGGCCAAGATTGGCGAGCGTGCTCTGCCCGTCGGTGCTCAGCTTGACCCAACCTTCTTTGAGGAGGTAGAGGGCATCGCTATCCCCCCCTCGAGCGAAGAGGGCTTCGCCTGGCTGGTATGTTTCGGGCCGCAATCGCTTGCCAATTGCCCGCTGCTCGGTGGCGGACAAACTGCCAAACAACGGCACATTTCTAATGATTTCTTCCTTCACTGCATCCTTCCTTGCTGAAAAACCACCTGCCACGAGGGCGCAACAGTTGCCGGTAAGCCTGGACAAAGCGTTGAATCGCCAATGCTGATACCCTCGGCAGGTTCGGCTGGTAGACTTGTGAGTTCGATCTGGTAAGTTTCATCCGCTTCCATCACAAAATCGGCGTAGCCCGGATCGATCTCCGGCTTAAAGCCGGTGAAAAAGTTGTCCTCGCCGCCGGGCCAACTGACGACGATTTGCACGCCGGGCACGCCCCGCCCGCGCCGGTCCCGCACAAACACCCGCAAGAGGCTGTTCAAATCCGGGTCGCACAGCGCCACCGACTGGGCCAGCCCGTAAGGGGCATCTGGCCCCGGCGTGGCCGAGGGACTCGGCGTGGGGGTCGGCAGCGCCCTGGTTGGAGAGGGGGTGGGCGTGACCGTTCCCGTGGGGGTGGCGGTAGGTCGCCGGGTGGGTGTTGCGCCGGGCGTCGGCGTCGAGGTCGGTGTGGGCGTCGGTTCCACCAGGAAAGCCGCCATCATCTCCGTGCGATGGCCCAGGGCATCGGCCAGGGTCGCTAAAGAGCGAATATCTCGCGCATCGCGCCCCTCGGCGATGTATCGTTCGGCCAGATCGACGATAGTATTCTCGATGTCAGGGTCCTCCAGCCCGGCCAGCCGGGCGCGAGCCTTGTCTAAATCCCCGTCGTGGCGATACGCTGCCGCGATGAGGATCAGGTAAATCTCTTTATCGTGCGCGTTCAACCGAGCAGGCGTTACGGGAGCGTAGCGCGGGTCCAGCAGCCAGCCATAAATCAGGCTGAGGGCTAAACCGATGGCCAGGGCTATAAGGAACCCCCCCAGCCACCACCCTCGCTCGTGCCTCATTGCTGTTCTTCAAAGTACCGTGTACTCAGCACTTACCATTCTTCCTAAAACGTGCGCTGGAAGGTCACTTCATACGAGTAATGACCCCAGCACAGGCTATTCTCTCCAATGCCGGCGGTGCCGCTATTCCAGCGACGGGTGCACTCTTCGTGGCTGCTGCAATAGTGACCGGCAATCAGCCAATCGATGGGGATTTCCCAGTCGTTGCTGCTCAATTTCATCGTAACCTCGCTCGAAACCGGCCGCCCTGCGTTGGGGTCTTGCTTCACCAACAGTTCGAAGCCGTTCTTGTACAGATCGAATTCAGCCTTGCCCGGCCCCTTGTCGCCGGAGGTCTTGGGCGGATTGTTGAAAGTGTCGCCGATCAGAACCCCGTTCAAGGGGTTGCCGGCGGCATCGACCACCGTCACGAAAATCTGGTGCTTGCCCAGACAGCCCCCGTTCTCTTCGATAGAGAGCATACGCAGGCTGGTTACGACGAAATCGACCGGCGGCGTCGTGGGCGTGGGGGTGGCGGTGGGCGGCGCCGGCGTGAACGTGGCCGTCGGCGGGGCCGGGGTGAACGTGACCGTCGGCGGCTCTGGCGTATCGGTCGGCGGCAAGGGCGTATCCGATGGGATTGGAGTCGGCAGGGGGGTGTCGGTTGGAGCCGGGGTGGGCGTATCGACCGGGGTGGGCGAGGGCGGAACGGGCGTAAAGGTCGGGGTCGGCAGCGGCGTCGGGCTCGAAATATAGGCGATCTGCGACCGCGTCCCTGAGCCTAAGGCGCGGGCCAGGTTGATGACATTGACCAGGTCGGGGTCGTCTTTGCCCCGGCCCTCCTGAATGTAGCGGTCGGCCAGGAAAGAGACAAACTGTTCCGGGTTGGGCACATCCAGCTCGGCCAGCCGGTCGCGGGCCTTTTCCAGATCGTTGTCGGCGGCGTATTCGGCGGCAACCAGGATCACAAGCTGCTCGGCTTCGTCGGGGCCCATATCCCCGATTTCGGCGTTGATGATTTCCGTTGGAAAAAGGCTTCTGGTGATCAGCAAACCGATGCCAATCGCAACCAGACAACCGATAGGAACAATAGAAAGCAGGATAAGAATCCTGCGATCAAAACGCTGCACTTGCACATCACCTTGGGTTTGAAAGCCCTAAATCGCTCCCAAACCTTCCTTGGAAAGTACTTCCAACGCGCGGAAGCGCCGGCCCTTCGTTCGGGCGATGCCTCGCCCGTTCCCATAACAAAAGGCCGTTTCTGCGGCCTCGGCGCCGGTTGGAAGAGGTTCCACCCAGATCGACAGCTTGATTAAAACACCCGGCCAGCGGGAAAGTGCGGACCGGGGCTACCCCTGGCTCGATTTCTTAAATCCTGCTATAATAGCTTTGCCCGAGCCGCGAGCAACAACCTCTGCGATAGGGCTTGGCCAGATGCCGGAGGTGGGAGTCGAACCCACAAGGGAAATCCCACGCGAGTTTGAGTCGCGCGCGTCTGCCAATTCCGCCACTCCGGCCTGAAATCGCAGGCAAAACAAGCGTTATGCCTGGCACACGCACCGGCAAGTATAGACCAGGTACAGTTATTCGTCAAATTATTCGCGCCAGCCAACTCGATGATTACCCTACGGCCTTACCCGATCTTTTCTTATGGACGAATTACAGGCAATCAAAGCAGCCCAACAAGGTGATCTGGCGGCCTTTAATCGCCTGGTATTGGCTTACCAAAACCTGGCTTTCAACGTGGCCTTCCGCTTGATGAGCGATGCCGACGGGGCCGCCGACGCCTGCCAGGAAGCGTTCATCAAGGCTTTTAAGGCCATCAACCAGTACCGGGGCGGCTCGTTTAAGACCTGGCTCATGCGGATTGTGACCAATACCTGCTACGATCAAATGCGGTATCGCCAGCGGAGGCCGGCTTCTTCGTTGGAAGAGACGATGGAGAACCCGGATTACCAGGTCAAGCTGGTCAACGGACGCGAGCGCCCAGAAGAGTACGCCTTGCGCCAGGAGCTAAACGGCCTGCTGCAAACGGCCATCGATTCCCTGCCGGATGACCAGCGCACCGTGCTGGTGTTGAGTGACGTTCAGGGATTCAGCTACCAGGAAATTGCCGAGATCACCGGCGAAGCCCTGGGCACGGTCAAATCCCGCCTCAGTCGCGCCCGGCGGAAGATGCGCGATTACCTGGTGCAGCAAGAGGAACTTTTACCGGCTCAGTATCGTCTACAGAGTAGTTGATGGGTTGACCGGTTAACTGGTTAATTGGGTATTGGTTAATTGGGTATTGGT
>JBHHXL010000182.1:0-9268 GCA_046757065.1 Anaerolineae bacterium
GGAAACAAAACTCAGGCAATACCCCCGGACCTTGGCGGCGCTATCGGTGATTTAGCGCCCTAGATCGAGCATCGCTTGCAGGTTTTCCAGTGGCACGGTAGGCGGCACGTCGCAGCCCCCGGTCAGAATGAAACCGTCGGTGCCCCCTTCCACCGCCGCAATGCAGGCCTGGCCGGCCTGGCGCACATTCTCCGGCAACCCCTGATCAAGCACATCCACGGGGTTGATGTTGCCGGCCAGGCACATCCGGTCGCCAACGATGGCTCTGGCTTTGGCCAGGTCAACCTTGTAATCGAGGCTGAAGCAATCGGCCCCGGTTTCGGCGATGTCGGTCAGCTTGTCGGTGGTATCGCCGCAGATGTGCAACCAGGTGTAGCAATTATGCTCGTGCCCCCAGGCGATGAGCGGCTGGAGGTAAGGCAGGCAGTAAGTGCGGAAGTGGCGGGCCGAGATGAGATCGCCGGAGCCGGTCGGATCGGCGATGGACATCATCGAGATGATCCCCTCTTCGACCAGCGGGCGATAGAACCGTTTGAGCAGGTCGGTGGCGAACTGCAAGGTTTTGTGCGCCTCGTCTTTGCGTTTGAAGGTGGCCCGCATAAAGTCCTCCACCCCAAACATCTGGCCGGCCAGGGTAAACGGGCCCCAGGAAGTCGTCGTCACCACGTAGTCATCGCCGATGGCCTCGACCACCAGCCGGGTGGCCTCCCAGATGTTTTGGATGACCGGGTCCTGTTCAATCACCGCCAGGTCGATAGCGTCCAGCTCGTCGGCGTGCTCCTGGATGATCTCTTCGGCCAGATCGGGCGCGCCCAGGGGACGCTCCTTGATCTTGCCGCCCAGCGCCGCCGCCAGATAGTTGTTGTACCCGGAACCCACATAGACGATGGGGCTGTTGAGCTCTTCGTTGGTTTTGATGATCAACTCGGCATAGGCTTTCGGGTCGGCGATAGCCTCGCCAAACTGCGTTTGGTGATGGCGGATGGTCCAGACGCCGCCGCCGAAGACGGTGGCTGGTACGTGCTCGAGGTGTTTCCGTTCAAAGGCTTGAAACATCACTTCTTTTGGTTTCATAAACCCAGGCTCCTTTAGTCCATAGTACTAAACTGGACTCAGGCGAATCGAGGAGTGACAAAGCTACGCGCGAAGCGTACGGCACGGTAGGCGTGCCTTGCTCCTCAAGATGCAGGGGTATCATAAAATTCGCCAAAGTCCAGCGCTAAAACGCAAACCGCGAAACGTGACGACTGCCTGCCTCCCAGCAGGAGTGCTCGTGTCATACCTCATAGTTCACGTTCTAACCTGGCGTTTTGCCTGCCGCTCGTGTTTTGCTTCCAACTGTTTGAATTTACGCAAGGCCACAGAAAGGGTGGAGGACTCGGCGATGGCTCCGGCCACCAGGATGGCATCCATCACCTCGTCAAAGGTGGCGCCGGCCTCCACAGCCCGGCCGATGTGCGCTTCCAGGCAATGCTCGCACATCAGGGCCGCCGCCGCGCCCACGGCCACCAGTTCCGCCGTTTTTAGATCCAGCGTAGCCGGCTGCCCTAATACGGATATCCCTTTGAAGATGTAGGGGTTGAACGTGCGCGGACGGGATTTCAGCGTACGCAGGAGGAACCCCAGCCCACCCCGCTGCTTCTCCAGTAGCCCGGCCAGAGCCTCAGCCAGGCGGTCGCTGGCCAGCAAGGCCGTTGCCTGTTTAAGAAGGGAATCGTTATCCATCAAGGATGACCTATCGGGGCAGACCGGGTCATTGACCACAGGGACAGAGTTACAGGGGGAGGACGCTGGGCCCTCGCCCCTGTAGCTCGCAGTTCGGGGCTGATAACCCCCTAGAACACGCCACGGTTGAATTGTGGGGCGGGCAGGTATTCCCACTCTTCGCCGGCCTGGTACTTGGCGGCGATGTCCAGGCACTTGGCCGCATACTCAAAGGCATAGGGGATGCCGGTGCCGTTGGGCACAAACCCGGCTGCGATCATACCCACGGCGGCGGCCTCGAAGATTTCGCCGGTGGTAGCGCCGGCCTCGATGGCCGGGATGACGTGGATGATGCAGCGCGGCGAGCAGTAAGCCACGCCCGTAGACATGAACATCAACTCTTTCACTTTCTTCGACAGGGCCCCATCGCCGAAGATGCTGGCGTAGAAATCGGCGAAGTGTTTACCCGGTACGGTGGTGACGGTGTTGATCACCCCAAACATCCGGGTGTTAAAGCCCATTTTTTCCCGCATATAGTCATTGACTTCTTGAATTTCAGCTTCGGTTGGCATAGTATTTCACTCCTGTTAGATGAATTAGGTTTTGGTCGCTTTGCAGCAAGTGGTTGGGATACTTGCTGTAGATTAAACCCTGTCGTTACATAGGCACCTCCAGCCCTATTACAGCCTGATGGCGAACCACTTTTTGCGCACCGCCAGGGGCGTGTAGACCAGCCAGATCGCCAGCAAGATCAGGAAGAGCCGGTTCGGGCCTTCCAGCCCGCCTTCCCCGGCGGTGAAGGCGAAATATGCCAGGCCGCACAACACCAGAAAATAGGCCAGATTGTTCAACCAGCCGGGTCGCACGCCCGGCCCAACCTGGACGTCTCCGGCAAAATCCTGCATCTCATCGACTGTCATCGTCCTGGTTGCCCTCCAACACCTTGTATTTGACCTGCTCCAGGTCGTCAAACTCGCCCCTGGCCCGGGCAATGAAGTAGCCGCCCCAGAAGATGATCAGGATCAGAGCCACGGTTCCCCACACCAGATAGGTTGCCGGCAAGACCATTGCTGCCCTCCTACTTCAGCGTCAAGAGGTAGGCCGCCAATGCCTCCAACTCCGCTTCCGGCAGGTGGTCGAAGGCCGGCATCAGGCTGCCCGGGCTGACCAAACTCGGGTCCTTCAGGTGGGCGATGTGCCATTCCTTGACGGCTCCGTAAGGGCGGCTGGCCACGTGGGCCAGGTCCGGCCCCTGGCGTTCCGTGCCCCAGTAGACAGGTTGCTGGAAGGCATAATCGCCGGCCAAGGACTCCGGCCCGATGTCGCCCCGGGTCTGGATCGTGCCGATGCCCACCTCCGGGGCGCGCACCTGTTGGGTGTGGCAGTACCAGCAACCCTCGCGCTGGTAAATCTGCCGGCCCCGCAATTCCTCTTCGGTGTAGGTGCGGGCCAGGCTGGTCGGGCCGGGCTCGCCGAGGGCGGGGATGACGATCGTGACCAGAATCCCGGCCACCAGGGCCAGCAACGAGCCGGTGATCAGATAAGGCAGTCCTTGCTGGTTGATCTTCCAGCGCATCACACACCCCTTACTGCGACGACACCCGCGCGCCCAGCGGGGCCCAGGCTTCCCGAACCGGCACCCGCTGCGCCGCCGTCCGCCAGACGTTATAGGCAAAGGCTAATTGCCCGGCCCCGATCATCAGCCCGCCGATCAGGCGGAAGAAAAAGTAGGGAACCATAGCCCGCATCGTCTCCAGGAAAGGGATGCCGCCGGTCATCCAATGCTGGCCCTGCACCATCCCCGCCAGCCAGAGACTGGTCATAAACACCGTCAACCCCACCAGCGTCAGCCAGAAATGCCATTCGGCCAGCTTGCGGCTGTACAGCGGGCGGCCCACCAATTCCGGCAGGATGAGGTAGACCAGGGCAAAGGCCCACAGGGAATAATCGCCCAGGAAGGCCAGATGCGAGTGGCTGACCACCCAGTTGGTGAAGTGAACGAACAGGCTGAAACTGCGCAAGGATTGGGCGATACCCTGGATACAGGTGTAACCCCAGAAGATGGCGCCGACCACAAAGAAGCGCAGGGCCACATCCTGCCCGACCCGCTGCCAGCGGCCCTCCATCGTCTTGACAAAGTTCCACATAAAGGCCGAGGTGGGGATGATGGCTACGATGCTGAAGACCACGGTCAAAATCTCCAGCCAATCGGGGGCCGGGCTCCAAAGCTGGTGGTGCTGCCCCGTCCACACGCTCCACAGGCCCCACATGGCCAGGCCGTGACTGTAGAGAGGCTTATTCGTCAGCCGGGGCAACAGGTAAAGGGCCAAACCGATGCCGCCGGTGGTGAACCAGGCATTGAACAGGTTGTGCACAAAGAAATAGTTGATGATGTTGTCGCTCATGCCGGTGTAGGCCCCCGAGGTGTCCCACATCTTGTTGCCCACGATGTAGACGGGGATCAGGATCAACGTGGCGGCCATAAAGTTCCAGATGCTGACGTACAGCTTAGGCTCTCGCCGGCGGGCGACCATGCCCCAGATATTCACCCCCAGTAAGACGACGATGGCCAGGAAGAGCAGGTCCAGGGGCCAGATCATCTCCGCGTACTCGCGGCCCTGGTTCATCCCCAGCAACAGAGTCACCACCGCCGCCGCCAGCAGCAGGTTCCAGAGCCAGAGCGCGATCCGGGCCAGGCGCGGGCTGAAGAGCGGCGCGCCGGTCAGGCGGCGGGTGATGTAGAGCATAGCCCCGGCGTAGACCATCGACAGCCAGCCGTAGATCAGCGCGTTGACGTGCGCCGGCCGCAGCCGGCCAAAGTTTAGCGGCCCCCGCAGCGAGACGGGGATCAGGTCTTGCAGCCCCGGATTGAACAACAGCGCCGCCATCGCCAGGCCGGCCACCCCCGGTAACAACAGCCAAAAGATGGCAGAATAGAAATAGCCCTGGATAGCCCGGCGTTCTTGTTGACTCAGCATGCAATCTTCCTTACATCTTAACCGGTTAGATGTTATAGAGAAATCAATGAGAGCCTGTACAGGTTGCACAGGGCCCTGAGGCTTAACGCGACCAATGGCGACGGACGAACGACCAACATCGCTGGCATTTGCGAGCTATCCGTCATTCGTCTCTGGTCTTTTGTCGAACGGCCAGGACGATGGTCTCCAGAATGTACATTGTCGAATGGACGGCTCTGTCAGAACGTTAGCGAACCCCGGGCGCGGATGGCGTAATCGATCAGCCGGGCCCCGCCGACCAGGACCGCTTCCGGGATCAGCTCCCCGGCCTCGATATTGCGCACCAGGGCCGTCTGCTCGCAGACTTCGATGCGCACCCCCATCTCCAACGCTTCGGCCAGGCGTTGCTTGATCGTCGGCGCGCCCGGTTTGGCTTCCTCCTTGTCGGCAGCGCCCTGGACCATCACGTCCGCCCCTTGCTGCACACAGTAAACGACGGCGTTCTGGTCCATCGCCGCCGCCAGCGAGGCGTACATCAAGGCCGCCCGCACCTGGCCCGGCGCGTTCAGCCCGGAGCGCAAGACCACCAGGAACAGGCGTTCATCTTCTGCTTCAGCCGCCGCCCCCGGCTGGGAGGCGGGCGCGGTGGCCGGTTTGCGGATGTAGAAGCGATGCACCCCGCCGGATTCGCTCACCTCCAGCAGTTCGTAGCCTTCCTTCTCCGTCCAGATGGGCATATCCGGCCCCGTGCCGGGGTCGGTGGCCAGCAGTTCCAGGATTTCTCCGGCGGCCATCCCGGCCAGCATCTCTTTGGCCTGATAAATGGGGACGGGGTAGGTTGCCCCCCGGCAATCCAGGGTATGGTCCGGTTTCCAGGATGGGTCGCTCATCAGTTTCCTCCCGCGTAGCAAGTGTCAACAACAGCAGTCAGGCCCTGGTTCTTGAGGTAAGCCCGTTGCTGGCGATTTGTTTCCAGATTGATTGGTTAGTAGTTGTCCAGAAACAACCTGGCGTTTTTGCAGGGTGTTTCTTGGGGAAAAGTGAAAGGCTCATGTTCAGTACAAGTGACCGGCACTTCAACTTTTGCTTGAGCTGCTCAGTTGATACGAGTTTCTTTCATTAATATGCCAATAAGTGCCGGTCACTTTGCACTTGTTCTGGACATGAGCCAAGTGAAAAGTTATTTACGGACAGTTACTTAGTGATCGGTTATGTCGGCTGGGGCCTCATCAGCGGGGGGCAGCACGGCCCGGCAGCCCCACCGATACGATTTGTAGCCCACCCACAAAGCAAACAAGGCCGACGGGATTAGCGGGAGCCACACCCGTCCAAAGAGCAATCCCTGAACGACCTCGCCAGACAACCCAAGACGATCAACGCGAGGGGGTAAAGGAGCGCTAAAGAAAGCATAGGGAATAGTGAGCACAACCACTGCCCCAACAAAGGCCAGGATGGCGGCGGTAAAACCGAGGGCCACAGCATCCCTGTGTTCTATCCCCCCAGCCGACGCTTCGCTGGTTGCGTCGCTTGATTGTGAATTGGAGGTAAGTTTATCGTTGCTTGCCATGAACGCACCCTATTCTACACAGGTTTAAGCAAACTGTCAATTTTTTGCGCCGTGGCCTCATTTCGTAACCGGCTCATCCAGGTAAAACGCCTTCAAGTCCGGTTTGAGCGGGCGTTTCAGCCACAACGGCCGGCGCAGGCCGCCGGGGCCGGGCGCGGGCCGGGCCAGCTCCAGCCAGCGGCGATAGACCGCCATCGACTTACCCGTATCGACCCTGATGTCGCCATCGCGGTCGGCGGGACCGGCCTTGCTGACCCGGAGCGCCTTCTGGTGCCAGCAATGCATGCCGCTAACCGGGTCGGGGTGGACGGCGTGGGTGATGTTTTGGTGGACGCCCACCTCCTCCCACCAGATGCGGGCCGTGTCCGGATCGGCGGACGGGTAAGCCCGGGCCCCGTGCACCCGGCGCAGGGCGAAGCCACCATCCTGGCTTTCCTCCAGCTCAACCAGGGCCGAGGACATCGGGTTGACCCCGGCCTCTTCCTGCAAGCGCCAGCGCCCCAGGTGATGGCTCATAGCGATCACCCCCGGCTTGATGCCCTCCGTGACCCAAATCCGGCTGACAAAGTGGCCGATTTCGGTTTCAACTTTGACCAGGTCGTTGCTGCGCACCCCGATCCGCCGCGCATCCTGGGGGTGCATCCAAACCGGGTTCTTGTGGCTGATCTCGTACAGCCACTTGGCGTTGGCCGAGCGGGTGTGGATCAGCGTCGGCAGGCGGAAGGTGGGCAGCAGCAGCATCTCGCCCTTGGAGCGGTCAATGTTGTCGGGATGGACGTGGCTCTTGATGTAATGCGGCAGGGTGTACTGCGGCTCGTCCCAGCCCCACTCGGCCATCGTCGGCTGGTAAAACTCCAGCTTGCGGCTGGGGGTGGCGATGCCCACCTTCGCCTGCCCATCGACCATCACCCCCACCACCTGCCCGTCTTTGAGCACCCGGTTTTCCTCGTCAACGGAATATCCCTCCGGCAACGCATCGGGGGGCAACCCCTCCAGGCCGGCCACCGGCTTATCATAGGGCTGGTAGTTCTCCCGCACAACCTCGAAGCAGCCGTAGCGGCGCATGTACTCCAGCGGCGTCAGACCCTCCTGGGCCGCCGCTTCGGGCAGGCCGGGGACGCTGTTCTCGAAGATCCAGCGGTAGTACTCTTCGACGGTGATACATTCGCCGGGCCGGTAGGGGCTTTCAAAATGCTGGCGGACCCCCAGCGAGCCGTCGGGGTCGATGCGCCACGAGAGCTGAATCCAGAACTCGTCCTCTTCCCAGACCTCGCCCGGATTGGCCTCGTAGGTGAACTGTACCGGCCGGCCCAAACGCTCCATCGCCACCCGCCGCACCGGCTGGCGGAAAGCGATCCATTGCCCGGCGTGCGTTTCCTGGCTCATCAGGTCGTGCCGCTCGGCGGCGTGGCCCATCGGCAGCACGTAGTCGGCAAACCAGGCCGACTCGTTCCAGGTCGGGGTCAGGGCGGCGTGGCAACGGATGAGGCTCTCGTCGCGCAGAGCCTTGAGCCAGATGAAGCCGTCGGGGTTGATCCAGAGCGGGTTGTAAACGCGGGTGAAATAGACATCGAGCCGGCCCCGGCCCTCCAGCAAGAGGTGGGGCAGCAGGAAGCTCATCTCGTAGTGAGCCAGCGGCCATTCCCTGGGATAGGTTAGCTCGTTCCATTTTTGCGGCGAGGGGGGCACAGCGAACGGTTTGGGCACGAACTTGTTCCAGGCGTTGGCGCTGGTGCCGCCCCGCGTCCCGACCGAGCCGGTCAGCACGTTCAAAAAGAAGAGGGTGCGGGCCACCTGCCAGCCGCCCAGATTGCCGCTGGCCGCGCTGCGCCAGACGTGCGTCGCCAGACGGCCCTGGCAATCGGCCACGGCCCGGGCCACTTCGACGATCTTGTCGGCGGCGACGTCGCTTTCCGCCCCGGCGAACTGCGGCGTGAACCCGGCGTAAATCTCCTTGAGGGCGCGGTCGAAGTTCTCGAAGGTGACGGCCTGGTCCGGGCGCTCGGCCCGCAGGTAGGCTTCCCAATTGACCCAGCGCCGCACGAAGTCCTTGTCGTACAAATCGTTTTGGATCAGGTAGTTGGCGATGGCCAGCAAGACCGCCGCCTCCGAGCCAGGCCAGGTCGGCAGCCACAGATCGGACATCGAGGCGGTGTTGCTCAGGCGCGGGTCGAAGGTGATGATCTTGGCCCCGGCCATCTTGCCCTCGATGATGCGCTGGGCGTGGGGGTTGAAGTAGTGTCCCGTCTCCAGATGGCTGCTGACCAGGAGGATAACGCGGGCGTGGGCGTAATCGGGCGAGGGCCGGTCAAAGCCGCCCCACAAGGCGTAGCCGGTGCGGGCCGAGGCCGAGCAAATGTTGGTGTGGCTGTTGTGGCCGTCCGCCCCCCAGGCCTGGATGACCCGGTTGGCGTAGCCGTCTTCACCGGGCCGCCCGACGTGGTACATAATCTCGTTGCGCCGGTCCTCGATGATGGCCTGGCGCATGCGGGCGGCCAGGTCATCCAGCACCTCGTCCCAGGTGACGCGCTGCCACTTGCCCTCGCCGCGCTTGCCGGCCCGCTTGAGGGGGTAGAGGATGCGCTCCGGGTCGTAGATTTGATTTTTGGTGGCCGGGCCCTTGGCGCAGTTCCGGCCCCGGCTGCCGGGATGCGCCGGGTTGCCCTCGAACTTCTGGATTTCAAGTGTGTCCTTATCGACGTAGCCCAGCAAGCCGCAGCCGCTCTCGCAATTGAAGCAGACGGTCGGCAGCAGCATATAGCGCCGGGGCACCTTTTTCGGCCAGGCCTTGGGGTCGTACTCGACCCAGTCGTCCCACTTGTCCGGGGGCGGGTAATTGGTCAGCCCCTGCGAGACGGCCCGCTGCGGCATCTCAGCCGCCGCCGTCGCCGGTGGCGCGGTCACAGCGGCCAGAGCCGGCTCCCCCGCGGCCGGGCTGGCCGGACCGGCGGTGGCCGTTGCCGCTCGCGCCGTGGCCGCTCGCGGTTGCAGGCTGAGGCTCTCCACGGCTTGCAGAAAACTGGTCAGGCGGTCGTTCATA
>JBHHXL010000183.1:0-9219 GCA_046757065.1 Anaerolineae bacterium
GGGTGGGGCGTATGTGCCCATCTCCGGTGGTGGGGAGGCCCCCGCTGCCGCGGGCGGTGAACTGGCCCCGGCCGGCCTGAGCGAGGTCGATGGCCTGCTGGTGCAGAGCGCCGGTAGCTGCGACTACGGCGGCAAGATCGCCCAGATCAAGGCTCTTGACGAGTTAACCGTTGAGTTCACGATGTGTAAACCCGACCCGGCCTTCATCGCCAAGGCGGCCTTCACCCCCTTCTATATCCAGCCTCGAGAGTGGATTGAGGAGACGGGCGGCGGCGAACAGTTGAACGAGCAGCCCATCGGCACCGGCCCCTATATGTTGGACCGCTGGGACCGGGGCGATAGCATCACCTTCAAGCGCTTCGACGATTACTGGGGCGAGCCGGCCATCGCCGAAACCCTGGTCTTCCGCTGGGCCACCGAAGGCGCTGCCCGCCTGCTGGAACTCCAGGCCGGCACGGTTGACCATATCACCAAGGTCAGCCCGGATGACTACGGAACGGTGCAGGACGATCCCAACCTGCAACTGTTGCCGGTGCCAAACCCCAATATTCTCTACCTGGGGATGTCCAACTTCATTGAGCCGTTCGACAACCCTAAAGTCCGCCAGGCCATCGCTATAGGGATCGACCGGCAACGCATCGTCGATAACTTCTATCCCGCCGGCTCCGAGGTCGCTTCCCACTTCACCCCGTGCAGCATCCCCAATGCCTGCCAGGGCGAGCCGTGGTACGACTTCGATCCCGAAGCGGCCCGCGAGCTGTTGGCTGAGGCCGGCTTCCCGGATGGCTTCTCGACCAGCATCTACTATCGCGACGTGTTCCGGGTCTACCTGCCCGAACCGGCTCTGGTGGCGGTCGAGTTCCAGAACCAGTTGAAGGAAAACCTGAACATCGATGCCGAAGTGGTGGTTATGGAGTCCGGCCAGTTCATCGCCGAGTCCACGAACGGCGATCTCCCTCTCTACCTGTTGGGCTGGGGCGCTGACTACCTGCACGTCACCAACTTCCTGGACTTCCACTTCAGCGCTTCGAACCCGCAGTTTGGGGATCCGCACCCTGAGATTTATGAGGTGCTGGAAGAAGCCTCGACGATTGGCGATCTGGACGTGACCGCTCCCCTCTACGCGCAGGCCAACAACGCCATCCGCGAGTTGGTGCCGATGGTGCCGATTGCCCACGGCGCGCCGGCCGATGCGGCCCGGGCCGATGTGGAGAACGCCCACACGGCCGTGCTTGGTCCGCCGGACCTGTGGACGGTTAACCCGGGTGGCAGAGACACCCTGGTCTACATGAAGGCCGCCGAGCCGATCGGCCTGTGGTGCGCCGATCAAACCGACGGCGAGTCTCTGGACGCCTGCAAGATGGCCACCGAGGGGTTGTACAAGTACGATAAAGATGGCAATGCTAACCCGACCCTGGCCACCTCCTGCGAGGCCAACGACGACTCGACGGTGTGGACTTGCTTCCTGCGGGAAGGCGTGAAGTTCCACGACGGTTCCGACCTGGATGCCAACGACGTGGTTATGTCCTGGGCAGCGGGCATCGACGCCGCCAGCCCGTATCACGTCGGTAGCAGCGGGGCCTTCGAGTACTTCTCCTATCTGTGGGATGGCTTGATGAACGCCGAATAGTCGTTCTGGCCGGTGCGCCTGGTTGCCACGTGCCAACCGGGCGGACTGCCTGACGACGAATCTGTCCCAGTTCTGGGGCTATAGGGGCGACCGCCGCGAGCGCGTCGCCCCTATGGTTGTTTCTAATGCTCCTTTCGGGTAAACTAATACGGCTTTGGCTGGATTTGTTGCCTTCAACTGCCGACGAAGGACCAAAGATGAAGGACGAAGCTTTCGTTTTCTAGCCTGATCTTGGTCCTCCGTCCTCCGTCTTTGGTCAGCAATGGAAGCTCAGTTTCTGGCGAATTGCAGGTATTATAATAGGCCTCTGTTCGAGCAAGCAATGATAGGATCGGGGTATGTTCATATATATCATTCGACGCGTTTTGGTGGCTATTCCGGTTTTATTTGGCGTTTTGGTGGTGACTTTTGTCCTGGCGCGCAGCATCCCCGGCGATCCGTGCAAAGCGATCCTGGGGGAAAAGGCGTCGGTCGAGGTTTGCGAGCGTTTTACGCGTGAGAAGGGGCTGGATAAACCCATCCCCGTTCAATTTGCCATCTATCTGAATGACATCCTCCACGGCGATTTTGGCAGATCGATTCGCTTTAATCGCTCCATCGTCCAAATCTTGATCGAGCGTTTGCCGATGACGGTTGAGCTGGGGTTGACCGGGGTTTTCCTGGCAGCGTTAATCGGCATCCCGGCCGGCATCATCTCGGCCCTTCGTCATAATTCCCCGGTCGATGTGGCGACGATGGTGGGGGCCAATGTGGGCGTGTCGGTGCCCGTGTTTGTGCTGGGCTTGCTGCTGGCCTATGTGTTTGCGCTCCTGCTGAAGGACACGCCCTTCTGGCTGCCGCCTTCCGGGCGGTTATCGGCCGGGGTTGTAGCCACCCCCTTTTACGAAGTGTACGGCTGGGAGTTGGAAGAGGGGACCTTTACTTTCAACCTGCTGGAATTCTTCGCCAATATGTTTATTCTGAACTCGGTTATTACCCTCAACGGCGAGGTGCTAAAGGATGCAGTGACCCACCTGATCCTGCCGGCGGCAGCCCTGAGCACCATCCCGATGGCCATTATCGCCCGCATGACCCGCTCCAGCATGTTGCAGGTGTTGGGGCTGGATTACGTCCGCACCGCGCGAGCCAAGGGGCTGGCCGAGCGGCGGGTGGTCATCAACCACGCCCTGCGCAACGCCTTGTTGCCGATTGTGACCGTAATCGGCTTGCAACTGGGGGTCATCTTCAGTGGGGCTATTCTGACCGAAACAATTTTCAGCCTGCCGGGTGTGGGTCGAAGTTTGTTTGAGGCCATCACCGCGCGTGATTTCCCGATTATCCAGGGATTTACAATCGTGATCGCCCTGGGGGTAACGATTGTAAATCTACTGGTGGATATATCCTACGCTTTTCTTGATCCTCGCATCAAACTGAGTTGAACGGGTAGCTTATGGCCACCAAAACCAAAGTGCTAACCACTGTTTCTGAACCAACGGCGCGCCACACCGAGGGCTTATGGCGACAGGCATTGGGGCGTCTCTTTCGGCAACAATCGGGCATTGCTGGTATGATCATCGTCAGCTTCCTGATCCTGGTCGCCGCGTTTGCGCCGTTGATCGCGCCCTACGATCCTGAGCAGGTTCTGATCGGCGTGGAGCCAATCAAAAAGCGGGAGAAGCCCTGCCTTCATCTGCTGGGTTGCGACCCCGACAAGCCGCAGCACCTCATGGGCATCGATGGCAATGTGCGGGACGAGTTCAGCCGGATCATCTTTGGCACCCGGGTCTCGTTTTTTATCGGCTTTTTTACCATTGGTCTATCGATTATTGTCGGTACATCTCTGGGGGCTGTGGCTGCTTATGTTGGGGGCTGGGTTGACAACGTGATCATGCGCTTTATGGACGTGATCCTGGCCTTTCCTTTCCTGCTGCTGGCTATCGCCATCGTGGCTGTGATCGGGCCGGGATTGATCAACGCCATCTGGGCCATCGCCATCATCAATATCCCGGCCTTTGCCCGGGTGATTCGCTCCAGCGTGCTGTCGGTAAAAGAGGAGGAGTATATCACGGCGGCGCGAGCCGTGGGCGTTCACCCAACGAAAATCCTGTCCCTGCACGTTTTGCCCAATGCACTGCCGCCCCTGGTGGTGCAGGGCACGCTGGGCATTGCCACCGCCATCCTGGAGACGGCTGCTCTGTCGTTCCTGGGTATGGGCGCGCAACCCCCCACCCCCGAATGGGGGGCGATGGTCAGCGCCGAGCGCAACCAGGTATTTAGCGCGCCGCACCTGGTCTTTTTCCCCGGCCTGGCGATTATGATCACGGTTCTGGGCTTCAACTTGCTGGGGGACGGCCTGCGCGACGCGCTCGATCCGCGCCTGCGCCTGTAGCCGGAGCCGCGCTACAACCCCAATAGATTGCAACAATTAGTCTCAGTAGATCCAATTTGTAGCACAAGCTGTTAGTTTGTGCGGGTCAAACTAACAGTTTGACCTACATTACAAGCCCAAATTTGGATCTACTGAGTCTGGATGCAGCCCTGGAGCAGGGATTCCAAGGCTGCCGAGGCACTGGAGGCTGTCAAAGCACTGGCGGCTGCCGAAACGCCGGGGGCTGTCGAAGCGCCGGAATCCCCATTCCGGCGTGGGTTTAGCCTGAAGCTGTTTGCAAAACTGCCTGAATCCGGGCTTTGAGTTGTTGCCCCCATCGCAAGCCGCTGTCCCATTGCTGGCCGGGGCTTTGGGTGTTGGCCAGCTCCTTGTAGCCTGAGACCGCCTCCAGCGGCAATCCAAGCTGGGCCAGCAGCCAGGCTATCAACCGGGCCCCGGCCTCGAGCTGGGCCGGGGTGGGGATAGCCTCGGTGAAATCCCCGGCGAAGCAAACCCCAACGGACACCGGATCGTACTGGCCGGCGTGGGTGGAAACGGTGGTCAGTTCGTTGGTTTGCTGAACCCGGCCATCGCCGGTGATGAAAAAGTGGTAGCCGATCCCCGGCCAGCCCTGCGTGTTTACCCGGTGATCGGCAATGCGCCGGGCCCCAACCGAGGGGGGGATGGCGGTGTGGTGAATGATGATCCGCCGAATCTGCTCTTGGGGCCGGGTTGGAAACCGCAGCGTCGGATGGCGGCTGAGTTGCCCGCGAATATCCTCGATGGGTGGCATCCCTACAGCCGGCGCCTCTGCCGGTGGGGGCGCGGCCCCGGCGCTGGGCTCGAAGCCGTTCGCTGCCCCGCTTCGCCACTGCTGGATTTGAGCCCGCAGTTGGGCCAGGTCGCGCTGGAGCTGGGCGAGTTGCCCCTGCAGGCCGCTGATCTGGCCGGCCAGCCGGGCCAGGTCCGGGGCGGCAGCGGGTTGTTCGGGGAGCGGCGAGACGGGAATCTCCGGTTGGGTCGGCGGCAGGGTGGTGATGGCCGGCTCCGGCGGCGGGGCCGGAACCCGGGTCGCCGCTTCGCGGAAGGCTCGGTAAGCGGGCTTGCGATTCCCCCCGCCATCGACCAGACCGAAGGTTGGGACCATCCCATCGCTGTAGCAGAACCAGAATAGCTGCTCCACCTTGTCGCTGTACCGGGTGGTCATCGCCCGGTAGTAGCGGGTCAGGAACTCCGCCACCGTCTCCCGGTTGTGGTCGAGGTCCTCCTCTTTAACCCCCATCTCGGTGATCCAGACCGGCTTGCGTTGGCCGGCGCGGTAGTACCGGTTGAGCAGGTCTCCCACGTAGCCGAAGGCCCAGTTGGGGTGGGGCCAGTCGGGGTCGGGTCGCTGGCCGTAGGGATGAAAGGCCAGAATGTCGGCGGGCAGCGTCCCGTCCTGCGATTGAATGACCCGGCTCAGCCAGGACGGATCGCCGGCGGCCAGGCCGGCCGTGATCACCGGAAAGCCCGGATCGACGGCCTTGATGGCATCGTAGGTGCGGCGCAGCATACGGCCAAAAACGTTTTCGCGCAGGGTCGGGCTGTAATCGGGGGTATCGGGATGGTCGGGCTCGTTCCAGACCTGGAAGGCGGCCCGCCACGGCCCAAGCAGTTGCGCGATCTGGCCGGCGCGACGGGCAAAGCGCTCGATGTAACGGTCCCAGTCTGCATCCCCCGCGTTAAATGGAGGCCGGTTGGGGTAGGTATCGTAGGTCAAAATGACCAGGGAGCCGATGCCGGCGCTGTGGTAATCTTCCGCCTTCTGGCGGTAAAACTGGGCCTGGCCCGGATCGAGCTGGTCGCCGTCGCTTGAGTCGTAGAAAGTATAACGCACCCATTCCACGCCCAGGTCCCCCAGCTCAGCCGCCTCCGGGTTTCCTTTGGGATTATTTGGATCGATGTTCAGGGCGAACATAGGACGTTCCTATTTCGGTACTTTGAGGCACTTGACGAGCTTGCTCGAGCAGGTTACTATGTTCTTAACAACCGTTCAGGTGGCAAAGTTAACAACCACAAATAACCCGATCAGGGCGACGGCCAGGAACTCGAAAGCCGCGCGCCGGTTGAGTCCCTGTTTCAATTCCTGACCTGCCAATCCCGTCATCAGATAAAAGGCCAGAAGCAACAACAAACCGGCCGCAGCTGCGTTAAGACGCCAGTAGTTGAGGGTCCAGGTTAATTGCCCTATCCCCAGGGCGATCAGGGCGGAGTAAACCCAGGTCCGCCTGATTTGTTCCGGGGTTGTGCGCAAAAGCCCCAGGGCGATGGCCCCGCCGATCAAGAACGTCCCCGTGGCCGATAAGGCGCTGCGAGCGCGCGTGTGGTAGATCAAGACGAAAAAGGCCAGGATCAGGCCATAGCTGACGGCGCTAAGCCACATCCGAGCCAGATTGTAGGCGCGCCCCTCGCAATCCACGGTGTGGTATTCGGCCAGGATGATAAGCCACAGCAGCAGCCCGCTTAGCCCCAGGCCAATCGCCCACTGGAGGGGCGTGGCTGCCAGGGCGAGGGTTAGTGTAGCCAGGATGACGACACTTCCGGGCAAAATCCAGAAAGTCATTGCGTAGGGAAGGTCGTGCGCTCTGGCCCCGGGATGGAGGCGCACCACGGCGGCAGCGCCACTACCGGCCAATCCGCCCAGCAAAGCAGCCATCAGCCATCGTTGGGAGACGTTGAGCGTGAGGGGGCTGCCGAACAACTGCAAGGTAAAAGTTCGGGCGGGCAGATCGATAACGAAATACAAGGCCAGGCCGATCAGCGTCAGGCTGACAACCAGGCTGATGCGTTCATAGGCCGGAGTGGTTCTTTTTGGCGAATAAGGTGGTATATACATCAGCGGCATTTTAGGCACGAAAGTAGGGCTTGTCAAGGATAAAGGATGGTTCTGCAAGTTTTAGCGTTTATTTTGCTGGGGTGGCTGGTGGGCGCTCTGATCAACTACGCGGCAGATATGTTACCCCGCCGGACGGGCCTGTCCAGCGCCCCGATTTGCCTTCATTGCGGCCTTGAGCGCCCCTGGCCCGCCTGGAGTGCCGTCCTTGGCTATGCCAGCCGGCGGGCGCGCTGCCCCGGCTGCGGCCGTCCGCTGGCCTTGCGCTCGGTGCTTGTGGAGCTTGTGCTGCCTGCCTTGTTTGCCTTTTTGTGGGGACGGTATGGCCTTTCCCTGCAATTAGGCTGGCTCCTGATGTACACCACCATTTTGGTCCTGGTGACCGTCATTGACCTGGAGCATAAGTTGATTTTGCACGTCGTCAGCTTGCCGGCGATCGTGCTGGCAGTGATCGGCAGCTTTTTTAACAACGATTTTTCGTGGCGGCGGGCGATGCTCGGCGGAGCATTCGGCTTCCTGTTCGTGCTGGCCCTGTTCTGGCTGGCGCCGCGATTGATGGGCTTCATCCAACACCTGCTCAGGCGCGAGTCGAAAGAAGTGCCCTTTGGCTTTGGCGACGTAACGCTCTCAACGTTCATTGGTCTCATCACGGGATTTCCGGGCGCGGTTTTTGCCCTGCTATGGGGAATCTTGCTGGCCGGGGTAGGCGCACTGGTTTTTCTAATCGTCAAAGGGCTCATCTTCAGACGATACTCGTTGTTTACGGCCATACCCTACGGCCCCTACCTGGCTGTCGCCGGATGGGTGGTCATGGTCTGGGGCCGGGAAATCCTTAACTGGTACCTGAGCTGATCTGTCGGAGGTTCGGCAATGACTGTCGTACAAGTGAAAGTATTGATCGATGGTCGGGTTCAAGGCGTTAACTTTCGATGGTACACCCAGCGCAAAGCGACCGAGTTAGGGCTCAGCGGCTGGGTCCGCAACCTGTCCGATGGGCGGGTTGAGGCTGTGTTTGAAGGCGAGGAGGCCGCCGTCAACGAGGCCCTCGAATGGTGCCAGGTTGGCCCGCCCCACGCCAGGGTGCACACGGTGGCCGTCCGCTACGAGAAGCCGCAAGGCCGGTTCACCGGGTTCAACGTACGCTATTGATTTGTGAGCCAACCTTGATTCTGCGCAAGAGGGATGACGATGGCAACTCGAAGACTGCCGCTTCAACGGAGCCGGAATCGCTCCGCCAGATTTAACCTGATCTTCTTTAGCTTCTTTTTGCTGATAGGATCGGTTGTTGCTTGTTTCTTCGTGGTGATGGCCCTTCGCGATGTGGAAACCTATTTCCGGTACGAGGCGGGGGGCTGCACCATTACGGCCAGGCGGATCATTGAGAGGCAGGGTGATGACGGCCCCACCTATGCCCCTTACTTTGAATTCACAGTTCAGACGATTGATGGCCGCTACCCGGCTGCGGGCTACCGGCGGATGCAAATCTTCACCTCGGTCCGGTCTGGGGTGGAGGCTACCGTGAACCGTTATGAAATCGGCGGCTCCTACCCCTGTTGGTACAACCCGGATGACCCAACCCAGGCCGTGCTTGAGCGAGGGCCCAACTGGTTTTATCTGTTCGGGCTGGTGCCGTTGGTGTTCGTCGGGATTGGGCTGGCGGGCATCACCGTCTCGGTCTATCGTTCGCGTCGATCGCCGGAAGCCCTCGCGCCTCCGATCAAAGCAGACGAGGCCGTACAGAAACTTTTGCCTGCACTGCGGTTCACCCCCGGACGTTATTTGGCGATTCGCCTGCCTGCTCAGCAGGGGCACAAGGCCAAACTGGCCGGTCTTATCATCTTCGCCGTCTTGTGGAACGGGATCACGTATGCCGTCATGTCCGGCTTGCTGTTAGCGAGCGATTCGCCGGTTTGGGTCTGGATGCTACTCTCCGTGTTTGCTCTGGTTGGGTTGGCGGTTATTTTTCTGGTCGTTCGTCAGATCCTGGTGGTGCTCACGGCGGGCGAAACGACGGTGGAGCTATCGGAAGAGCCGTTAAATCCCGGCCAGACGGTGCAGTTGCACGTTGCGCAGCGCGGTTCTATGGAAATACAGCAGCTTCAAGTTAAGCTGATTTGCAGGGAAAAGGTCACCTACCGGCGGGGGACGAATGTGTATCACGATGAAAAATCGGTAATCGACACCCTGCTATTCGAGCAAACAAACTTTTCCGTCCACCGCAGCAGTCCCTGGCAGCAATCTTTGTCGTTGACGGTTCCTGCCGACGCTATGCATTCCTTCAAGTCCAGGAACAACGAAATCACCTGGCAGGCGGTGGTCAAGGTAAAAGTGGCCCAGGCCCCTGATTTTGAAATGGCGTTCCCGTTTCGG
>JBHHXL010000184.1:0-9103 GCA_046757065.1 Anaerolineae bacterium
ACGCACCCCTGCCCATTCGCCGACGTTGACGGACATTCTGAGGGGGAGTATAATCGAACCTGGAGCTACCTGGTCAGGATGCCCTTTCTGCTATGACTGGCCCGAAGACCATGACTTATGGGGTGGATGTCCTGCCCCTCAAGGCTCGCCACTGTTTCTAACAGACTATTGCATTTCACCTGAGGACAGGATATAATGAACCAAGATCAAAGCCATCGTCGGCCTGGATTGAGAGCGTTAGCCTGATAGGAGCGAGGTGAACAACTTTGACGTTTGAAACCCAGCATCTACCAAACTCATTCGACGATGCATCTGGGGCAGGTGAAATTAGCGAGCACCAGCTACCCAAGGGCACGATCCTCGACAATCGCTACGAAATCCTGAAGGTCCTGGGTCACGGCGGGATGGGCGCGGTTTACCAGGCCAGAGATTTGCGCTTTACCGGCATCTCTGCCTTGTGTGCCGTCAAAGAGATGGTTAGCACCACAACCGATCCCCAGATTCGTCGCCTTTCCCTCGACATATTCGAGCGCGAAGCGCGCACGCTGCGCACTTTGCGCCATCCGGCCATTGCCAGGGTCGAAAACTATTTTACCGAGGGTCTGCGCACCTATCTGGTGATGGAGTACATCGAGGGCGAGAACCTTGAGGAACTTTTACTCAGCACCCAGAACTTCCTTCCTGAAGAACAGATCATCAATTGGGCCCTCCAGATTTGCGATGTTCTGTCCTATCTGCACTCGCAAGACCCACCCATCATTTATCGAGATTTGAAACCTTCTAACGTTATGCTTCGACCCGACAACCAGGTGGTCCTGATCGATTTTGGGATCGCCAAGGCTTTTCAATCCGGCCAAAAAGGGACGATGATCGGCACCGAGGGCTACTCGCCGCCGGAGCAATATCGGGGGGCCGCCGACCAGCGCAGTGACATCTATTCTTTGGGCGCGACGCTTCACCACCTCCTGACCCGCCGCGATCCCCGGGCAGAGCCGCCCTTCTCGTTCCACGAAGCTCCGGTTCGCGATCTAAACCCTAACCTTTCCGAGCAAATTGAGCAGGCGATTTCGCGGGCGCTGGAGTACGAGCCGGAAAAGCGTTTTTCGACGACCGAGGAAATGAAACGCGCTCTACAGCAGGCGCTGCGTAGAGACAGACCGGTTGCCCCTCCCGCCGGCGCAGGGCATCCAATACCGCCTCCCCAGGCCCCACCGGCGGTCGAACCGATACCATCTTCAACAACCACCGCTTATCTGGATGAAAGCGACGGCTCATTTCCAAACGTGGCGGTGGGCGATGGGGGCATCCTGCCTGTGTGGGCCTTCAAGTGTGAAGATGAAATCCGCTCCTCGCCGACCCTGAACGAAGGCACCATTTACATCGGCGCTTACGACAACAACCTGTACGCTCTTGATGCCAAGAACGGCGAGTTTCAGTGGAAATACCCCACCGAGGGCGGCATCGCCTCCACCCCCTCCATTTACAAAGACAAGGTGTTCATTGGCTCAGATGACCGGATTGCTTACGCTATATCCAGGCGCACCGGGCGTATTCTGTGGACCTGCCCGACGGAAGGCAAAATCCGTTCCTCGGTGCGCGTTGAATTTGAGCACGCCTTCTTCGGCTCGGATGATTACCGGCTCTACGCCGTCAACGCCCAGACCGGTCGCATAGTTTGGAAGTTTGAAGCGACGGGGCCGATTCGCTCGACCCCGGCCATCGCCGATGAGATGGTGTATGTCGGCTGCGATGACGGGCATATGTACGCCCTGGACATGCAGACCGGCAGCATCAAGTGGAAGTTTCGCTCAAACCGCAGCATCTGGTCGTCGCCAACCCTGTACGAGGGATTGGTCATGTTCGGCTCACAGGATTGGACCTTTTACGCCCTGGATAGGAAGAGTGGCTGGTCGATCTGGCGTTTGCGGACGAATCAGGCCGTTATTTCCAGCCCTCGTGTCCACGAGGAAACGGTTTACTTTGGTTCTATTGATGGCTATCTCTATGCGGTTGATGCCAACAGCGGGCGCACCCTCTGGAAGTTTGCCAGTGGGGGGCAAATTGTTTCCAGACCGGTTATCTACGAGGGGGCTGCGTATTTCGGCACCAGCAAGGGCGATGTGGTCAGCATCAATATAAAAAGCGGTAAGGAACGCTGGCGCTTCACCACCGGAGGTCCGGTGGTATCCTCTCCCGCAGCCGGGGATGGCGTGATCTACATTGGGTCCACAGACCATAATTTATACGCTCTACCGGCTTGATTGCCATTCAGGGTGGGCAGCACTGAGAGATCATCGATCGGAGTCCAAATAATCTATGAATTTCCTGCAACGCCTGTTTATTCGAGAAAAAGAAGCGCATATTGAAACACCGCCAGAGCAACCTGTGGACGCCACCAAGCCTTTGACCCCGCCCCTGGCCGCGCCCAGGCCCTTATCACCTGGCTTGCACATCGGCATCACCTCTGATATTGGGCAAAATCCCGAACGGGACCGAAACGAGGACTCCCTGTGCGCCGTCAACTCCACCTTATTCCACGAGGATATTGTCGAGCCTTTTGGCATATTTGTGGTAGCCGACGGTATGGGGGGTCACCAGCAGGGCGAAGTGGCCAGCGTCCTGGCCACCCGCACCGTCACCGACCAGATTTTACGGGAGATATATCTCCCTTATCTGACCCAAGACTCCCAAAGCGCCTCGAACCGCCCCATCAACGAGGTGCTGACCAGCGCAGTCGAAACGGCCAACACGGTTGTCCACGAAAACACCCCCGACGCCGGCACAACGTTAACGGTCGCGGTCGTTTTGGGCAATAACGCCTACATCGCTCACGTGGGAGATAGCCGGGCTTATATCTATCACCAGGGAAAACTCAAGCAAATCACCCAGGACCACTCTTATGTGGCCCGATTGGTAGAATTAGGACAAGCAACGCCAGAGGAAGCACTGACCCATCGCTACCGCAATGTTCTGTACCGGGCTCTTGGCCAGGCCGGTAATTTGGAAGTGGAAACCCAGCTACAATCTTTGCCGCCGGGCAGTTATCTACTTTTGTGTAGTGATGGTCTTTGGAATATGATCAGTGATGATGAAATTGCCCGCATTATTGCCACCTCTTCCTCACCGAACGAAGCCTGCCAGCAACTGGTCGATCAGGCCAATGCCAACGGCGGTGATGACAACATCACAGTTATTGTTATAGGCATTGGCGAAAACCCGTAGCCGGTTCCAGTTTGGGTTGCTACGGCCTATCACACAAATTGGAGACAGTAACCATATGCGGGTTGATAAAGATTATTACAGCATCTTACAAATCAATCAAACCGCCACAAAAGAAGAGATAAAGCAAGCCTACCGTAACCTGGCCCGTCGCTTTCACCCGGACACCAGTTCAGACCCGCAAGCCGCCGACCGCTTCAGAGACATCCAGGAGGCTTACGAGCTGCTGAGCGATCCCAAACAACGCGAGGGCTACGACGCGGCCCGCCAGGCGCAAGGGTTGTCTCAAGCCTCCGCCGTCAGTCTGCGCACCATCATCAGCCATAACTCCGTGCGCCAGATGCCTGAGGAGCAAGCATTTTACGCCCTCCTTGAGATTACGTCGGCGACAGACCTGGCAACGGCGCGTCTGCCGCTGAACCTGTGTCTGGTTTTAGATAAAAGCACCTCGATGCAAGGTATGCGCTTGCAACAGGTCAAAGAGGCCACCCGCCAGATCATCGACCGCCTGACGCCAGACGATGTCTTAAGCCTGGTTGTGTTCAGCGACCGGGCCGAAGTGCTGATACCGGGCCAAAACAACATCGACAAGGCGATGGCCAAATCGATCGCCAGTACCATCCAACCCAGCGGCGGCACCGAAATGCTCCAGGGCCTTCTGGCCGGATTGAAGCAAATCGAGGAGAATCGCACGGAGAGCTCCGTCAACCACATCATCCTCCTGACCGACGGCCAGACCTACGGCGATGAAGACGGATGCCGCGAACAGGCCGAATGGGCCGGCCTGCACCAGATCAGCCTGACGACGATGGGCATCGGCTCTGATTGGAACGAAGATTTGCTGGACCAGATGGCGGCATCCTCTGGCGGCAACTCGGTCTATATCGACTCACCGCGCAAAGTGGTGGACGTTTTCAAATCAATCATCCGCGAGCTTGGGTCCGTCATCGCCCGCGAATTGATCATGACTCTTAATCCTGCCAATAACGTTCGCCTGGAGGAGGCATTCCTGCTCACCCCCCACATTCGCCGCCTGGACTTTCGCGGGGAGCAGGCCGTGCTCGGTCCGCTGGGCACGAATCAGGGTAAAACGTTGTTGCTGGAGTTTCGCCTCAGTAACCTGCAGACGGTGGGGGGAAAACGCCTGGCCCGGATCACCGTCGAAGGCGATGTACCCGGCCAGTCCAACCGGCGGTCCTGGGAATGGTCCGAGATTTCCGTCGAAGTCAGCAATGCCCCGGACTTACCTGTCGAAGTCCCGCCCACCATCGTCACCGCGCTTGGCAAGCTGGCTATCTTTAAGATGCAGGAGAAGGCCGTGGCCGATCTGGAGCGTGGAGAAATCAGCGCCGCAACACAACGCTTTGAAACAATGGCTACGCGCCTCCTTAACCTGGGCGAAACCGATCTGGCACGAGCCGCTCTGCTTGAAGCAGGTAGACTTTCCCGCACCGGCAATTTGTCTCCTGAGGGTCGCAAAAAGATCCGTTATGGCACCCGCGCACTTTCAATCCTACCCAAGGAGATCCGCCATGATTAAGTGTCCATTTTGTCAGGCCGTTCACGTTGACAACACCTTATTTTGCAGCGAATGTGGCACTTATCTGTTGGAGGATGACAGACGGGGCACAGACCCGCTGGGCACCGGCGAGATCGGTTGGGTAGGGGACGAGGACGAGCAAGGCCCGCCACGGCCCCCCGTCCAGGGCAGCGGCCCCCTGGCCATCCGCTTGCGGATCGGCGAGCGCAAGCGCGAGGTGGAAGCCAGCTTGAGCAAGGCCATCCACCTGGGGCGCCTGGACCCGGCCTCCGACGTCTTCCCCGAAGTCGATCTGACCGATGATGGCGGTCTGGAAAAGGGCGTCTCGCGCCGGCACGCCCGCATTCTTAAGCGAGAAGGCTCCGTCGTCGTTGAGGACCTGGGCAGCATCAACGGCACCTTTATCAACAGCAAGCGCCTGGCCCCCTACCTGCCGGAGACCCTGCACAGCGGCGATCAGCTTCAGTTGGGCCGGCTGCTGATCGAAATCGAAATGCGTTAAACATTTAACCGTGAGCGATTTGCCATCAACCAACTCGTTTGCTCAAAGGAAGGACGAACCGAATGGCATTTACCGTAATCTTACACATCACCAATGCCGATCCCATTCTGGCCGAGATGGACGAGATACCGGATCCACAAGCCAGTTATGTATTATGCACCAATCCCCGCGCGCGCGACGGCAAATCGCTGCATTTCATCGACCCCGAAGCCGTCCGCTTTCTGTTCCCCTGGCACCGCATCAGCTTCATCGAAACGTTGCCCAGCGAAGAAGACCGGACTGAGTTTGAAAGTTTCTTCCGAGACTGAGCGCCGCGTCGTGGTATTTGAAGAACCCCAGGCCCCAATCCAGCCTAATTGTTAAGAACCACCACAATCGCGTGAGCGAAAACGATAAACTCCCGATGAAAGGTTGTAACGATGGCTGTACGCCAGGCAAGTCCCGTTGTTTGCCCCAACTGTAACGCGCATTATACCGCACCCATTGAAACAATCGTCGATGTAGGTCGCGATCCTGCCTTGAAAGCGCGATTTTTGCAGGGTGAGCTGAACACCGCCCTCTGTCCTCAATGCGGCGCGCAAGGCAATCTATTATCGCCGATTTTTTACCACGACCCCGAAAAGGAGTTGGCCTTTGTCTTTGTTCCCAACGCCTTGAATATGCCTAACATCGACCAACAAAAAATCATCGGGGATCTCACTAACCGGGTGATGAAGGATATTCCGGCAGAACAGCAGAAAATGTACCTGTTCAACCCCAAAACTTTCCTGACGCTGGAAAGCATGGTCAAAGCGGTCTTAGAGGCCGACGGCATCACCCAAGAAGTTATCGACCGCCAGGCCAGCAAAGTAAAGCTCATCGAGGAATTCCTGAAAGCGCCCGACGTAACCGGCTTGAGAAACCTGGCTCAAAAACACGGGCCAGACCTGGATTACGAGTTTTTTGAAATCCTGACCACGTCGGCTCACGCCATGTATATGGACGGCAATCAGGACCTGGCCCAGGCGTTGTTTGCCCTGCGCCAACATCTGGCCAGATGGAGCCCTGACGGCCAGGAAGCCATCAAGCAAATTGACGCCGCCCTGGGGCTGGGGCAGATACTCACCAGGGAAGACCTCCTGGAGCAACTGAACGCCACCGAATCTACGGAGGAGTTTCAGAGGCTTGTGGCAATGGGTCGCCCGCTACTGGATTACGCCTTCTTCCAGCACCTAACCGCCCAAATCGAGGCGGCCAACAGCAAGGGAAAGACCGAAGAAGCCGAACAACTGAAACGCCTGCGTTCTCGCATCCTGGATGTTAGCGCCGACTTGGACAAGCAGCAACGCCAGGCCATGAATAAAGCATCGCAATTATTAACCGAACTTCTCCAGGCCCCCGATCTCGAACAGGCTATCCGCGAGCGCCTGGATCAGATCGACCCTATCTTCTTCAGCTTCCTGTCGGCCAACATCGAGGAGGCAACGCGGCAGGGGCAGACGAAAACGGCTGAAGGTCTGCAACAATTGGGCCAGATGATTATGGCCTTGCTTGAAGAGAACCTGTCGCCGGATTTGCGCCTGCTCAACCAGTTGGTGCGCACTCCTACCCTGGAGGCAGCCCAGACCCTGCTGGCCCAAAACAAGGCAGCCATCACCCCCGACTTTATGCAGGCCCTTGATGAATTGATCGATGACTTTCGGGCGAATGGACAGGCGCAACTGGTTCAGCACTTTACCCGGGTCAGGGAAGAGGCCCAGGTTTTACAGCAGGGGATCTTACAGAAGTAAATTCGTCGTCTCAGGGGTAATTATCCCCCACCAACACCCAGGCGGGGGACTACCGACCGGTGGAGACATCATGATTCCAATGGTTCCGCGTGTTCCAACCGAAACCCGTGCCCCCTGACGGTGATGATATATTGCGTATCCGGATCCACCTCGGCAATTCGCTCGCGCAAGCGACGCGCCAGAGCATCGATGGCCTGTTCGGAGACGCCCTCGGCCATTTCTTCAGACCATACCCAGCGGATAACCTGCTCTCGCCCAACCACTTTACCCCTGTTGGTGTACAACAGCTCAAGCAAGCGATACTGCGCCCTGGACATAGGGGGGTCTAACTCTTTCCCCATCACCCAAACACGTTTGGCGGCCAGGTCCATCTTCAAACGAGGCGACATCCCACTCTCGAAGAAAAGCGGGGCGGTGGCGCCAGCGTCCACAAAGGTCAACTTGGCACACAGGGCGATGCCCACCTCGTCCCCGTCTTTCAGAAGTTGAGGCTCGCTGCCAACCGGCTCGCCGTTGAGGAACGTTCCATTCTTGCTCCCCAGGTCCTTCAGAATATACCCGCCATCGTCACGCTCGATGGCGGCGTGCTGGCGAGAAACCTGCCGGTCCTCAATTACAATGTGGCTATCATCTCCACGGCCAATGATCATAGTCGATTTATCCAGCGGCCATTGCCGGCGGGGGCTGTCCCCCTCTTGGACCAACAACATTGCCACTTCGCCATTCGTCACGACAACCCACCTCCTTTTAGAAATTGGGCGCCAAGGGTGCGTCCCAAATTTTAGGTGCGACGCACTTACAATAAGCTATTGGCTCGAAAATCCCCCCCGTACCATTAGATCTGTCCATTGACATGCACGTCAGAAGTGCGTCGCACCTAATTCGCCTAAAATCTGGGACACACCCGGCGCCAATCTTTGCCTTGACAGAAATACCTTGTTAGACTAAGCTATCTCCAAAGGAGAAGCTGGTTCAAACTGCGCTCCTACGCCAGATGAACGAAGAGGAATATGTTCGAGCCGCTTAAAACCAACACAACTGTCTGGTCTCGCTATCAAATCATTGAGCTTGTCGGGCAGGGCGGTATGGGCGCTATCTACAAAGCCGAGGACCTTCGCCTGGAAGGCCGCCTGTGCGCGATCAAAGAAGTCATCCCCACCCCCGGCGCTTCGCCCACGCAACAAGAGCAATCGCAGGCGCAATTCTATCGCGAAGCAAGCGTCCTGGCCCGCCTGGACCATCCCAATCTGCCCAAAGTTTCAGACCATTTCTCCTACAACGGGCGTGACTACCTGGTTATGGATTTCGTGCCTGGCCAGGACCTGCGCGAAATCCTGGGAGAAGCGCGCCGGGAAAATCGCTTCCTGCCCGAAAAAGAAGTCCTGGCCTGGACTGACCAGATTGTGGCCGCGCTGACTTATTTGCACAGCCAGGACCCGCCAATTTTACACCGCGACATCAAGCCCTCCAACATCAAGCTCACCCCCAGCGGAACGATCAAGCTGGTCGATTTTGGCCTGGTCAAGGTAATGGAGCCGGAGGATAACAAAACCATCACGGTTTTGCAAGGCCGGGGTACCGTCCAGTACACGCCCCTGGAGCAATACGGCGGCGACACCGGCCATACCGACGTCCGCTCCGATATTTATTCTTTGGGTGCCACGTTGTATCATTTACTGACCGGCCAACCGCCCGTTGAAGCCAAACAACGCTTCCTCAACCCAGGTTCGTTGCCTGCCCCACATACTCTCAACCCCGACATCACCCCCCGCACCGAGCAGGCCATCTTACACGCTCTCGGTATGCACCCCGAGGAACGCCCCGCGTCCGTCGAAGCTTTCCACCAGGAGATACTATCGGGCACGACCTTTCACGTTAGCGCTCTGAACAGCACCGCGCTAAGGCACGACATCGGGCTGGCCCTGCGCAGCAACCGCGTCTTGCTAACCGTGGCCGGTGTGCTGTTAGTCCTGGCGATCATTATCACCACCTTCCCTCCCACCCTGACTTTAACTCCCAACGAGTTTGGCAACTCGCCAACCACCGCCATCGAAGGGAGCCTGCCCCGTCCCT
>JBHHXL010000185.1:0-8977 GCA_046757065.1 Anaerolineae bacterium
TGAGCAGCGGCAAACGGGAGAACCTGGCCGGGCTGCCGGTGGCGCTTATCGAGGGCGACGTGGCCGATTACGAGGCTGTGGCCCGCGCCGTCCACGGTTGCCAGCTGGTCTTTCACCAGGCCGCCCTGGTCAGCGTCCCCCGCTCCATCGAAGCGCCGGACCTGAACCACCGCAGCAATGTCAACGGGACCTTCAACATCTTCGAGGCCGCCCGCCGGGCCGGGGTGGGGCGAGTGGTGTACGCCTCGTCGGCAGCGGTTTACGGCGACGAGCCTTCGCTGCCCAAGCACGAGGCCAGCCCCATCGCGCCCCTGTCGCCCTACGGCGCAGCCAAGTACATCGCCGAAGTCTACGCCGCCATCTACGCCGCCACTTACGGCGGGCCTGAATTCGTCGGCCTGCGCTATATGAACGTCTTTGGACCGCGCCAGGATCCGTCATCGCCGTACTCCGGGGTGCTGTCCATCTTTTGCCGGGCGGCGCTCAACGGGCGGACCTGCCACGTCTACGGCGACGGCGAGCAGACTCGCGATTTCGTCTACATCTCCGACGTGGTCCAGGCCAATCTGCTGGCAGCTGCGACTCCCTTGCAGGAGCGGTCGGCGGTGTTCAACATTGGCCGCGGCCAGCAAACGAGCCTGAACCAGATCATCGCCCTGCTGGATGAGTTGACGCCCGATCCGGTCAAAGTGGTTTACGAAGCGGAGCGGCGGGGGGACATCCGCCATTCCGTGGCCGACATCAGCCGGGCCCGCGCCCGCCTTGGATACGAGCCACAGGTGAGCGTGCGCGACGGCCTGCGGGCCACGCTGGACTGGCTCAAAAAGAATGAGGTCTAACCAACTGACGTGGCTGATCCCCATCATTCTGTTCATCTTGCTGGTGGCGGGCTTCGGCCTGGCCAGCGGCGGGCCCGGGACAAAAACGACGGCAGACCGGGTGGAGATCGAGCGAGTTCAGCCCCGGGCCGACGCAGCGGGACAGGCCATCGGTTATAAGGCTGTGCTGGTCAACCGCAATTCTGCGCCCGTCTGGATCGACGCCGCCCTGCTCTCCATCGATTTTCGCCAGCTTGCGCCCTGCTACGGCGAGCTCGAGGCCGTGGAAATCTACCAGGTTGATTTTATCGTGGAGCGCGAAATCAGGAGTAGGCTGGCCAAAAGGGCCGACGCGGGGGAACGGGTCCAGGGGTCGCTGGCCTATTCAGACGACTGTACGATGCGGCGCTGGGTGATTGCGGTTCGGACCCCGGTCAAGGCCCGGATAGCGGCCCGCAGCCGGGCGATGTTGGACCTGACCCTGGCTGTGGACGATGCCACGCTCGTCGAAGCCCGGAGCGAGGGCGCCGCGCTCCAGCGCACCGCCGGCCCGGTTCGAGAGGATGCGACGCTGGCAGTGACCCTGCAAAACGGAGCCATCCTGGAACACGCTTTCGAGACGGACCTGGCTCTGTTTCTGATCCAGAGCATTTTAGACAAAGCCCTGAATTGACGGCTGCATCCTGAATATGAGGTAAACATGGCCTTAGACAACGATCCTCAGTGGTACAAGAACGCCATCTTTTACGAGGTCCACATCCGGGCCTTCGCCGACAGCAACAGCGACGGCAAAGGCGACCTGCCAGGCCTGACCGCCAAACTGGACTACCTGCAAGAGTTGGGCGTGGACTGCCTGTGGCTGCTGCCGATGTTCCCCTCGCCCCTGAAGGACGACGGCTACGACATCGCCGACTATTACAACATCCACCCTGATTACGGCACCGTCGAGGACTTCCGGCGCTTGCTGGACGAGGCCCACGCCCGCGGCCTGCGGGTCATCACCGATCTGGTTCTAAACCACACCTCCGACCAGCATCCCTGGTTTATCGAGTCGCGCAAATCGAAGGACAACCCTTTTCGCGATTACTACGTCTGGAGCGAGACCGACCGCAAGTACCAGGGGGCGCGGATCATCTTCCTCGACACCGAGACCTCGAACTGGGCCTTCGACGAAACGACCGGCGAGTATTACTGGCATCGCTTTTACGCCCACCAGCCCGATTTGAACTACGATAACCCGGAGGTGGCCGACAAGATGCTGGAAGTGGTCAGATACTGGCTCGATATAGGCATCGACGGTTTTCGGGCCGACGCCGTGCCTTACCTGTTCGAGCGCGAGGGGACCGATTGCGAGAATCTGCCCGAAACGCACGCCTACCTCAAACGGTTGCGGGCTATGATGGAGGCCGATTATCCCGGCACGATCCTGTTGGGCGAGGCCAACCAGTGGCCCCACGACCTGCGCCCCTACTTCGGTGGCGACCCGAACGACCCAACCGTTGACGGCGACGAGTTCCATATGGCCTTTCACTTTCCGGTGATGCCCCGCCTCTTCAAGGCGCTCAAACTGGGCTACGCGGATGACATCATCAAGATTATGGCCGACACCCCCACCATCCCCCACAACTGCCAGTGGTGCGTGTTCCTCCGCAACCACGATGAGCTAACGCTGGAAATGGTCACCGGGGAAGACCGGCGATTGATGTGGCAGCTTTACGCCCCCGAGCCGCGTATGCGCCTCAACCTCGGCATCCGCCGCCGGCTGGCCCCCTTGCTTGACAACGACCGGCGCAAAATCGAGCTGGCCAACGCCATCCTCTTCAGCCTGCCCGGCGCGCCCATTGTCTATTACGGCGATGAAATCGGGATGGGAGATAACATCTGGCTGCGCGACCGCAACGGGGTCCGCACCCCGATGCAGTGGACCGCCGAACCGGGGGCCGGCTTTTCCCAGGCCGATCCGGCCACATTCTACGAGCCGCTCATCGACGACCCGGTCTACGGCTACCAACAGATCAACGTGGCCGCCCAAAGGGCCGATCCTGCCTCGCTGCTCCAGACGATGAAACGGCTGATCGCCGTCCGCAAGGCCCAGCCCGTGCTGGGCCGGGGCGATTGCCGGTTTCTCAACACCTCGAACCGGGCGGTGCTGGCCTACCTGCGCCGGGCCGGAGCGGAGCAGGCGTTGATCGTTTGCAACCTCTCGGACCGGCCGCAGACGGCCCACCTCTCGCTACCGGACGCAGCGGCGGTTGGCAACACGCCGCGCGATCTGCTGGGGCGGGGTTTGTTTGCCTCCATCACCCAAACAAGTTACACTCTATCCCTGACACCCTACCAGTACCACTGGCTACTCCTGACAAATAAGCAATGAACAGCCATAGACAACGAGCTTGGATATTGGCCTCTGACATCGATCACACGCTGACGGGGGATCCCCAAGCCCTGGCCACGTTAAAAACGCAACTGACTGCCTTGCGGCAACAGAAAAGGCTTTTTCTGTTTCTGTCCACGGGGCGTAGACTGGATCAGGTATTGGCCGGCTTTGAGCGGGAAAACATCCCTGCCGCAGATGCCATTATTTCGCAAGTCGGCACGGAGATTTACCTGCCGCCATTTTCGGCCCAGATGAGACCGTTACCGACCTGGAATACCTTCCTTCATCAAAGATTTTCCCGCCAGAAAGCATTGAGGCTTTTAGAAGGGATCGAGGGGCTCGAAATGCAGCCGGAAGAATATAATACCCCCCTAAAAGTGAGTTGCTACTTGGACCGGGTCCCCGACCCGGACCGGGCGGCCGCGTTCGTTGAGCAACGGGCTGCCGCAGCAGGCGGAGCCTACCAGGTGGTGTGGTCCAGCCGAAGGGATCTAGATATTATTCCGGCGGCGGCCGGCAAGGGCAAGGCCGTCCGTTTTCTGGTGGGATTCCTGCAACTCCCGCTGGATCGAGTTGTGGTTGCCGGGGATAGCGGCAACGATCGTTCGATGTTTGACGAATTCCGCCGTGGTATTATCGTCAGCAATGCCCAACCTGAATTGAAACGCCTGGCAGCAGAACCTCGAACTTCCTTCTATTTTGCTGAACACCCCTTTGCCGGCGGCGTGGAAGAGGGGTTGCGGTATTTTGGGGTGCTTTGAAAGGCTTATTGGCCCCAAAACCTCGATTCGCAAGAGGCTTCTATGACAATGCTTTCAACTTTCGACGAACGCCGTATCTTGGTCATCGACCTGGATGGCACCTTAATGGGCGGCGACCAGCAGGGTCGCCAGCGGTTGCAGGAGGCGCTGGGGGCCGTCCGAGAGACCCTCATTCTGGTCTACGTGTCGGGCCAAAGTCTGGTCGAACAATTCGATACTGTCGACAGCAACCAACTGCTTCTCCCTGATTACGTTGTGTCGTCGGTCGGCACCGAAATCCACCGTATGCCGGGCGAGCACCCGCTCGACGAATGGTACCGGTACGTTCAGGCAGGTTTCAATCGAGAAGAGATCGTTGCTTTTCTGGCAGAACACTTTCCGGCTTTTGAGCTGCAACCCACCGAGCACCAAACACGGCTCAAAATCAGCTATTTCCTGGAAAACGCCCCCCCCGAACAGTTAGAAAAGTTACAGCAAGCGATCATCGGGGCGGGGTTTCTGGCCAAGCCCATTTACTCACATAACGTTTATCTGGATATAATACCCGAGCGGGCCGGCATTGGGGCAGCCGTCAAATTCCTGGTTGACTCGCTGGTGATGTTTCCGAACCAGGTCTTTGTTTGCGGTGACAGCGGCAAGGACATCGACCTTTTCCAATATGGCTTTCGCGGCATTGTGGTGGGTAATGCCACGCGTGAGCTGCGCAAGGCGGTTGAACTGCGGGCTTACTTCAGCCACCAGACTTATGCGGAAGGCGTGCTGGAAGGGCTGAAACATTATAACTTCTTTGGGCCCAAACCAACCTCGCCCAAACCAGATCCAGCGCGCGAGGCATATGATCGGGCAGTTGAGTCGTTGCAGCGCAATATCACGCCCCTGGGCTTCTCCGCCGCCAGCCTGGCCGATAACCCGCTGACCGAGGAGCACTCCAATTACTTCGCCGTCTGGAGCCGCGACGGGATCAAAACGGGTTTATGGAGCTTGTGCCTCAATCTGCCCAACGTCACCGAGTGCTTCCGCCGGACGCTGGAACTCATGGCCGAGAATCAGACCGCCAGCGGACAAATCCCGACCAACGTCCACATAAAAACGGGCCAGCCGGACTACGGCGGGATCGGCGATATCGCCTCCATTGACTCCGTACTCTGGTTCGTCATTGGCGGTTGCCGCTACGCCGCTTACACGGCTGACCGGGCTTTTCTGGAGAGCATCTATCCCCGCCTCGAGCGCGCTATGGCCTGGCTCAGAGCGCACGACTCCAATCACTGCGGGCTGATTGAGATTCCCGAGTCTTCCGATTGGATGGATCTCTTCCCCCGTTCCTACAACGTGCTCTACGACGAGGTACTCTGGTATCTGGCCTGCCGGGATTTCAGCGTCGCCTCAACGGTGATCGGCCAGGACACCCAGGGGTATGCCGCTTTGGCTGAAACGATACGCGGCAAGATTCTGCGCCAGTTTTGGCCGACGGCCAGAACGCTCTCGGAAACCCGAGAGTCATTTTCAGAAAAGCAGTTCACCCTTGGAGAGGCGCAATACCTCCTGGCTCAAATAAGCCCTTTTGATTTCTCCTGGCGCTGCGACGTCTATGCCAATTTGCTGGCTGGTTTGGTGGGCCTGCTGGACGGGCAAAAGATGGAACAACTTTTCTACTTCTTGTGGGGAGTGGGAATCAACGCCCCTTATCCGGTCAAATGCTTCTATCCACCCATCCTCTCCGGGGCAAGCGACTGGAAAGATTACTTCATTACCAACTTCCTGAACCTGCCCGACCATTACCACAATGGCGGTATCTGGCCCTTTATCGGTGGCCTGTGGGTGCGCTTCCTGGCCCATTGCGACCGGCTGGAACTGGCCCACCAGGAATTGAACGCTCTGGCGGAAGCGTGCCGGCTGGGTATTTACGGCGAGTGGGAGTTTAATGAGTGGCTACACGGCCAGACAGGGCGCCCGATGGGCAAAGCGCATCAGGCCTGGAGCGCCGCCAGTTACATCATGGCTTACAAAGCCCTGCACCACGACGTGGTTCCGGCCGATTTCGAACCCCTGACAGAAGAGATGTTTGGCCCGGTGACTGGGGAATCGTAACCGGAGATTCCCAGCCGGCGATTTTGGATGGAGCGATATCATCCGTCAAGTTTCACCTTACGCCCACCGGTCCCGTAGGGATCCGAAGGGTTTTCGATTGGGAGGTGTTGATTATGAATCAGTTAAACTCCATTCTCATGTTTTCCGTGCACGGTTACGTCGGCGCCGAACCGGAGTTGGGCAAGCCCGACACGGGAGGCCAGGTTGTCTACGTTTTGGAGCTGGCCAAGCGATTTAGTCGCCTGGGTTATCACGTCGACCTGGTGACCCGGCGCTTTGAGAACCAGCCTGAGTTCGACGAGGTCAATGAGAATTTCCGGGTGTGGCGTATTCCTTTTGGCGGCAAGAAGTTCATCCGCAAAGAGGATATGCACGATTACCTCGCTGATTTCGTCACCAATTGTTTATCGGCGATCCGCAATCGCGGACGACAGTATGACGTGGTTTACTCACACTATTGGGATGGGGGTTGGGCCGGCCAGAAAATCGCCGAAGAGCTTGAAATTCCCCACGTTCATACCCCTCACTCGCTCGGTTGGTGGAAAAAATACAATATGGGCGAGGAAATGAGCGAAGCGGAAATGGAAGCAGAATACCGCTTTGAGGAGCGCATTCGCCTCGAGTTTCTCATCTACCGCAACTGCGATCACATCATTGCCACCACCGAGCCGCAAACGGGGTTATTGCAGGAGCACTATGATGTTCTTGAGCGACAGATCACCGTCATTCCACCCGGAATGGACGAAAATCGTTTCTCCCCGGTCCGTCAGGAAGATTTGGAGCTGTTGCAGCAACGATACAAACTCAAGGAGCACGATGTCCTGACGGTGGGCCGGATGGCGGCCAACAAAGGCTACGACCTGCTGCTCGAGGCAATGCCGACCCTCCTCGAGCTGGTTCCCGATGCCCGGCTGATAGCGGCGATTGGCAGCGAGGGCTCCAAACAAGACGAGGAGGGCGTGGCCGAGCTAAAGGGCCTGGCCGCTGAGCTGGGCCTGGCCGACAAGATTGTTTGGGTCCAATACATCCCGGACGAGGATCTGGCTAACTACTATCGGGCGGCGGGCGTATTCGCCCTGTCCTCGCGCTACGAACCGTTCGGTATGGCGGCGATTGAGGCAATGGCCTGTGGCACTCCCACGGTCGTGACGGTGCACGGCGGCCTGGCCGAGATGATTGACTTTGGCAATCAGGCCCTGTTCGCCGACCCGAATCGAAGCCTGGAGTATGGGTCGATGTTAGCCCTACCGATGCTCTATCCCACCCTGGCCCACGAACTATCGGTGGAAGGCTCCCGTTTTGCCCGGCGCAGCTTCGGCTGGACCGGCATCGCCAAACGCATCCTGGCCGTCTTTGAGCGGGTCCAATCGATTAGTTACGATTAATTGGCCTATTGACAAACGCCTAAAAGCATGCTAAGATGGAACCGGTTCCAAATGGAACCGGTTCCACTGATTCTGAGAAACGTATATCCCCGCTTATAACGTCGGCCAAAGGAGATCGGTCGTGTGGCAGATGTAACCATCCGGGACGTGGCTAAACAGGCCGGGGTTGGCGTGGGCACCGTCTCCAGGGTCTTGAACGATCACCCCTCCGTCAGCGACGGCACCCGCCAGAAAGTTCTTGCCGCAATCGACGACTTGGACTATACTCCGAATCCAATCGCCCGCCGCCTGTCGTTACGCAAAACGCTGACCGTGGCCGCCATTGCGCCCTTCTTCACCCGGCCCATCTTCGTCGAGCGTTTGCGCGGCGTGGAGTACGCCCTGGCCGACAGCGAGTACGACCTGGTTCTTTTCAATGTCGAGACCATTACCCGGCGCAGCGACTACTTTCGCCACGTGTCCCGCCGCGAACGCATCGATGGCCTGCTGATCATCACCCTCTCGCCCAGCGACGCCGACGTCGACCGCTTTACGCAAACCGGCGTGCCCACCGTCTTGATCGATGCCCACCATCCCAACTTGAGCCGGGTGGTCATCGATGACGTGGCCGGGGGCCGGTTAGCCACCCGGCACCTGCTCGACCTGGGCCACCGGAAGATCGGCTACATCAGCGACTGGCTTGAGAATCCGTTCAACTTCGCCGCCAGCCGCAACCGGCACACCGGCTACCTGCAGGCCCTGGCCGAAGCGGGCGTCCCTTTCCACCCTGAATACCACCGCGAAGGGGATCATGGTCGCCAGGAAGCACGGGAGATGGCCCATGAATTGCTGGCCCTGCCCGAACCGCCGACGGCCATCTTTGCCGCCAGCGACACCCAGGCCATCGGCGTCCTGGAAGCGGCCCGCGACGCCGGCCTGCAAGTCCCGCAAGACCTGTCCGTCATCGGTTACGACGACCTGGAGGTGGCGGAATATTTGCATCTAACCACCATCCGCCAGCCCTCGTTCGCCTTAGGCATTGAGGGCGTTGAGCTTTTGTTGAAGACCATTGCCAAGCCATCGCTTCCCCCGAACGAGGTAGTTCTACCTATAGAACTGATCATAAGAGGGACAACCGCCCCACCCGGGCCATAAGAACTCCGGTTTCAGCCACCAGACAATCGGGCCAACGCGCCCAACCGCAAGACTCGGTCGGCAGCCTCGAACGAAAGGAGGAGAGTAAATCGCCAATACCCTTCATACCCGGCCATATCCAAGCATTTCAATACCTTTCAAACGTTTCTAAAAGGAGGATGCAAGAATGAAAAAGAATTTGTGGCTGCTTTTGGTCGCAATGCTGGCCCTCTCGCTGCTGGCGGCGCAGTGCGCCGGCGGCGGAGCGACGCCCGCACCGACCCAGGCCCCCCCAACCGAAGCCCCCGCGGCCCAACAACCCGCCGAGGAAGAGCACGACGACGAACACGAACATGCAGAAGAAGCGCCGTTTGCGGTGATGCCGGGCGGCTTTCTAGAGCGGGCGCTCACAGGCGAGTTCGCCGGGACGACGGT
>JBHHXL010000186.1:0-8975 GCA_046757065.1 Anaerolineae bacterium
TTATGCTACAACCCGTTAACATCACCCCCGAAGAGATGGGGGAAGAAATTGCCGCCATTATTCCAGGCCGGGACCCGGAATTGTACGTGCCCGACCGGTCCAGGTCGATTGACCGGGTGGATGAATTGGGCAACCGGACCTTTGTGACTGATGTCGAGGAACTGCAAGGCATCATCCCCGTTTGCGAGCCTACTTTGAGCGGCAATGAGCGGGAGTACGTCCTGGAATGTATCGACACCAACTGGATTTCCTCGGTGGGGGGGTTCATCCCCCGCTTCGAGGAGCAGTTCGCCCGGGCCTGCGACGCCGAATACGGCGTGGCCTGCGCCAACGGCACCGTCGCCTTGCACCTGGCCCTGGCCGCCCTGGGCCTTGGCCCCGGCGATGAGGTCATCATCCCCACCTTCACTATGATCGCCACGATCAACGCCGTGGCTTACACAGGCGCGACGCCGGTGTTAGTCGACTCCGAGCCGGTCACCTGGAATATGGATGTTAACCAGGTGGCCGACAAAATCACGCCCAAAACGCGGGCCATTATGCCGGTCCACACCTACGGCCATCCGGTGGATATGGACCCCTTGCTGGAACTGGCCGGGCGGCACGGCCTGTGGGTTGTGGAGGACGCCGCCGAGGCCCACGGCGCTGAGTACAAGGGCCGCCGGGCCGGAGGTCTGGGGCAGGCCGCCGGATTTAGCTTCTACGCCAACAAGAACATCACCACGGGCGAGGGCGGGATGGTTACCACCAGCAACCAGCGGCTGGCCGACCTCTGCCGCAACCTGCGCGACCACGCCTTCTCGCCGGAGCGCCATTTCTGGCACAAGTACCTGGGCTTCAACTACCGCATGACCAATTTGCAAGCAGCCATCGGCCTGGCGCAGACGGAGCAACTGGAAAGGTTTATCGCCGCCCGCCGCCGCAACGCGGCTCTCTACAACCGCTTGCTGGCCGAGGTCCCCGGCATCGTCACCCCGCCCGAGGCGGAGCATTGTAAGAATGTTTACTGGATGTACTCGGTTCTGGTCGGCGATGAGTTCGGCCTGACCCGCGACGAGTTGCGCGGTTACCTGGCCCGGCACGGCATCGAGACCCGGACCTTTTTTATCCCAATGCACCTGCAACCGATCTACTACGAAACTTTCAAAGGCCAGCGCTTCCCTGTGGCCGAGGATTTATGCCGGCGCGGGTTTTATTACCCCTCCGCCTCCTCCCTGACCGAGAAGCAAATTCAATATATTGTTGAAGTGACCCGTATGGCTTATGAGACGAGGGGGCGATGAGCTGGCTGCTAGGGGCGAACTGTGAAGCGCGGTAATCTGGTTCGGGGCCTGGTTCTCCTCGTCGTTGCCGCCTTTTTCGGCTGGCAGGCCTGGCGCTTGGGCGATGCCGTCCACATCGCCTTGCTGGCGCTGTTCGGGCTGGCCGCGCTGCTAACGCTGGCCGGCTGGCTGAAAGAGGGCCAGCAGTCGCTGGCGATGAACGCCGGCATCAGCCTGGCCTTTCTGGATTACGTCTTCGCCGAACTGAACTTGAGCCAGGTGGTCCAGGCCCTGGCCGAGGCGCGCTGGTCACTGCTGGGCCTGGCCGTGTTCCTGGTGCTGTTCCACCTGATCTTTCGTATCTGGCGCTGGCAGTGGCTGCTCAAGCCGTTGGGGGAAATTCCGTTCGGGCCGGCCTTTCGGGCCGGGATGATCGGCATCGGCGGCAATATGATCCTGCCGGCCCGGGCCGGCGAGTTCTTGCGGGCCTACGCCATTGGCCGCTCCAGCCGGATTTCGATGACGGGCGCGTTTGCCACCGTGGTCGTCGAGCGCATTTTCGACGGCCTGACGGTCTTGCTCCTGCTGCTGGGGCTGATCATCTTCGGCGTGCGCGACGAGCAGTTGCAGCGGATCGGCTTGATCGGCGGCGCTTTTTACCTGATCGCCCTGGCCGGGATCGTGCTGTTTATGTGGCGGCGATCCTGGTTTGAGGCGGTGGTCCGGAAGTTGCTGCCGCAGGCCCCGGCTGAACGGGTCTTAAAGTTGCTGGACGGCTTTGCCACCGGCCTGGAGGCGCTCAGCGATGGCCGCCAGTTGTTTATGATCTCGCTGCTGTCGTTGATAACGTGGACCATCGTGGCCCTTTCCTTCTGGCCGGTGATCGAGGCCTTTGATTTCGGCGCGCCGGTGCCCTTTTTCGCCTCGTTCCTGATCCTGCCCCTGGTGGCCCTGGGTCTGACCCTGCCGACCGGCCCGGCCGGGGTCGGCAATTTTGAGTTCTTCGCCCTGATCGGGCTGCGCATCAGCCTGGCCATTGCCGGCACGCCCCTGGTTGAAGGTTCGGCGGCGGCGGCGGTGGCCGCGGCCTGCGTGGTGGTCATGCACGCCAGCCACGCCATCCCGGAGGCCTTGTTGGGCATCTGGGCCTTCTTCGCCGAGGGCTTGACCACCGGCGACCTGCGGGCCGGGCGGGAGATTTGAGCGGGGCGACAGATTCTCTGTAGATCCGAATTTGAGGAGCCAGCATCCCCAGATGCGGCTCCGCTCGGCACGTAGGCGTGCCTCACTCCTCGAGAATTGGACCTGCTGGTTCTAAATCTCCGCCGCGCTCTGATCCAGAAAACCGCGCGCAAATCCCATAAACCGGTACACATCCGCGAAGTTCGAGGCCAGGCCGACGGAGACGCGCAGTGCGCCCGCGCTTTTGCCGTCCTTATCCTGGATGGCCGTCAAAAACTGCTCGAACGACATCCGCTCTTCATCCCGGAAGCACTCCGTCATCTCCGCTTTGGTCAGACCGTGGGCCACTTCGCCCGCGCCGGGGTTGCAAAAGCAGCCGGTCCGCAGGGAGATGTTGACCCGGTTGGCTAACGCTTCGATGCGGCGGTAATCGAGCAGGTTCCCGGATGGATCGTAAAAGTTAAGTGTGACCGTCCCGCCGCGCTGGTGCAGATCGGTGGGGCCGTAAACTCGGGCCAGGGGCGCGCCGTTGCTATGGCGCAGGGCCAGCAGGTTGTCCAGCAGCCAGCCGGTCAGGCAGGCAACGCGCTCGTGGATCGTTTCCAGGCCGATGGCGGCGATGTGCTTCAACCCAATCTCGACGGCCGGCAGGTTGAGGTAGTTGACCGTGCCATCCTCGAAACCGGCCTCGCCTTCGGCCAGGTAATGGCCTTCGCCCTGGACCGAGGCAATGGTGATCGTGCCGCCGGCGAACCAGGGGCGGTGCAGTTTCTCCAGAGCCGCTTTGCGGGCCAGCAAACAACCGACGCCGGTGGGGTAGCCGAAGATTTTGTAGAACGAGAGGGGTACAAAATCGGGACGCCAGCGGCTTAAATCCAGGCGATTGGTGGGGGCGAAGGCCGCGCAATCGACTAAGACATCCCAGCCCCTGGCCTGCGCCTGGTCGATCCAATCCAGCGGGTGCTGCACCCCGGAGAAGTTGGATTGGGCCGGGTAGGCAAAAAGGTTGTGGTTGCCCGGCCGGGCCAGGTCCAGATAGCCCGCCAGTTTGCCGGGGTCCACCCGCAGGTCCGGCGGCACGACCGGCACATAGGTGACGGTCGATCCTTTGGCGTGGGCGTACTCGCGGATGCCGTTGACCGAGTTGTGGTTATCGAAGGTCAGCAGGTAATGCCCCCCGGCAGTAAAGGGGTAAGACTCGCCCACCAGCTTGAGCGCTCCGCTGGCGTTGGCGGTGAAGATGGCGACATATTCTTCGGGCGAGGCGTTGAAAAATTCCAGCACGCAGGCTCGCGCCCGCTCCACCAGTTGGGTCGTTGCCAGCGAGGTCGGGTTGTTGGAGTGGGGGTTGCCGAACACGCCCCGGCTCAGCAAGGCCATATGCTCGCGGAGCTGGGAGTCGGCGTACAGCCCGCCGCCGGTGTAGTCCAGGTAAACCTGGCTCTGCGCATCTAAGCGGGCGTATTCGCGGGCGCGCAGATCGTCCAGGGAGCGGGTGGTTTCATAGGCCGGGTAAGCCTGCTGGAACGCGGCCAGCGCCGCATCGATTTGGGCCGGGCTGTAGCCAGGGGTAGACCCGGCGTGTTCTTGTGCCGTCGTCATGGTCATTTTCCTTGAGAGGCCGGACGAAACGTCTCGCTTGACAGGGAGGCTCTCAGGCTTCACCGAGGTGTGTTGCCATCTAAGAGCGTCTGGATTTTCTGCAACAACTGGCGAAAATCGACCGGCTTGGTTTCGTAGTCGTCGCAGCCGGCTTCGAGACATTTCTCCCGGTCGCCGGCCATCGCGTGGGCGGTCAGGGCAATGATGGGGATGTGCCGGGTTTCGGGCGCGGCTTTGAGGCGGCGGGTGGCCTCCCAGCCGTCCAGCAGGGGCAGGCTCATATCCATCAAGATCAAATCGGGCCTCTCCGACTGGGCCAGGGCAATTCCCTCCAGGCCATCCCCGGCAATGATCGCCTGGTATCCTTTCCGTTTCAGCCGGTGCAAGAGCATATCGGCGTTCATCTCGTTATCCTCAACAATGAGGATCGTGGCCATAAGGTTTCCAGGTTACACGGACGCGCCCTTTGCCGCCCCCGCTGCTGCTCAATCCCCCCGTCGTTTACGCCGGGCCAGCAGTTTTTCGGATAGCCACTCGCCCCGGCCCGGCTCGCTCCAGGGGCAGACCTCGATGCAAATCGCGCAGCCGCAGGTTTTGACGAAATAGGGGATGCATTTGTCGAAGTCCACATACCACTTCATTTCGCCGCGCACCCGTTGCTTCTCGTTGAAAATCGCGCCGGGCGGGCAGTCAAGCACGCAGCGCAGGCAGCCCAGGCACAGGTCCTCCACGCCGATGTCAACCGGCTCGTCGCTAGCCAGCGGCAGGTCGGTCAGCACCGCCGCCAGGCGAAAGTTGGAGCCAAATTCCCGGCTGATTATCGAGCCATGCTTGCCCAGTTGGCCGAGCCCAGCCCGGATGGCCAGGGGGATGTGCAAAATCTCGGTGCTGTTTGGGTTGCCGTAAGCCCGGGCGGGCCAGCCCATCGCCCGGATTTTCTGGGCGAGTTCGATGGCGATGCGGGCCACCTCCCGGTAGGCCCGCATCACTTCGATGGCGGCTCGCTCGTGCGGCACGTGGCGCATTTCCTCTCGATCCATCGGCAGGCCGAGGCAAATGGCATACCGGTAGGGGACCTGGTAACCCTGGTACAACGCTTCGTCGGTGACCGGGGCGATACCGACCAGGCCAGCCCCCAGCCGCCGGGCCTCGGCTTTGATCTCGGCGGCCATCGCCTCCGGGTCGTCGATATCGACCTGCGTCTCGGCGACCGGCCCCTCTTGCCGGCGCAGTTGCCAGACATTGGCCAGCATATGGCGGACCACGCCCCAGGTGTTGATCTGGCTGAAGAACTCATCGAGGGCGTTCCAGGGCAGGTCCTCGCCGGTGGCGTTGTGGAAGACGTGCCGGGCCTGGACCTTTTCTTCCAGGCCCAGGCCGTTGATGTCGTTGCCGGATTGCGGCGGATTCTTGTAGCCGAAGGCATACGTCGGCGGCGGCGGATCGATAACTTTCACCGGCCTAATTCCTTGTCAACCCAGTAGACCTCGCCCCGGGCCGCCCTGGCCCGGTAGTCCCGCCGGATGCGCCCGCCCGCGATAAGGTAGGTCAACAGCATCCGCGCGATTCGGACCAGCAGCCGGAGGTCGCGCCACAGGCGGCCCCAAAACGAGCGGTTTTTCGTGAATTGAGGGTCGATGGTACGCATGGATGCCTCCCGTCAATTGATGCGCACTTCGCGCACAATCAGGGCGTCAAATTCTTCGCCGGCCGTAGCCGATTGCACCACCGGCAGCCGCCTGCCGGTTTCCGGGGTATAAAACCCCACCCGAATCTGATAATCGCCGGGGGCGATGTCGGGGGGGATGACCAGTTGGTACGGGTCGAGAATCTGCTCGGCCGGCTGCCAGCTACTGGTGGGCCGGGTGCCGCTCACCGGGAAGCCATCGTACTGGGCCACGATCCCGCCCTCTCGCGTGGTGAGGTGGATGAATACGGTGTAATCTTTTTGGGGAATGCTCTCGGCCTGCCAGACAAAGGTGATGGGCAGCGCCTCGCCACTTTGGAATACGATGCGGGGCAGGTCGAAAGCCTCCAGGCGGATGCCTTCGCCGAACTTCGCCCCCAGCGTCACCCGCGTGCCCTGGCTGACGGTTAGCAAAACTACGGTGCGGTCGCTAACCAGCGAGCCGGAGGGCGGGTCCTGGGCCACCACTGTCTCTGGAGGCTCCAGGCCCCAGTCGTTGAAGCGTTGCACCACCAACCCCTGCTCCTGCAAAAGCTGTTCGGCTTCGGCGAAGGTCAGGCCCACGACCTGAGGCAGTTCGAGCAGCTCCGGGCCCTGGCTCAAATCAACCTGAATCACCGTGTCCAGTGGCACCGGCTCGCCGGCCCGGACCGATTGGCCGGTGACGGCAAAGGCCGGAATTGTGGGGTGGAAGGTGTGGTTTCTGACCTCCAACTTCAAGCCCGCCCCCTCCAAAATAGAGCGCGCCTCGGCCTCGTCAAAGCCGACCACGTCGGGCACGCGGCTGAATCCAGGGCTGGGCTCCGGGAGCGGCGTTGGCGCGTAGACCGGGACCGGACGGGCATACGTTTGGAAAACGGCCACGCCAAGCGGGATCAGCCCGGCGACGGCCAGGATGGCCAGCAGGCCAAGCCCCAGCGCAATCCAATCGATGCCGGCCATCGATGACCTGGGCGCAGGCAGGCCGGTGGCCAGATTCGCGCTTCGTTGGAAGCCTTCCAGCGCCTCGCGCAGTTGGGCCGCGGTCAGATAGCGTTGCGCAGGGTCTTTGGCCAGCGCCCGGTCGATGATCCGGGCCAGCTCTCGGGGCACTCGTGGATTCTGGCGATCAACAGGGACAGGGGGTTCGTACAGATGCTTGCGGGCGACGGCCTGGTCGTCCGGGCCGGTGAAGGGCACCTTGCCGGCCAGCATCTCGTACAGGATCACGCCGATGGCGTAGACATCGGTGGCCGGCATCACCCGGTCGCCGGCGGCCTGCTCCGGCGCGAAGTAAGCGGGCGTGCCCCAGACGAGCTCGCCTTCGTCCATCGCCGATTCCCCCAGGGCCCGGGCCAGCCCGAAATCAGTGACTTTGACCCGCTTCTCCGGGGTCAGCAAGATGTTGCCGGGCTTCAAATCGCCGTGGACCAGGCCGGAGCGGTGGGCCACCGTCATGGCCGCGCACACCCGAACGGCGTATTCCACGCTTTCGGCCACCGGCAGCGAGCCGCGTTCGCGCAGCAACCGCCGCAAATCGCCCCCACCGACGTACTCCATAACGATGTAGGGTTGCCTGTGATCCTGGCCAAAATCATAGACGGCCACGTTGTTCGGGTGGGTGAGGCTGGCGGCGCTTTGCGCCTCGCGGTGGAATCGAACCAGGAAGGTAGGGTCGCGGGTGTATTCGGCGCGCAGGGCTTTTAAGGCCACCTTGCGCCCCAGGGCCAAATCCTGAGCCAGAAAAACTTCAGCCAGGCCGCCTTCACCCAGCTTTCGTTCTAATTGGTAGCGGTCGTTAAAAATGGTTCCCGGCTCGATCATACCTTAGTAGAGTAGTCTATCAAGCAATGTGCAATCCTGGAGGCCATCGACCTGGCCGTCCGACGAAAGACCAGCGACGAATGACGAAAATTTTGCAAATAGCAACGATGTGGGTCGTTCGTCATTGGTCACGTCAAGCCTCAAGGACCTGAATGATTCGTACAGACTCTCATTGATGTCTCTATCAATTTCGTCGTCGCAGAGTCAAACCTATTGTACTCCAGGAAGGCGTTGAGTACAAACACAATCCCGGCTCGAATAATAAAAACAGGTTCCAGATGTCTAAGCCTCATCTGAAACCTGTCGCGTGTCAAAACCGGGGGTGTTGCGAACCGGCTATTCGTCGTCCGTCACTTGAGCGCCGGGCAAAATGAGCTTGAAGGTGCTGCCCAGACCCGGTATGCCCTTGCTTTCCACTTCCAGAGCGCCGTTCATCAACTCGGCTGCTTTCCGGCTGAAGGTGAGCCCAATTCCCACCCCTTTGCGGCCAGATGACTGGTGCTCGGCGTTCCTGTAGAAAATATCGAAGACCAACGCCTGTTCTTCCTGGCTGAGACCGGGGCCGTTGTCTTTGACGGAGATAGCTACCGCTTTCCCGGATGGCAAAAGCTGCGCTGAAATAACGACACGTCCACCGCGCTTGACGAATTTCAAGGCATTGGATACCAGATTCTTGAGAATGCGCTCGATCAGCCAGCGGTCACCCTGGACCGTCAGGTATGGCGGGGCCTCCAGCTTCAGGGTTACGCCAAGCTGCCTGGCCTGTTTTGAAAAATCGGCAGCGATTCTTTTCAACAGTGACGGCACCTCAAGCTCCCCGTTGACCCAGCGCCGGTTGCCATCCTCAGTGCGGTAGATGTCGACCAGATGCTCCAGGGCCTCCAGCAATTCCCAGGTCGTTTCCTCGGCGCTTTGGCTTAGTTCTTGGAAGTTCGGATCGTCGGTGGTGATCATATTGCCGTTGATCATCTGCAAGAAGGTGGTGATGCCGGAGATCAGGTTTTTGAAATCGTGGGAGAGTACCTGGGTCAAATCGCGCCGATAGCGTTGCGCCTGGCTCAATTGCTGCTGCAGCCTGGCGATCTCTTGGGCCTGGCTGGCAATGATTTGCTCCAATCGCCCGTTTTGGGCCGCTAAGTTTTCAATCTCATTATCCTTTTGCTCTTGAACCTGCAAGGTTTTCATTGCTACATAACTGGTCATGCAGACTCCCTTTGATACTCCATCTTAACGTATTTTCCGGGTCAGACCAATACACAATTTCCCTGATTAACATCCTTCATCCATTTGCGCGATTCTAGCAGTTCGCTAGTGTAATTCTAACGTTTAGCCTGTACAATGACCTCAATTGTTCTATACTTGACGCGACCATAGAGTAACAATTTGGGCTCTGTGAGGAATTGTGTGGTAATGTAGGACACGCGAAGCGTGTTAGTTTG
>JBHHXL010000187.1:0-8882 GCA_046757065.1 Anaerolineae bacterium
AAAGCCGCTCCTTTTTGGCAGGAGCGGCTTTGATATTTTAAAGCCGGTGAGCTGTTGCCCGAGCTAGATCATCACCTCCGGCTCCAATTCCTCTTCGAGCGGGCGGCGCTCAATGACCTCGACGGTGATCTCGCCATCTTGCGCATCGACCTGGATCGCGTCGCCCGCCTGAAACTTGCCGGATAGCAGCCCCTCGGACAGGTCATCCTCGATGTGGCTGCGAATCACCCGGCGCAGCGGGCGGGCGCCAAAGTCGGGATCGTAGCCCTGGTCGGCCAGCAAGTTTTTGGCTTCGTCGGTCAAAACCAGGGTTATCTGGTTTTCGACCAACCGTTCAGATACTTTGTCTATCTCCAGATCGACGATTTCCTTGATCTCGTCCCGCGTCAGCGATTTGAAGATCATCACCCCATCCAGGCGATTGCGGAACTCGGGCCGGAAGGTGCGCTCCATTTCGGACATCACTTTCTTGCGCATATCCTGGTAGGCTTCCTCCTCGGTCTTATCCTCGTCACGTTTGATACCAAAGCCGAGAGAGGTACCGCGTTTGATCAGGGAAGCGCCCACGTTCGAGGTGAGAATGAGGATGGCGTTGCGGAAGTTCACCCGCTTGCCTTTGGCGTCGGAGAACTGGCCGTCCTCCATAATTTGCAGCAGCATATTGAAGGCTTCGGGGTGTGCCTTTTCGATTTCGTCGAACAAGATCACGCAGTAGGGGCGGCGGCGGACGGCCTCCGTCAATTGTCCCCCTTCCTCATAGCCGATGTAACCAGGCGGGGAGCCGACCAAACGGGCCACGTTGTGGCGCTCCATAAACTCGCTCATATCGAGCTTGATTAGCGCCTCTTCCGCCCCGAACATGAACTCGGCCAGGGCTTTGGCCAGCTCGGTTTTGCCCACGCCGGTCGGCCCCAGGAACATAAAGGTGCCGATGGGCCGATTGGGGTCCTTCAAACCCGCCCGCGCCCGGCGAACGGCCTTGGAAATGGCCTCGATCGCCTCGTGCTGGCCAATGACGCGCTTATGCAAGGCATCCTCCATTTGCAACAGGCGCTCCGACTCTTCTGACGCCAGGCGATGAACGGGGATGCCGGTCCACATTCCAACCACTTCGGCAATATCTTCTCTGGTTACTTTGGGTTTTGTCTCGGAGGGTTGGGCATCGAGGCCAAGATCGTCGAAGGAAGCAAGCGAGTCAATCTCGCGGTCCAGAAGATCATCGGTCTCGCCTGCTGGCGCTGCGCCAAAGGGGACTTTGTAAAGGCGAACTCTGGCCGCGGCTTCGTCGATCAGGTCTATAGCCTTATCGGGCATAAAACGATCCGGCACGTAGCGCGCGGCCAGGTGGGCTGCGGCCTCCAGAGCCTCATCGGCGATTTCTAGATTATGGTGCGCCTCGTACCGGCTGCGCACGCCTTTGAGGATGTCGATCGTCTCCTCAATGTCAGGCTCATCGACGGTCACCGGCTGGAAACGGCGCTCCAGGGCGGCGTCGCCTTCGATGTTTTTGCGGTACTCGTCCAGGGTGGTTGCGCCGATACATTGCAACTCGCCCCGGGCCAGGGCCGGTTTGAGGATATTGGCTGCATCAACCGAGCTGCCGGCCGAGCCAGCCCCGACCAGCATATGCACTTCGTCGATGAAGAGGATGGCCCCGGATTCTTTGATCTCCTCGATCACGCGCTTGAGGCGTTCCTCGAACTGGCCGCGATACATCGTCCCCGCCACCAGCGAGCCCACATCCAACATCACCACGCGCTTGTTAACCAAGGTTTCGGGAACCTGGTCGTTGATGATGCGTTGGGCCAGCCCCTCGACGATAGCCGTTTTGCCCACCCCCGGCTCGCCGATGAGGGCGGGATTATTCTTGTTGCGCCGGGAGAGGATTTGAATCACCCGCTCGATCTCCACCTGCCGGCCGATGACCGGATCAAGTTTCCCTTCGCGGGCCTGTTGGGTCAGGTCAGTGCCCAGTTGGTCAACCAGGGGGGTGTTTTTTGACTCTCGCCCGCCGGCCGTTTGTGATGAACTTTCCATCATCACCCGTGCCGTCTGCGAGCGAACCTTATCAAGGCTCACACCCAAGCCTTTCAAAACATCTACGGCCACCCCCTCACCTTCGCGCACGAGGCCCAGCAGCAGATGCTCCGTGCCGATGTAATGATGCCCCAGGCGACGCGCTTCGTCCACCGCTAACTCGATGACACGCTTGGTGCGAGGTGTCAGGCTCAACTTACCGTACATCGCCCGTTGTCCGCGCCCCACCGTGCGCTCAACCCGTTCGCGCACCTGCCTGGGATTGACCCCCAAATCCCGCAACACACGAACGGCTACCCCATTTTCTTCGCGGACCAGCCCCAGCAGCAGGTGCTCGGTTCCAATGTAATTGTGGTTGAGTCGTTGAGCTTCTTCCTGCGCCAGCGTCAAGACGCGCCGGGCTCGCTTGGTAAATCTATCGAATTTGTCGGCCATAATTTGCTATTCCTTTATCAATGCAGATCCCGATAATAGCTTAAGTCTGGTGTGAAATAAATGACGTTGTGAGGCCGGGGCCATCAATACTTCCAGGCCGGATCAGGGATGGGTTCTGGGCGATTCACCTGGATGAAATCACAAAACGCAAATCGCCGAGAACGGGGGGATTCTTAACACATTGCGTCTTGTAATGTTAAGCTTCTTGAAGTTCTTTATCAGCCGTAACATCTGCAGATTCTACAGTTACATCGTCCTCGTCGGTGACGGCATCGTCCACATCTACCTCAAGCTCGTCCTCACTCGAAGTCTCAGCAGGGCTATCCACATACTCTTCCCAATCCGCTTCCCCTTCGGCTTGTTTAAGGCTCAGGCCCATTCGCCGTCGTTCGGGATCAATGCGGATGATGCGCACCGAAACCTGCTGGCCGTCCTGAACGACTTCCCGCGGGTGAGCGATGTTTTTCTCACTCAGTTCTGAAATGTGAATTAAACCCTCAATATTGTCCTCGAGGCGGGCAAAAGCCCCGAAGTCGGCCAGCTTTGTAATCACGGCTTCCACGATGTCGCCGACCTGGTATCTATCGAGGACGCCGCTCCAGGGTTCGGGCTGAAGTCGCTTGAGGCTGAGCGCAATCCGCTGGCGCTCATGGTCCACGTTGAGAACGTACACATCCACTTCGTCGCCAACTTGAAGCACCTCTCTGGGATGGGCAACCCGCGCCCATGACAATTCAGACAGGTGGATCAAGCCATCAGCGCCGCCCAAATCAACAAAGGCTCCAAAGCCGGTTAGTCTGCTGACCTGGCCACGGCGGGTTTCGCCCACACTCAGACTATCCAACAACTTTTCTTTCTGAACCTGGCGCCATTCCTCCATCGCCACGCGCTCGGAAAAGATGAGGCGGTTTCGGCGTCGATCTATCTCGATGATCTTCAGGCGCAGCTGTTGGCCCACGAGGGGCTTCCAGCGATCCGCCTTTCCGCCGCCGGGCACCGGGGTGAACACTTGAGAACCGGGCACGAACCCCCGAATCCGCCCGAAATTCACAATAAGGCCCCCTTTGTTGTAGCCTGAGACCTCGCCTTCAATATTCTGGCCGGATTCGAAGAGCGCCTGGGCATCTTCCCAATCTTTTTCAACGAGCGCTCTACTGAGCGAGAGGATAATATTGCCGTTCTCATCATCCGACTTCACAACAAAGGCCGGTACCTCATCACCTACATTCAGGCTTGCCAGGTAGTCCCGATCCAGGCGGTCCAGGTCCTGACCGCCGACGACACCCTCGCTCTTGGCGCCGATATCGATCAGGATTTCGCTGTCGCTAATGCTAACGATGGTACCTCTAACGAAATCGCCTCGCTTGGCTTCCTGGAAAAGGTAATCTCGTTCCATCAACTCGGCCATTGTGGTCACGGCCTCGTCCTGGGCTTGTTGTGGTTTACCACTCCCCGCGTTTGCTTCTTCACCTTGCATGAATTTCTATCGACTCCCCTACTCCAATCTAATGTTTCAACATTATAATGAATTTCCTCGCAAAAATCAAACATTGCTGTTTGGCGAGGTTTGTCACACAACAATGCGATGGGTCGTGTAGGTTGCTGGGGTTTCAGGCCGTCTGGCGCGGCTAGAAGCAACATCCTGCCCTTATTCTACGGGATGTGGGCCGCAGAATCAAGGGGTAAAATTATCCCAACAAAAATGGGCCGGATAACGCTTGCACCCGACCCATCCAATCACTTGACCACGATATTGACTAACCTGCCCGGCACATAGATGACCCTGGCCGGCTCTTTGCCGTCGATAAAGCGCTGCACCCCTTCGGTGGCCAGGGCCCGCGATTTGGCTTCCGCCTCGCTGATGTCCGCCGGCGCTTCAAACCGGTCCCGGACCTTGCCGTTCACCTGGACGGCGATGGTCAGCATCTCCTCCGCGGCCAGGTCTTTGTCCCAGGCGGGCCATGCTTGCTGGTGAACGCTGTACTCGCCGCCCACGGACTCCCACAGCTCCTCTGCCAGATGCGGGAACGAAGGGGCCATGAGGATGATCAGAGTCCGGATCGCCTCGCTCCAGGCGGGCTGGGTGACCACCGGCGTCGATTTGGCTTTGATCAGATAGTTTGTGTATTCCATCAAGGCCGCGATCATCGTGTTGAAGGAAAAATCCTCCATATCCCGGCTGACCTTGCGAATCGTTTGGTGCTGCTTGCGCTGCAAGGCGCGGATTTGGGCCGCCGCCGGCTCGCCGCTGGCCGAGGCTGCTACGGTGACCAGGTCCCAGACCCGCTCCAAAAAACGTTGCACGCCCAAAATGCCGGTCGAATCCCAGGGCCCGCCCTGGTTCCAGCGGAAACCAAACATCAGGTAGCCGCGCACGGTGTCGGCCCCATACTGCTGCACCAGATCATCGGGGGCGATGACGTTGCCCCGGCTCTTGCTCATCTTCTCCCGGTCTTCGCCCAGGATGATGCCCTGGTTGTACAGGCGTATCATCGGCTCATCAAAATCGACGACCTTCATATCGCGCATCGCTTTGGTGAAGAAGCGGGTGTAGAGCAGGTGCATCGTGGCGTGCTCGATGCCCCCGGTGTATTGATCGACGGGCAGCCAGTAGGCCCCTTCCACCGGATCAAAGGGAATGTCGTCCGCGCTGACAGGCTCGTCGGCTTTCCAGCGAGGGTTCATATAGGCATACTGATACCAGCTCGAACACATAAAGGTGTCCATCGTGTCCGTTTCGCGTTCGGCGTCTTCATTGCATTGCGGGCATTTCACATGCCGGAATTCTTCGTGCAGCTTCAACGGCGATTCGCCGGTAGGCATAAATTGCACGTCCTCCGGCAGCAACACCGGCAACTCCTCATAAGGGACGGGCACGATCCCACACGCCGGGCAGTCGATCATAGGGATGGGCGCGCCCCAATATCGCTGGCGGCTGATCAACCAGTCGTGCAGGCGATAGTTCACATCCGGCTTGCCGATACCCTTTTCGGCCAGCCAGTCGGCCACCTTGCGCACGGCCTCCTCGCCCGGCGTCCCGTCGAACTCGCCGGAATGGATCATCGTGCCGTATTCATCGTGATACAACACATCGCGATAGAATTCCCGGTCCCACAACATTTCCATCACGGTTCGTTTGCCGCGCACCTTGGGTTCCAACCGGTGGCAGCGGTCCAGGATGCGCCGTTCGCCGGCCAGGGAGTCGAGTTCAACAACCTCATCGTGGAAGATGAACGACCAGCGCCCACCCACAACCTCGATCCAGGAGTCTGCACGGACGAAACGTTGTGCGAGTTCGAGGTAACGGTCGATCTTGTCGGCCGGGATGACAACATACAGCGATCCATCGCTTTCCTCGAAGGGTACGCCTGCGGCTTGCAGTGCCTGAGCGAAGCCGTCGTCCATCGTTCCCGGCATCGCGTAGGATTTCGTTGCCCCCTGCCCAGCCCGGATGACCGGGATGATGGGCAGCCCGAATTTCAAGGCGAAGGCAAAGTCTCGCTCATCGTGGGCGGGCACGGCCATAATCGCCCCGGTGCCGTAGCCCATCAGCACGTAGTCGGCGATCCAGATGGGGATGCGCTCCTGGTTGACGGGGTTGATGGCGTAGGCCCCGATGAAAACCCCGGTCTTCTCCTTGTCCAGGGCCAGGCGTTCGATTTCGGTGGCGCGTTCGGCCCTGGCCACGTAGGCTTCTACCTCGGCGCGCCGGTCGTCCGCCGTCAGCTCTTCGACCAGCGGGTGCTCCGGGGCCAGGACCATAAAGGTCGCGCCCCACAACGTATCGGGGCGGGTGGTGAAGACCGGGATGTCGTGGCCGCCCTGCTCGCTCTTGAAGATTGCCTCGGCCCCTTCGCTGCGCCCGATCCAGTTGGTTTGCATCGCCCGGACGCGTTCGGGCCACTCCAGCTTGCTGAAATTGAGCAATTCCTCGGCGTATTCGGTGATCTTAAAAAACCACTGGTTCAGGTCTTTTTTGATGACGGGCGTGCCGCATCGCTCGCAATGCCGGTCCTCGCCCCAGACCTGCTCGCGGGCCAGGGTAGTGTTGCAGTGCGGGCAAAAATCGACGGGGGCTATCTTTTTGTAGGCCAGGCCCATCTCGTACAGTTTCAGGAAGAACCACTGGGTCCACTTGTAATAGCTGGGGTCTGAGGTGATGATCTCCCGCTCCCAGTCAAACATAGTCCCCATCGAGCGCAGTTGCTGGCGCATGCGTTCAACGTTGTCATAGGTCCAGGTTTTGGGATGAATGCTATGTTTAATGGCTGCGTTCTCCGCCGGCAACCCGAAACTGTCGAAGCCGATGGGAAACAGCACGTTGTAACCCTTCATTCTGAGCCAGCGCGCCCGCGCATCGGAGGGGGCAATCGCGTACCAATGGCCCATGTGCAAGTCACCTGAAGGGTAGGGATACATGGTCAGGGTGTAGTAAGCCGGTTTACTCTCGTCAACAACGGCTTTATACAGCCCCGTAGCCTGCCAGCGTTGTTGCCATTTCCGCTCGATATCGAGGGGGTTGTACTTTCGCTCCATACATTAGTCTCCTGCTTGCCAGAACCCGCTGCGCTAAATAAGTTACCGATCCGTCAGGCTGCAACCGGCGTCAACCAATTATGTCTGTCTTCCTTTTCGCCCTTGATGATGGCGAAGAATTCGCTTTGAATGGCCTCCGTCACCGGGCCGCGCGCGCCGTTGCCGATTGAGATGCCGTCAATAGTTTTGATGGGCGTGATCTCGGCTGCGGTGCCGGTGAAGAAAACCTCGTCGGCGATGTAGAGCATCTCTCGTGGAATCTGCGCCTCACGGACCGGGTAGCCCAAATCTCCGGCCAGTTGGATGGCGAAACCGCGGGTGATGCCCGACAGAATCGAGTTGCCGAGGGACGGTGTGAGGATTTCGTCGCCCATCACCACAAAGATGTTCTCGCCGCTGCCCTCGCTGACATAGCCGTAAACGTCTAACACGACACCTTCAATGTAACCGTGGCGGCGCGCTTCCATCACCACCATCTGCGAGTTGACGTAATTGCCGCCGACTTTGGCCATAGCCGGGTGCGTATCCGGGGCCATACGCCGCCAGCTACCGACGCCGACGTCGACGCCGACCTCCAGGGCCTCAGCGCCAAGGTAAGCGCCCCACTCCCAGGTGGCGATGATGACCTCGACCGGGCAGGCGCGGGGGTCCACGCCCAAGGTCTCGTACCCCCGAAAGACGAGCGGGCGGATGTAGCAGGCCTGGTGGCCGTTGCGTTTCACCGTGGCTACGATGGCATCGCACAATTCCTGATGCGAAAACGGAATGGGCATTTGGATAATTTTGCAGGAATTAAACAGGCGATCCACGTGCGGTTCCAGGCCCAAAACGGCCGTTCCCTGGCGGGTGTGATAGGCGCGAATGCCTTCAAATACGCTCGTCCCGTAGTGCAAGACGTGCGACAGGACATGGACCTGGGCTTCATCCCAGGGAACAAAGTCGCCGTTGAACCAGATCACTTCCGATTTGGGGATAGCCATAATCTGCCGAACCTCCTATGAAACGAAATGGATGGGTGTAGGGGCAGGGCCTGGTGCCCGCCCTATTCGGGCAACCACGAGGGCCGCCCCTGTATATTTTCACGCTTCGGTGGCGTGCCGTAGGCTCAGGTTGGCTCCTTCGTTCATCGATAATTATAAGCAAAAACCCCCGCCCTAAACGGGGCGAAGGGTTGCCTTGAACAATGTCACCTCACTTGGCGGTAGGGCATAGGTCGCAAATTCAGGCAGTAGATCGCCAACCTGGATATTCTAAACCTACCACCTGCCTTCAATAAATTTGCCGCTGATTTAATCACGGAGTAACTACTCAGCCACACCTGTATCCAGTATCTCATCCTTGGATATTAGGTATTGGTTACCGGTAATTATCGCTAATAACCAATACCCAGTACCGATTACCTGGCCTGGGGCCTCTGGCCTGAGTAGTACTCCATCAACGTAATTATGATAAATCGCAGGTCACATTTTTAACGTGACCTGCATTTATCAAAATATTTTTGATGAAGTAGTAGTTACATCACGGACAGTTTATTAGTGGAGCTGAGGGGATTCGAACCCCTGACCTCTTGAATGCCATTCAAGCGCTCTCCCAACTGAGCTACAGCCCCATGTACAATGAACAATTAAAAATTGACCGGACATATGAAGATCAACCGGCAACTTTGAGCCGTTAATGATTGACTTCTGGTGGAGCTGAGGGGATTCGAACCCCTGACCTCTACAGTGCGATTGTAGCGCTCTCCCAGCTGAGCTACAGCCCCAAACGTCTTTAATTTTCGGGCTCTGTGAGGAATTGTGTGGTAATGTAGGACACGCGAAGCGTGTTAGTTTGTCCCGCACAAGCTGTTAGCTTGTGCTACAAAACCCCATAAA
>JBHHXL010000188.1:0-8861 GCA_046757065.1 Anaerolineae bacterium
TGGCTTTTGCTAAAATGTTATGGTATGCTTGAGTTGATTGTTTTCATACGCCAATGGTGGCAAAGGGGTAGACTTCGTGTCAAGGAACCGGATTTTCTTCGTCATCGTCGTTGGCCTGGCCCTCGCTTTCGTGGGTGTGGCCTTCGTGGCCGAACGCCTGGACCTCTTCGTCCTGCCCACCCGCCAAGCGCTGCCCATTCAGGTTTGGGTTTCGCCCGCCCTCCACGATTGGGCGGAAGCGGCCGCCGCCGATTTCGAGTCCAGCCGGCCGGGGGCAACGGTGGAAATCAGGGTCGTAGACAGCCTGAGCTTCAGCGATGAATTCCGGAGGGCGGAAAAGGCGATTCAAGATGGAGCAGCCGACCCCGGCGCGTTGCCCGAAGCCTGGCTGCCCGAGGCCAGCTTCGTCGTTGGGTTGGCCAGAGCCCAGGCTAACGTTCCCTTTGAGGCGACCGGCCAGCCGGTTGCATATTCCTCGCTGGTCTGGGGGGCCTTTGCCAGCCGGGAACAGGTGCTCGTCCAGAGACTTGGCGCCCTGAACTGGCAAACCGTTCACGAAGCGGCGGTCGTGGCCGCCTGGGAGGAGTTAGGCGGCGATCCCAGCTGGCGGTTCTTTAAGCTCGTCATTGCCTCCCCCACCCGCAGTCCGGAGGGGCTGGCCGCGCTGCTGGCGGCGGCGGCAACTTACCACAACCGGCCCGACCTCGACGTGAGCGATGTGAATGACCCGGCCTTCCTGGCCTGGCTGGTCGAGGTAGTAGAAAGCGTGCCCAGCTTCAATACCCTGGGGCCCAATCCCGCCCAGGAAATGGCTACACGCGGGTCTTCGATCGGGGATGTGGGCCTGCTGACCGAGGCTGCCTGGCGGCGGAGCGGGCTCCTGGGGCGGCAGGATTTTGTGACCGCCTCTCCCCAGTTTACCCTGCGCCTGGATTATCCGTATACGTTGCGGACCGACCTGGCCCCCGGCTCTGCGGAGCGAGACCTGGCCGAGGCGTTTGGCCGGTTCCTGCTGCAAGAGGCCCAGGCCGGCCTGGCCGAGTACGGCTTCGAGGCCGCCGGGGCCGGCGCTTCGGTCGGCGGCGCTGCCCAACAGGTTGAAGTTGACGGCCAGGTGGCCTTGACCCTGCTCCGCCGGGCCGAACAGGAGCGGCTCGGCCAGTAGGCTGGTGTGGTCTTTAAATTGAAAGAAATGTGCTTGCGTTTCTTCGCGGAGGACGAGAAATGAAACGTCATTTGTTTACAGTCATCTTGATTGTACTGCTGGCCTCCCTGGCCTGCTCCTTGGGTGGCCTGGATAGCGGATCGATCGGCGGCTCATCCGGGGTGCGGAAGCCGGAGAATGCCATTGAGATTTCCATCATCTACGCCCCGGAGGAGGAGCTTTACATCGTCGATGCCATCGAGGAATTCAACCGCAGTTACGCCCAGGGCAAACACCCGTTGACAGGCGAGAAGCTGGCCAGGGATGAACGCCCCATCTTTGTGGTCGGCGAGGCCGGTTCCTCCGGCACGGTTCATCAGGGTATCATCAACGCCATCATCGCCCCCAACAACGTCAACGTAGCCCGGCCCACGATTTACTCGCCGTCGGTCAGCCACTGGCTGGCTTTGGTCAACTTCCAGACCGGGCGGCAGGTCTTCGATCTGGCCGACAGCCCGCCCACGGCCCTGGCTCCGGTGGTCATGGCCATTTGGGAGAGCCGCCTGCAGGCCCTGCAGGCTCAAAACGGCGGCCAGCCGGTGGGCTGGGAGGAGTTGCTGGCGGTGTTAAACGCGCCCGATGGCTGGGCCTCCTACGGCATCGGCGGCAACCGGACCACGGTCTACTACGGCCACACCGACCCCTACATCAGCTCCACGGCGCTCTCTACCCTCATCGCCGAGTTCTACGCCAGCGCCCGCTACAACACGAGCCAGCCCGATTTCCGCCGGCTCTCCCTCGACCAGGTGGATAACCCCGCCGTGCAACAGGGCGTGCGCGACATCGAGTCGCTGATCAAGCACTACTCCTCTCGCACCACCGAGTTCAAGGAGTACATCGCCCAGGGACCGAGCTACCTCGACTTTGTGGCCCTCGAAGAAAACGACCTGATCTTCATCAACCAGGGCAAGACCCAGTACCAGCCGCCGGAGAAGCTGGTGGCCCTCTATCCCAAAGAGGGCACGTTCTGGCACGAGCACCCCTTCGCCATTCCCAACGCCGATTGGGTCACAGACGAGCAGCGCCAGGCGGCCAAAGTCTTCACCGAGTACATCCGGGGCGAGGCCGTCCAGCAGAAGGTGATGGAGTCGGGCTTCCGTCCGGTCAATCCCAACGTGCAGCTTGGCTATCCCATCACCACCGACCTGGGTGTTGACCCCCAACAGCCCGCGACCGTGCTCGATGTGCCCGACCCGGAGGTGATCGCCGCCGTGCAGGCCAGTTGGCAGTTCGTCAAGAAGCAGGCCGACGTGTTGCTGATCCTGGATACGTCTGGCTCGATGCGCGGCGACAAGATCGAGCAGGCCAAGGAAGCGGCCAACCTGTTCTTGAACAACATGCCCGCCCAAAACCGGGTGGGCCTGGTCCTGTTCGATGACCAGGTCATCCCGGAGGTGGCGATCGACTCCTTCGAGGGGACGGAGGGCAGCCTGCGGGATGCCATTGATGGGGCCAGCGCGAGCGGCGATACGGCCCTCTATGATGCCATCGCCGAGTCCCTTGAAATGGTTGGCCAGGACAGCGAGAGCGACCGCATCCGGGCCATCATTGTCCTCAGCGACGGGCAGGACACGGCCAGCCAGCGCAGCCTCAACGAAGTGGTGTCGCTCATCACCAGCGCCCGCGGCGAGCGCAACCCGGTCCTGGTCATCCCCGTGGCCTACGGCGGCGACGCCGACATCAACGCCCTGAACAGCATCGCCCGCGCCTCGGCCACCAAGGTCCAGTCGGGCGACCCGGAGAATATCCAGAAGCTGTTTGAGATCATCAGTAGCTATTTCTAGGGAGTCGGACAGTCCCTGTGGGACGACACCGAGTAATGAAAATGGAGTGCAGACCTTGGTCTGCAGATAAGTTTCGCAAAGCAAGCTTTGCACTCCAGTTCCTATTTTATACGAGGAGTCCGGAATTCATTCCGGACTCCTGTCTTATTTTACCTGTATTTCAGGATAGTCTCCCTCTTGAATGTTGTCAGGGCATCGGCCTTAGGAGTGCGGATTGCAATCCGCACTCCTAAGATTTGGGACGCCTCCTGTCTCCCGGTCTCCTTTGTCTCCTCGCCCGTTTTGGGCTATAATATCCCTTTCCGAACGAACGTTCTACCCGCAGGAGTGCAACAGTCCCTGCGGGATGACAACGACGCGAAGCGTGAAAATTTCGCCTACCCCCACCCACCGCCTACGGCGACTCCCTCCCCCGATGTCGGGGGAGGGTTGCGCGCAAGCGGGGGGTTATCTTCGCAGGAGACCGAACCGTGCCCGAATTCAAACTCGTGTCCGACTTTAAGCCGACCGGCGACCAGCCGCAGGCCATCGCCCAACTGGTCGAGGGGCTGGAGGCCGGCTTGCAGCACCAGACCCTGCTGGGGGCGACCGGCACCGGCAAGACTTTCACCATCGCCGCCGTGGTCGAAAAGGTGCAGCGCCCGACCCTGGTGATGGCCCACAACAAAACCCTGGCCGCCCAGCTTTACAGCGAGTTCCGGGAATTCTTTCCCCACAACGCGGTCGAGTATTTCGTCAGTTACTACGATTATTACCAGCCCGAAGCCTACATCGCGCGAACCGACACCTACATCGAGAAGGACGCCAAGATCAACGAGGAGATCGACCGCCTGCGGCTGGCTGCCACCCAGGCCCTCTTCACCCGCCGGGATGTGCTGATCGTGGCCTCCGTCAGCGCCATCTACGGCCTGGGCAGCCCGGAGGATTACGGGCGCGAGGTCCTCGACCTGCGCCGGGGCCAGGTCCGGCGGCGCGACAAGATTCTGCGCCACCTGGTGGACATCCACTACGACCGCAACGATTACGACCTGCGGCACGGTACCTTCCGGGTCCGGGGCGATACGCTCGAAATCGTGCCCGCTTACGGCCAGGTGGCCTACCGCGTCGAGCTGTTCGGCGATGAGATCGACCGCATCACCGAGATCGACCCCCTGACCGGCGAGGTCCTGGCCCGGCGCACCAGCCTCAGCATCTACCCGGCCAAGCACTTCATCACCCCCCAGGAGAAGCTGGAGCAGGCCTTGCAGGACATCGAGGCCGAGCTGGAGCAGCGGCTGGCCGAGTTGCGGGATCAAGACAAGCTGCTCGAGGCGCAGCGCCTGGAGCAGCGCACCCGCTACGACCTGGAGATGCTGCGCGAGGTCGGTTACTGCGCCGGCATCGAGAACTACTCGCGGCCCCTGGGCCAGCGCCCGCCCGGCAGCACCCCCTGGACCCTGCTCGATTATTTCCCCGACGATTTTTTGATGGTCGTCGACGAAAGCCATATGAGCGTGCCCCAGATTCGGGGTATGTACCACGGCGACCGCTCGCGCAAAGAGGTCCTGGTCGAGCACGGCTTCCGCCTGCCCAGCGCGTTGGACAACCGCCCCCTGACCTTCGAGGAGTGGCAGGACCACATCTACCAGATCATCTACACCAGCGCCACCCCCGGCTCCTACGAGTTGGACCGCTCGCAACAGGTCGTGGAGCAGATCATCCGGCCCACCGGCCTGGTCGATCCCGAGGTCGAGGTGCGCCCGGTCGAGGGCCAGATCGATGACCTGGTGGGCGAGATCAACGCCCGCGTGGCCGGCGGGCAGCGGGCGCTGGTGACCACCCTGACCAAGCGTATGGCCGAGGACCTGGCCGATTATATGATGGAACTGGGCATCAAGGTCCACTACCTGCACAGCGAAATCCGCACCCTGGAGCGGGTCGAGATTTTGCGCGATTTGCGGTTGGGGGTGTTCGACGTGGTGGTTGGAGTTAACCTGCTGCGGGAGGGGCTGGACCTGCCGGAGGTGTCGCTGGTGGCGATTTTAGACGCGGACAAGCAGGGCTTCCTGCGCTCCGGGCCAGCCCTGATCCAGACCATTGGCCGGGCCGCGCGGCACGTCGAGGGCAAGGTCTTGATGTACGCCGACCGGGTGACGGAGGCGATGCGCCAGGCCATCGACGAGACCAACCGCCGCCGGGCCAGGCAGATCGCCTACAACGAAGCGCACGGCATCGAGCCGCAGACCATCGTCAAGGAGGTCAAGGCCCTGACCGACCGGATGGCCGCCCAACGGGTGGCCGAGGAACGGACCGGCTACCACATCGCCCGCGACCTGCCGCCGGACGAGGTGGAGCATTTGATCAAGCAGTTGGAGAAGCAGATGAAGGCCGCCGCCGCCGAGCTGGAGTTCGAGAAGGCGGCCGTCCTGCGCGACCAGATCGCGGAGTTGCGGGGGCAGTTGCAGGCCCTGGACGACCGCCTCGCCTGGGAGAAGTTACGGGAGGGGTAGCTACCGCAGCCGGATGTCCACCTCAAAGTCGATGGCGCTGTCCGAGTCGTTGCGCACGCGGATGAAATAGATCGTGTTGGCCACCAGGAAGCCGTCCCAGGTGCGGCGTTGGGCGCCGCTGGCCTCGTCGTAAGGCTCGCGCAAGCCGCTGCCCATCGGCGTCATCAGGTCCTCATCGCCCCGCGCCCAGAGATCGTAGTTGGGGTAGGGATAGATCTCCAGGTCAACCTGGTTGGCTACGTTGCCGTAGCCGGGCTTGTGCTCCAGCACCATCGTGTAGTGGCGGTAATCGAAGTCCTTGGCCTTCAAATTGCGGTGCTCGAAGGTGTACCAGATGTCCTCCCCGGCGGCCAGGTGGCCGGAATTGCGCCCGCGATGGGCCGTCAGCGGCGCGCTGATGTCCTCGCCCGTTGGCGGTGAGGGCACCGGCGGGTGGGTGACGACCGTCGGCTCGCCCAGCTCGGTGTTGACGATGTCGTCGGTGATGAGGTGGTAATCGACCCAGGTGTTGGAGTCGTTTTTGACCTTGACGTAGTACAGATCGCCGTCTACAACGGTGCCGCGCCATAGCCGTTCTCCGGTGCGGTCGTCGCCGTCGCGGGAGACGAGCTGCCCCGCGCCGAAGTTGACCATATCCTGTGGCGTGCCCCGCTCCCAGAGCCGGTAGGAGCGGCCGGTGAACAGCTCGAAGTTGACCCGGTTGGAGATGTTGCCCTCGCCCGGCGTGTTGAACATCGTCAGGGACATCGACTCGATCCCCTCTTCGTCCAGGTCGGCCTTCTTGAACGAGTACCAGTGCTCCGAACCGGGGGCCAGGCTGCCGCCGTTGACGTTGCGCAGGGGCAGGGCGTTGCCGGGGTAGATGCTGTTGTCCGGTTGGCTCGCCGGGGCGGGGTCTACCGGCGCGGCGGGCGCTTCGGCGGGGGAGATGGCCGGCGGGGCTTCAACGGCCCCGGCGGGGGCTGGGGCATTGCCCGGCAGCCAGCCCAGCGAACTGGCCTGGAGCAGCCAGGCGGCGGCTTCCTCGGGCGGCAGGCCCTGGATGGCCTGGGCGGCCAGCAGCCAGCGGTCGGCGTCGGGCACGTTGGTGGGCAGGGTCAACCCGGCGCTGCGCGGGGCGGCGGGGGGTTGCGCTGCCACCGCAACCGCGCCGGGAACCGCCTGCGGCCCAAGGGCCTGGTCTTGCAGGACGGCGGTCAGGCGGTAATCGACCGTCAGGTCGGCGTCGTTGACGAGCTGGACGTAATACAGCTCGCCGGCGGCCAGTTCCCCGGCCCACAGGCGCTCGCCGGTGTTCCCGTCGTAATCGGCCACGACCAGCATCCCCTGGCCCTCGCTGGCGGTGGAGGGGCGGGTTCCCTCCAGAAAATTCTTAACCTGTTCGAAGGTGAAAACCCGGAAGCTGACCCGGTTGACGGTCCGCTGCCCGCCCGGCTTGAAAATCATATTGAGGATGATCGACTGCGCCTCCGGGGCCGCCAGGTCGCCGCGCCCGTAGGCGTACCAGAACTCCTCGCCCGGCGCCAACGAGCCGGTGTTCAGCCCACCCACCAGCAGTTGGGCCACGTAGGGGCTGCTACCGATACCGCCGCTCTGGGCCGAGGCCGGCATCACGCCCAGCAGGCCCAGGATGATGATCAACAGGACAAATTCAAAGACTCTTCGCATCTATCGCACCTCACGCTGGTCTCCGCGAAAGGCTCCGCTCCGGCAAGGGCTCGACGGGGCGGAGGTTCCCCTCTTCCGCGTAAAGCCGAAGGGTAGCATAGAACGGCCCGGAGAGCAATTCCAGAACCCGGCCCGTAGCCCGCTTTTGGCTGCCGGTGCTGCTATGCTATCATAACACCATCGCGAAGAGCAAGACTATCAACGGATAGGTAGCGGATTAGCGGATAGTCTCCGCTTTTTGAGGGGCCGTATTGAGGGCTTTAGCCCTTTGCGCCCGGTCAGGGCTAAAGCCCTCAATACAAGGCATAGCTACCCATTTTATACGAGGAGGTATCTGTGGACATCAACGATCAGGTAGCCATTGTTACGGGCGGCGCGGTGCGGGTGGGGCGGGCTCTGGCCCTGGCCCTGGCCGGGAAAGGGGCGCGGGTGGTGGTCCATTACGGGCGCTCGGCCGGCCCGGCCCTGGAGGTGGTCGAGCAGATCGAGGCCCAGGGCGGGCAGGCGCTGGCCGTGCAGGCCGACCTGGGGCAGCCCTCTCAGGCTCCGGCCATTGTGGAGCGGGCGGTCGAGCGCTTTGGCCGGGCCGACATTCTGGTCAACAGCGCGGCCATCTTCCAGCCGGGCACGCTGGCCGACACCACGGAAGAAAATTGGGACCGCCATTTCAACATCAATTTGAAGTCGCCCGTGTTTCTATGCCAGGCCTTCGCCGCCCAGGTCGGCGACGACCGGCGAGCGCACATCGTCAACATCACCGACTTCCGGGCCAGCCTGGCGATGACCGGTCACCTGGCCTACACGCTAACCAAATCGAGCCTGATCACCCTGACCCGGATGCTGGCCCGGGAGCTGGGGCCGAACATCCAGGTCAATGCCATCGCCCTGGGGGCGATTTTGCCGCCGCCGGGCAAGGACCAGGCCTATCTGGACAAACTGGCCGAGAATATTCCCCTGCGTCGCGTCGGATCGCCAGGCGAGGTGGCCCGGGCGTTGGTTTACCTGCTGGAATCCGAGTTCGTCAGCGGCGAGGTGACCTTTGTCACCGGCGGCGAGCACCTGGCCCGCTGATGGCTGGAGGGGCGATTGAGAACGGCGACCAGGTGCAGATTTATGCGGCGGATAAACGGTAGGTGGCTCAGCGATTTATCGCATGGTACAATGTATCGTAAGCAGTTGCCCGGAAATAACCTGGCATTCTTGCGTGATGTTTCCTGGTAAAAAGTGAGAAGTTACTGTGGACTACTGTAAATGAAGGGAGGTTGCTGATGAACACAACTCATCAATCACTGGTCAAACAAATAACTGACGAAGTGCAGTCGCTGCCAGAAAATCTTGTGCGGGAGGTGTTAGATTTCATCGGTTTTCTACGGACCAAATATGAGCAAAACGGCGAAGATAATCGGCAGGAAGCCTTGCTAGCAACTTTTGATTCTTGGGAAGATGACCGCGAGCCGGGGGAGGTTGTGCGAGACATCTACGCCACCCGCACTATTTCTGAGTAGGGGCTTGAGCTATGAGCTATCTGCTTGATACGGATGTGTGCATCTATTGGTTGAACGGTCGGCCAGAAGTAAAAGACAAACTGTTGGCCGCCGGATGGGAACAGATAGCCATCTCGGTGATTACCCAAGCAGAATTGTACTATGGGGCCTATAATTCGAGCCGGGTTACAAAGAATTTAAAACGAGCCGATGCTTTTCTCAATCTACTCTC
>JBHHXL010000189.1:0-8763 GCA_046757065.1 Anaerolineae bacterium
ACTAGTACCCGGTGCGAAACCCCGTAGGTGGGGCACGCTTCGCACCAGAAACCAGGCTAGGGAGTAACAACCTTAACAGATAGGAGGAAAGGATGTTGACGATCCTGAAAAGCCGGAAATTCCTCGTTTTGCTAGTTTTGGCGTTCGTATTATCGGTCTACCCCACAGCCTTTGCCCAGGGGCCAGAGCCGGAACCGGACCCGGTCCCGCTGGCGGAGCCCCCCGAAGACCCGGCCAAGGCACCGGACCTGCAAGTTCCGGACGAAGCCCTGCGAAGCACCCTCGCGGCTAAAGACCAGTCACAAGTCTATATTGTGCTGATGCGCCAGGAGCCGGTCATTGCTTACGAGGGTAACGTGGCCGGGCTACAGGCGACGAAACCAAGCGGAGGCCAGAAGGTCAACCCCAACAGCACCCAGGTCCAGATGTACAATAAATACCTGGAAGGGATGCACGATGCGGCTTTGAAGTCCGTCGGGGCCGACCGCAGTAATATGCTGTACAGCTATACGTTTGCCCTCAACGGCTTTGCCGCGAAACTGACCGACAGTCAGGTTGCGGCCCTGACCGCACAGCCCGACGTCTTGATGGTGCTACGCGACCAGATGCGGTTCGCGCAAACGGACAACACCCCGGATTTCCTGGAGCTAACCGCTAAAGACGGGCCGTGGGCCCAGGGCTTTACCGGCGAGGGCGTTGTGGTGGGCATCATCGATACCGGCATCTGGCCCGAACACCCCAGCTTTGCCGACGACGGGACGTACCCGCCCCCGCCCGTGACGCTCGTGGATTCCCCTGGTAATCCAAGCTGCAACTTCGGCAATACGGCTCACAACCCCCTGGATGTGCCTTTCACCTGTAACAACAAGCTGATCGGCGCTCGCCAGTTCCTGACCGCATACAAGACCTTCATCGGCCTGACGCCCCGAGAGTATGACTCGGCTCGCGACGATAACGGGCACGGGACCCACACAGCCTCGACGTCTGCCGGAAACAGCGGCGTCGAAGCCAGCATCTTTGGCATTAACCGGGGCACCATTTCCGGAATTGCCCCCCGGGCGCACGTGATCGCCTACAAGGGCCTGGGCGAACAGGGCGGCTTCAGCTCCGACCTGGCGGCGGCCATCGACCAGGCTGTGGCCGATGGCGTGGACGTGATCAATTACTCGATCGGCTCGAGCGCAACCTCGCTGGGCGCGGATGACATCGCCTTCCTGTTCGCGGCGGATGCGGGCGTGTTCGTGGCTACCTCCGCCGGCAACTCCGGCCCGGGGCCGGCGACTATCGGTTCTCCGGCCTGGGTTCCCTGGTTGACCTCGGTGGGGGCCAGCACCCACGACCGCATGCACATCAGCGAGATCGAGCTGGATGGTCCCGGCGAGCCGCCCGAAGACCTCTGGGGAGCCTCCGTCACGGATGGCATCGATGATTTCAACCTGGTGGATGCCGAAGGCATCGCCGACAGCGTCGGGGACACCTCCGGCCAGTGTCTGAACCCCTTCCCGCCGGGCACGTTCCAACCTAATGACGCCGTTCTTTGCAACCGGTACAATTTCGGAGTGGCCCGCATCCAACGGGTAATGAACGTCCGGGACGGCGGCGGCGGGGCCGTCATTTTCCACAACTCGCCGATGGTCAGCGTCTTGCCCACCGACAACCACGTCTTGCCCACGGTTCACGTTCACTTCGATGTTGGCGAGCCGCTCAAGTATTATCTGATCGCCCATCCCGGCCAGGTGAAGGTCAGCTTCACCCGAAGCGAGGCGGTGTTGGCCGACGCTGACCATCACGGCCATGACGTTGATCGCAATGACGACGACGATGACGATGAGCGCCGGATCATACCCAACTCAATGGCCTCCTTCAGCTCGCGCGGCCCGAACGGGGGCGCGATGGACATCATCAAGCCGGATGTGACCGCCCCTGGCGTCAACATCCTGGCCGGCAACACCCCAACTCCCGACCTCGGGGCGCCGGGCCAGTTATTCCAGTCGATCATGGGCACCTCGATGTCCAGCCCGCACGTAGCCGGCGTCTTCGCCCTGATCAAGCAAGCCCACCCGGAGTGGACCCCGGCGATGGCTAAGTCGGCGCTGATGACCACGGCCCGCCAAAACGTTACGAAGGAAGATGGGGCCACCCCGGCTGACCCCTTTGACATAGGCGCCGGCCACATCCGGCCGGGCGGAAAGTGGAAGAAGGGTTCGCTCGTCGAGCCGGGTCTCGTCTACGACGCCGGACTCTTTGAATATGCGGCTTTCACCTGTGGCGCCGATCTTGGCCTCTTCACCCCGGGAAGCTGCGCTTTCTTAGAATCGATTGGCATACCAACGGACGCCAGCGATCTCAACCTGTCGTCGATCGGCGTGGCGCAGCTCGTTGGCGGCCAGACGGTGATCCGCACGGTAACCAGTGTGGCTGAGAAGTACCAAAACTTCAAGGTCTCGGTCGACGCCCCGGCTGGCTTCGACGTAACGGTCACGCCGGACAAGCTCAAGCTGGATCCGGGCGAAACGGCCTCTTACGTCGTGACGATCTCCAACAACGGCAGCGCGGTTATCGGCGATTGGGCCTTCGGCTCGCTGACCTGGAAGAGCGGGAAGTACGAGGTCTACAGCCCAATGGCCGTGCGCGCGTTTGAGATCGGTGCGCCCACGGAAGTGAGCGGCGCTGGCACCAGCGGCTCGTTGAGCTTCGACACCAAGTTTGGCTACAACGGCGCTTACTCAGCCGGCACACACGGCCTGGCCCCGGCCGATATGCAACCCGATACCGTCGTCGACGACCCGGCCAACGACATCAATATCGCCCTGGCTACCGGCGTCGGCGTCACCTTCCACTTCTTCAACGTGCCCGCCGGGTCGCAATACGCTCGCTTCTCGCTGTTCGACGACTACACGGGCGGGAACGACGATCTCGACCTGTACGTGTTTGGCCCCAGCGGCTTCGTCGGCGGCAGCGGGTCGCCCACCTCGACCGAACAGGTCGATGTTCCGCAGCCGGAGCCGGGGACGTATATCATCGTCGTCCACGGCTGGCAAACCGACAGGCCGGATTCGGACTATACTTTATTCAATTGGGCCTTCGATCCCGACCTGGGCAATATGACCGTCACCGCCCCAACGGCGGCCACGCTCGGCGCTACCGAGACGATCACCGTCGATTGGGCCGGGCTCGCTGCGGGAACCAAGTATATGGGCGCTGTGTCCCACAACAGTGCCAGCGGCCTGCTGGGTCTGACCCTGGTCCGCATCGACACCGACTGAGCGGCTTTGTTTAACCCGATGTAAAAAGCTTTTGCCGCCCGCCGTTTTGTCAACGGCGGGCGGCAGCTTTTTGGTTCTTTAAGAACTTCCGTGATGTTGGGCCGAATGTAGGGGCACGGCGCGCGGTGCCCCTGCCGAATCCGGTGCGGTTAGTCGATTTCGGAATCGGGCGGGGGGATCAGCTCATCGATTTTATCAGGGGTTTGGGGCACCAGCGGCGACTGTTCGCACAGGAACGGGTCCCGGCTTCCGCCGCTATGGTAAAAGTATATGCGCCCGCCGGCGCTGAGCCGGATCAGCAGGCCATCCTGGAGCACCTGGGCATAGACCATCCCCGGCTGGGGGCAGCCCAGGCTGGCATCGGGCCAGGTGACTTCTCTCGCTTCTCGCAGGCTGATTTGATCTACCCCAATCGAAAGCCGCCGGGCCAGGTCTTCTTTTGCTTTGGCCACCATCTCATCCACAGACGACGTTTCCGCAACGCCGGATAGAGGTTCGTCTGACACAATTTCCTCCTTTGCAACTTCCCCGGATTCACACAGCACCACAACCCGGCCAGCATCGGTGTGATAGGCATACCGCTCCTGCTCCGCCTCCAATATTACCCGGAATCCGGCGGTGCTGGCCTGCGCGTACGCCATCCCCGGCTGGGGGCAACCCAGGCCGGTATCGGGCCAGACGACCGCTTGCGCATCCACCAGGTCGATCTGGCCGGCGTCGAGGCCCAGGCGCTGGGCCAGGTCCTCTCTGGCCTGCCGCACCGAGTCCTGCCAGGCCGGGGTCAAAGGGGTGGTTGGGGTCGAGATGGGGGTCGATGCCAATGGAGCCGCACCACGTTGGACCGGCGTAGCTTCTGCCTGAGTCGGGGTCGCCGTGGCCGAGGTCCGGGCGGATTCGGCGGTGAAGGGGGCCGCCGCCGGGCCACAGCCAGCCACAACCACAATTGCAGTTGCCAGCCAACCCGGCAAAAGCCGGTTCCACCTGCGTCTCATCGCTCGATCTCCTCACTAATCAGGTGACTGGCACTTGTTCCAGTTTCTAAGTGCCGGTCACCTTAAGGTGTAAGTCCTGTAAATAAGACGCGCTCCGGGATCGAAAGGTTCCCCTTGCGAACAAAAAACAGGGCTCATGTCCAGAACAAGTGCAAAAGTGACCGGCACTTCTGGATACTGAAGGGAAAACCCAGAAGAATAAAGTGCCGGTCACTTGTACTGAACATGAGCCAAAAACAGAGCGTTCGACGAACACTCTGTCAAGGATTCCGGGCCGCTGAGGGCCGGCAGACCCGCTTTGGAGAAACGAACAAATACGAGCAGCGGTGGCTCAGGCATCCAACCAGCGCCGGTAGTAAAAATCGCTGCTCTCGTCATCGTTGAGGCGCAGGACCACTTCGTAGAACCATTCATCGAGCGGCATCTCGTGCGCGTCGAGGCGGGGGAAGGGGTTGTCGTAGCCCTCGGTCAGGGCCTTGCCGATGCGGTCCAGCGTCATCAGCGCCAGTTCCGGGACCTCGATGCGCCGGATACCCTCGCGCTCCATCAGTTTGCCGAAAACCCGGGCCATCGTCATGCCGCCGGGGATAAAGGGCAGCGCCCGCGTGCGCATAATGGGGTAGAAGATGTCCAGAACCACTTTGCCACTGCCGTAGGCCTGCCGGGCCGCTTCCTGAATCTCCAGCTTGGGTAGATACAGGCTGGTGGAATACGCCCCCTGCCGGCCGTATTCCTCATTAGAGGGATCGCGCCCGGCTTTGTCCAGGCTGCCGCGCCAGTCGGCAAAAACGGAGGCTTCGACCGGGAAGCCGGCCGCCTCCAGCCTGCGCGGGAACTCGACAGCCATCGAGCCCATAACCGTGCGGGTGATGTTGATTTCCTGCTCGGTCAGCACCTTGAGCTGCCACTGCAACAGGCCCTCGTCATCCACATCTTTGACATAGACGGTCGGCATTCCGGGCAGCACCCCGGAAATGGCAGCCGCCACGGTATTGACATAAACCAGGCGACGGGCCCCCGCCTCCTTGAGGGCCGCAATCGATTTCTCGAAGGCTTTGCCCTCCAGCGCGGTGCCGTCGTTGAGCCACTGAAATCGAGGGCCCAGCCCGGCCTCTTCGGCCTGAGCCTGCATCGCCCGGCCCGTCTCGTAGTTTAACGAACGCGACAGGTCGCGGGCGATGATCGTCAGGCTGCCCACGTTGAGCTCGTCCATCAAGTTCAAGACGGCGCTGGCTAGGCCCCCACCCAGGCCGGGGCCCGTCGCGCCGGCCAGCAGGACGTGACGCCCTTCAAGCCAGGACAGATTGTAGTTACCCGAGGCGACGAGCGGTTCCTGCGCCCGCCAATTGCCTTCCAGCAAAGTTTTTGCCCCGGCGGGGAAGGCGACAATCTCTTCCTTCGTGGGGCGGACGATTGGCGGCGCGCCTTCTCGAATGCGCACGTTGGGCATCGGATGGGCAAATGGGCTGGGACTGGTCATTAGTGTCTGTTCCCTTGTTTGAAATTTGTGATCACGAAAGATACCAGGTGTAGATGAGCCAGGCGTGGATAGCCGTACTCACCATCAAAACAAGCCAAAAACTGATCCGCCGCAACTTGTGCCGGAACACAACCATGCCGGCCCAGCCTCCAAACACGCCCCCTACCAGCGCCAACAGATGCAGCGTAATTTTCGGCACGCGCAGGCTCTGCCGCGTGGCCTGAAATTTATCGAGGCCATAAAAGATGAAAGTTGTTAGCCCCCAGGCAGCTAACCAGACCTGGTAGGGGTCCCAGGTAGTCGTCTGCCAGAAAACGAGATAGAAGATAACCCCCACGAACATAGCGATAAACCCAAAACCAGACAGTGGGGACAGACCTGGCGCTCTGCGGGCGGTCATAATTAAGCTCCTGTGCCTGTAGCTAACTTGATGGATTAGATTGGTTCAATCTCGGAGATTGAACCAATCTGGCATCTATCAAAATATGGTTGACACAACAGCACAGCGTGTCGCAAGTTTTCAGGGTTTAGACCTGCTGAGTAGTAACCCAATTATTTATGAAACGCTGTACCCCAGCGCCGGCCGCTCACAAAACCGGCGCGTGCGGGTTGCGCTTCAGGAAAACGCCGCCGCCTTCCGCGCCCAACCAGGCCTGACCGTTGACGATGGTCGCCCCCCGCAGGAGAACGCGTTCGGGCCAGCCTTTGACGGCCATCCCCTCGTAAACGTTGTAATCGGTGTTCATATGATGCGACTCGGCGCTGATGGTGTGCTCTTTCTCCGGGTCCCAGATGAGGATGTCGGCGTCAGAGCCGACGGCAATCGTGCCCTTGCGCGGGTACAGCCCGAAGATTTTGGCCGGATTGGTGCTGGTGATCTCAACAAACCGGTTGGCGCTGAAACGGCCGCCGTTCACGCCGTGATGCCACATAACCGGCATCCGGTCCTCGATGCCGGGCATGCCGTTGGGAATCTTGTCGAAGCTGGGTTTGCCCAGTTCCTTGCCGGGAATGCGGCCCTTCACCCCGCCCTCGAACCAGAAGGGGCAATGATCGGTAGAGACGGCTTGCAAGGTGTTATCGGCCAGAGCCTGCCACAAGGCCAGCGCGTCCTTCGGCTGGCGCACCGGCGGAGAGCAGACATACTTGGCCCCTTCGTAACCGGGCCGGGCCAGGTCGTCCTCGAAGACAAACATATACTGCGTGCAGGTTTCGCCCATCACCGGCAGGCCCTTGGCCCGGCCGTAGGCCAGTTGCTCGATGGCCTCGGCGCAAGTCATATGCACCACGTACAGGGGCGCGCCACTGATGCCGGCCAGGGCCACCGCCCGGCCGGTCGCCTCGGCCTCGGCCAGGGCAGGATGGGCCGTGGCGTGATACTTTGGATCGGTCTTGCCCTCGGCCAGCAGTTTGGCCGTCATCTCGGCGATGACGTCGCCGTTTTCGGCGTGGACCATGATCAGCATGCCGTTTTCGGCGGCCCTCATCATCGCCCGGAAGAGGGTAGTATCATCGACCTGGAACAGCCCCTTGTAGGCCATAAAGAGTTTCAGGCTGGTGATCCCCTCGTCGATGACCGATGGGATCTCCTCCATCACGTCATCGCGCAGGTCGGTGATGGCCATGTGGAAGCCGTAATCGACGGCGGCTTTGCCCTCGGCCTTGTGATGCCACTCGCCGATGCCCTGGTGCAGGGTGCCGCCCATCGGCTGGATGACGAAGTCGATGTGGCTCGTCGTCCCGCCGAAGGCTGCCGCCCGGTGGCCGGTAAAGAAATCGTCGGAGGACACCGTCCCGCCGAAGGGAAGTTCCAGGTGGGTGTGGACATCGATCCCGCCGGGCAGCAACAACTTGCCCGCAGCGTCGATGACCTCGGCGTTTTCGTGGGCCAGGTCCCGGCCGATCAAGGTCACCGTTTCAGCCTCGATCAGCACATCGGCCTGATAGGTGTCGCTGGCCGTGACAATTGTTCCGTTTTTGATTAGCGTACTCATAAGCGTCTCCAGGTTGAGCTTTGGATCTTGCTTTCTTAGCAAGTCGGTTTACGGCTCGACGATCTTGTCATACATCTCAGGGCGGCGGTCGCGGTAGAACTGCCAGGTGTTGCGTACCTCGCGAATGAGGTCCAGATCAAGATCGCGCACGACCAGCTCTTCCTCGTATGGGTCGGCCTGGCCGGGCAGGTTGTCGAATTCGCCCAGGGTAGTCACAAACTGGCCCCGGGGATCGCAAAAGTAGCTCTGGCCGTAGTAGTCATTGTCGCCAAACTCGGATTCGACGCCCACGCGGTTGATGGTCCCCACGAAGTAGCCGTTGGCGATGGCGTGGCTGGTCTGCTCGATCTTCCACAGATGCTGCGACAATCCCCGCGAGGTGGCCGAGGGAATGAAGACCAGCTCGGCCCCGTTCAGGCCCAGCATACGCGCGCCCTCCGGGAAGTGGCGGTCGTAGCAAATGTAGACGCCAACCTTACCAACGGCCGTATCAAATACGGGATAACCCAGGTTGCCGGGGCGGAAGTAGAACTTCTCCCAAAAGCCGTTGACGTGGGGCAGGTGCGTTTTGCGGTACTTGCCTAAATAGGTCCCATCGGCGTCGATGACGGCCGCCGTGTTGTAGTAAACCCCCGTGCCCTCCTCTTCATATATAGGTACGATGAGAACCATTTTAGTTTCTTCAGCCAGTTTTTGCATGCTTTGCGTCGTGGGGCCAGCGGGGATTGGCTCGCTGAGGCCATAGTACCCGGCGTCTTGAATCTGGCAGAAGTAGGGGCCGTAAAACAGCTCCTGGAAACACATCACCTGCGCACCTTGTTGAGCCGCTTCCCGGGCGTACTTTTCGTGTTTGGCGATCATCGACTCTTTATCGCCCGTCCACGTAGCCTGCAGCAAGGCGGCGCGCACGATTCGAGCCATCGTTTACATCCTCCTCAAATAGGATATTTGGAGACAGACGACAGAGTTCAGAGTACAGACGTCAGAGTACAGATTTCAGACTTCAGAGCGCAAACAAAGTCCTGCGTACT
>JBHHXL010000190.1:0-8742 GCA_046757065.1 Anaerolineae bacterium
CGGCTACGAAATCCCCACCACCTGGGACGAACTGATGGCCCTCAACCAGACCATCGTGGATGACGGCGACACCCCCTGGTGCATCGGCATCGAGTCCGGCGCGGCCACCGGCTGGGCGGCCACCGACTGGACCGAAGAGATGATGCTGCGCACCACCAGCCTGGAAAACTACGACGCCTGGGTGGCCGGCGAACTGCCCTTCGACTCCCCTGAGGTCAGGAACGCCATCGAGACCTGGAGCGAACTGTGGTTCAACGACGACTTCGTCTTTGGCGGCCGGGCTTCCATCGTCTCCACCTTCTTTGGCGACTCCCCTGCCCCCATGTTCGAAGACCCCCCCAAGTGCTGGATGCACAAGCAGGGCAACTTCATCACCGGCTTCTTCCCCGAAGGGGTGGAAGCGGGCGTGGACTACGGCTTCTTCTACTTCCCGCCCGTTGACGAGGCCTACGGCAAACCCTTCCTGGTCGCCGGCGACGTCATGGCCATGTTCAACGACCGGCCCGAAGTGAAGGCCCTGATGGAGTACTTCACCGTACCAGAGTCGGCGGCCGGCTGGCTCGAAGGGGGCGGCGCCCTGGCCGCTCACCAGACCGCCACCCCCGATATGTACGGCGTAGACCTGGAACGCGGTATCGCCGAACTGGTAACCCAGGCCACCAGCTTCCGCTTCGACGGCTCTGACCTGATGCCCGGCGAAGTCGGCGCCGGCTCCTTCTGGGAGCAAATCTCCAGCTACGTGGCCGGCTCCATCGACCTCGATACCGCCGTCCAAGAAATCGACGCTTCCTGGCCGCGGTAATTTCTTGAGCAAAAACCGTAAGGCGCTGGCCTTCGCGGGCCGGCGCCTTACCCCTGGCCCGGTAGCCAGCTATGCAGCGTACGGCGTGGCAGCCTGGCTACCACCAATTTTGGTAGGAGTAGACTTATGGACTTCCTTGGCACAGTAGAGGAACGGGGCCAGACACCGGTGGCGGGGTTTGTGGCCTTCATCGGCCGGGTGCTGCTGGCTGTGGCTATTCCGGGGATTGCTTTTTACGTGCTGTATCTAGGTTTTCTCTTTCTGCGTGACAGCGAAGCGCCGCGGGGCGTCATCGCCCTGGTGGCCATCGTTTGGGGCGTTGGCGGCGTGGCCATTTTGTACTGGATTTTTAACGGCCTGGTCGAAAGGCTGCCGGACGACTGGACGGCCCGCCTGCAGCCGTTTGTCTTTGTGGGACCGGCTATGGCTATTCTGACCTGGTATCTGGCCCTGCCAACCGTGCGCACGTTCTGGATTAGCCTTTTTGACCGGGGTGGGCCGCCGGATGGGCTTTCTTTCATAGAGCGAGTGACAAGTGAGAGCTTTGTAGGTTTGAGTAATTATGTGGCTGTTTTCACCGAACGATTGATGTTGGAGGCCTTCCGCAACAATATCATGTGGATTGTCTTTGGCAGTACCCTCTCCGTGGCCTTTGGTCTCGCCGTTGCCGTACTGGCCGACCGCAGCCGCTTCGAGAAACTTGCCAAGTCGTTCATCTTTATGCCAATGGCGATTTCTTTTGTAGGCGCCAGCATCATTTGGAACTTCATCTATGAGTTTCGGCCGGCAGACCAACCGCAAGTTGGCCTGCTAAATTCAATTGTCGTCGGTCTCGGGGGCGAATCGAGAGCCTGGCAACAATGGGTTGACATCATTCCGTGGAACAATCTCTTTCTCATCGTCATCGTCGTCTGGCTGCAAGTCGGTTTTGCTATGGTTTTGTTTTCTGCGGCGCTGAAAGGCATCCCGGAGGAGTTAATGGAAGCAGGCCGCATCGATGGGGCCAACGAGTTCCAGATATTTTTCCGGATTATGATCCCTTACATTCAGGGGACGATTATCACCGTCTGGACGACGATTGTCATCTTCACCTTGAAGATATTCGACGTGGTCTGGGTGATGACCGGCGGGCAGTTTGGCACACATGTGATTGCTACCCAGTTTTACCGGCAATCATTTACGGCCGGTAACAAGGGGTTTGGTGCAGCCATTGCCATTGTGCTGCTCATCGCCGTTATCCCGGTGATGATCTATAACCTGAGACAATTCAGGGAACAGGAGGCGTTCTGAAATGGGCAGCGCAACCAGACAACGACGACTTGGAAGTTTATTTGTCAACGGAACATTATTCCTGCTCGTCCTCCTATGGACTATTCCCACCCTGGGCATTTTTGTCTCCTCTTTTCGTCACCGGGATGATATTGCCACCTCTGGGTGGTGGAATGTATTGCCGCACCGGGAGTGGCAGCCGGTTGCCGAGATTGACCCCAAAGCGGAAGGGCTTGACCCCGATGGGGTTATGGAAATCGAGGGCGCTGCGGGCACATTCAAGGAGTTTCGGAAGGGCATCGAAACGCCGGACGGGAAACGCATCACCTGGATTGGCAACAAGCGCATTGGCCGGGTTGAAGTTCAAGAACGAGTCTGGACCGTTAGTTGGAACTTCTCATTGGATAACTACAAACAGGTTTGGGGCGGCCAGGATTTCGAGTTCACCAAACCGGATGGCACCGTAGAGGTGGTTCCCGGTGATGATATGTCCAGGGCCTTTCTCAACAGTCTGGCCGTAGCCGTGCCTTCGACGGTGATTCCTATTCTGATTGCGGCTTTTGCGGCTTACGCCTTCGCCTGGATGAGTTTTCCGGGGCGGCGTTGGATGTTTATTCTGGTGGTGGCCTTGCTGGTTGTTCCTCTCCAGATTGCCCTGGTTCCCATCTTACGAGATTACAAGCAGTTAGACCTTAATGGCACGTTTCTGGCTATCTGGCTGGCGCATACGGGTTTTGGGCTGGCGCTGGCCACGTATCTGCTGTACAACTACATCAGCGGCCTGCCGCGAGAGATGCTGGAGTCGGCGTTCATTGACGGCGCATCGCACTTCACTGTTTTCACCCGGCTCGTTTTGCCTTTGTCAGTACCGGCGCTGGCCTCTTTTGCCATCTTCCAGTTCCTCTGGGTATGGAATGATTACCTGGTGGCGCTGGTTTTTCTGGGCGGCAACCCGGAATTTGAGCTTGTGACACAACGCATGGCGGCTATCGTCGGGGCGCGGGGGCAGGACTGGCATTTGTTGACGGCCGGCGCCTTTATTTCGATGGCACTGCCGCTGACCGTATTCTTCTCGCTGCAGCGCTTCTTCGTGCGCGGTCTGCTGGCCGGCTCGGTAAAGGGATAGTTTAATTTTAGACGTGAAAAAAATAATTCATCATCCTGCCTCTATGCCGGATAAAAAAACGACCATAGGAGAAACAGCCATCTCTATGGTCGTTCTAATTTGGAGCCTGAAATACCGGCTAAATCAGGCAGCGGTCTTGAGCTTTTCAGCCAGCCAAAGATTGACCAGGGTCTCGGTCGTCACGCCTCTGGCTCTGGCCTGGCGTTGTACCAGGTCTACCAACTCCGGCACAAGCGCAATGGTAAAAACCTCTTCACGGAGGTCGATTTCGAAGGATACGTCTTCCATCTGATCCTCGTAGTCAGCCGTACTATGAGTATCCCAGAATTCGATGACTTCCTCAATGCCGGCCGCAGGATCAGGCATCGGGTCGTGTTTTGTCCTATTTTCGTCCATATCGTCTGCGCTCCTTGCTATCCATATCTCGAGCACTGATTAACAGAGCCTCGTTCGTTACCTTGTGGATGAAGAATATGACCAGATATCGGCCTGCTTCTGTCTGTCCGTAAGCGGCATACAAATGTTCGCCTTTACGCCGTTTGCCTTTGCCTACACGCCGTATGCGTGGATTGCTCAGGAGGACCTGTCGTATCTCGTTCCGGTAGACACCGTGCTTGGTTTCAATCTTGCTCACATAATCGTGCAGCCAGATAATACGGGTAATCTTCACGAGTGCGTTCCTCCACGTGATACGGCATCCACATATCTGGATTATACCACGATTCTAAGCATCGTCACACCTGCGAGGACCTATGCCCCAAGCAACCTGGCTCGAACAGCAGGCTGATCTTTCTCTAACTCGCCTCTTGCCGCGCCTGGAAACAGAGTTTTGCCGCCAGATCGAGGCCGACTCGGAAGGCTGGCAGTTGTTCACGGGTCGATTGCAGACTCACTTCCCCTATCTCTTCCAGCGACTCTTCCACCTCTACGGCCGACAATACGACTTCTTCTATCACCTGGAGCAGATTCTGGTCATCGCCGCCCGGAGGTGGCTGGAGCGCCCGGCTGACCTGAAGGCGCTCGACGCCGCCCGCGAACGGGACAGAGACTGGTTTCGCGCCCAGGACATGATCGGCGGCGTTTGCTACGTCGATCTTTTCGCCGGCGACCTGAACGGAATCGCCCAAAGGATTCCGTACCTCAAAGAATTGGGGCTGACTTACCTGCACCTGATGCCCCTGTTCCGCACGCCCCAGGGCGACAACGACGGCGGCTACGCCGTCAGCAGTTACCGCCAAGTCAACCCGGCCCTGGGCACAATGGACCAGTTGGCCGCGCTGGCCACCGAGCTGCGAGGCAATGGCATCAGCCTGGTCCTGGATTTTGTCTTCAACCATACCTCCGACGAGCACGAGTGGGCGCAGCGGGCGTTGGCCGGCGACCCCGACTTCCAGGCGTACTACTGGATGTTCGATGACCGGACCGTGCCCGACCAGTACCAGCAACATCTGCGCGACATCTTCCCCGATCGCGGCACGGGCAGCTTCTCCTACCGGCCCGAAATCCGCAAGTGGGTTTGGACCACCTTTTATCCCTTCCAGTGGGACCTCAACTACAGCAACCCGGTCGTTTTTGCCCGGATGTTGGAGGAGATGCTCTTTCTGGCCAATGCGGGCGTCGAGATTCTACGCCTGGATGCGGTGGCCTTCATCTGGAAGCAGATGGGCACAAATTGTGAAAACCTGCCCGAAGCGCACCTGATCATCCAGGCCTTCAACGCCCTGGCCCGCATCGCCGCCCCGGCCCTGCTGTTCAAATCTGAGGCCATCGTTCACCCGGACGAGGTAGCCAAATACATCGGCCCCCGTGAATGCCAGCTATCCTACAACCCGCTGTTGATGGCCTTGCTATGGAACTCGCTGGCCACCCGCGAGGTCCGTCTCCTCAATCATTCGGTGCGCAAGCGCTTTAAGATTCCGCCGAATTGCGCCTGGGTCAATTACATCCGCAGCCACGACGACATCGGCTGGACCTTCGCCGACGAGGACGCGGGCCAGTTGGGCATCAACAGCTTCGACCACCGCTGCTTCTTGAACGCCTTCTACACCGGCCGTTTTCCGGGCAGCTTTGCCCGCGGCCTGCCGTTTCAAGAGAATCCCCACACCGGAGACGCCCGCGTTTCGGGCACGCTGGCCTCGCTGGCCGGGTTGGAACAGGCGCTTCAGGACGAGGACGAGGCCGCAACCGAACTGGCCATCCGGCGCATCCTGCTGCTGCACAGCATCATTTTGAGCATCGGCGGCATCCCGCTGATCTATCTGGGCGATGAAGTTGGGACCTTAAATGATTACAGCTACCGGCAAGACCCGGCCAGGGCCAAAGACAGCCGGTGGGTCCACCGGCCTTGCGCCGACTGGCAGGGGTCTCTGGCCCGGCGACTCGACCCGGACAGCGTCCAGGGACGCATCTACCGGGGCTTACGCCATCTGATCGGCCTGCGCCGGGCGAACGCGGCCCTGGCCGGCGATGAGATGGAGGTGGTCACCACCGGCAACGAGCACGTGTTCAGCTACGTCCGCCACTGCCTGGACCAGCGCCTGCTGGTTCTGGCCAACTTCACCGAGCGCGAGCAGGCCATCCCCGCCAACGAGGTCCGGCTGCACGGCCTGAGCTACGATTTCACCGATCTGGTTACGGGCCGGACCATCACCTTAGACCAGGACCTGAAGCTTGAGCCGTACCAGTTCCGGTGGCTCAAACCCTGACCCCGATTAGCCGGAACCGGGGAAGCTACAGATGTTCAGATCAAGCCAGGGGAGGATGCTCAACGAATGGCCTTCGGCCTAGCGGATTAGCGGATGCCCTCTTGCGCGGAGTTTATCCGTTAATCCGCTCGGCGCAGCCATCCGCTGATAATCCTCTCCACGCCGCTCACTTGAAAAGTATTGGTCCTACAACCTTGAAAGAACGATGCGGCTGTGCTACTATTTCTTGCCGATGACCACGATTCCAGACGGCCGCGGGCGTGGCCTCGTGTCAGGCGGAGAGGACATGCAATACCGGATTGAGGTTAAAAGCCAGGGCAATCGGGTGGCGGAGCACACCGTCGAGGCGGTTGATGCCCTGGCCGCCATCAACCTGGTGGAAGGTCGTTACGGCGAGCCACCCAAAGTCGAGTACGTCTCCGTTGAAAACGACGACGGCAGCCAGCGCCAGGTGTTGATCGTCAGCAACTGGCACGGCTACACCTTTCACGCCCGGGCCGCCGGCTGACCCCGCTGCTCGCTCCCCGTCTCTCGCCTATTCCCCCGGAGAAACGAAGTACAGCCCAGCCTGATTCGCCTGGCCCAGCCAGTAATCCAGTTCGCCCCCCGTGGCCTGTACGCGAGGAATGTGATAAGGATTGAACCCGCCGGCGCGCGGCGAGGGGGCAAAACCGCCGCTGACCTCAACCACCGCCTCGTAATGGTACGCCTGGCCCTGGTACGTTCCGCCCACCAGCAGCGACTCGTCCGCCGGGTACAGGCCAAAGGGCACCGCCAGGGAGACCACTTCATAACCGGGCAGTAGTTTTTCCAGGTTGAGCTGGCTGACCGCTATCTGCCTCCGGATCTCCTCGGGGCTGCTTTCGGCCAGGTTGGCGTGGCTGATAGTGTGGCTGCCGACCTCCATCCCCCAATCGACCAGCATTTGCAGCTTTTGTTGGGCCCACTCCGGCTGCCCGAACAAGGCCCGCTCCGGCACGTCCACCTCCTGCAACACGAAGAACGTCGCCCGCAGCGGCCAGTCGGCGGGATGGGCCTGGTGGAACGCGGTCAGGATGCCCACCGCCGAGTCGGGATCAAGCGTGCCGTCGGGCAGGATGCGGAACTGCCCCATCGAAGAATCATCGAAGGTGAGGACCACGGGTCGTTTGCCGGCGGGCACCGCGCTCAGGTCGCCCCGGGCCAGGTCGCGCAGGTTGACCGGGTAGTAGCCCTCGGCCAGCAGCCGCTCCAGATCGGCCCGAAAATTATCCGGCGTGCGCTGCCAGCGCCCTTCCGGCTGGCCGATCAGGTGGTATTCCAGAACCAGCACCTGGCCGTCGGGGTTGGGCGGGTAAGCCGGCCGGGCCGAGACCAGCGCCTCGGGGGTGTAGCGTACGCGCGGGTCCCACAGCATCCAACCGCGCCCCCCGGCCTCCCTGGTCCCGCGCATCTGCTCCCTGATCTCGTCGGGGGTGTAGGTGCGGCGGTCGAAAGCGTAATCGGGGAAATCCTGAATCCAGGGCCGCACCTCCAGGTTGGGGTTGATGGCCCGCAGGCGACTGACGGCGTTCAGCGTGCTGAAGTGGACGATTTCGTAGGGAAAGGCGATGGCCTGCCGGTACGCGGGCAGTCCGGGCAGCCCATCGCCGAAGGTCGAGGGGTAGAGCATCGGCGACAGCACGTCCAGGTAGGGGGCCATCGCCTCAAGCTGCTGGCCGATGCCCATATCGTTGCTGCGCCAGGTGGTGTAGCCGAAGACATCGGCGGCAATTTTGACATCGTACGGTTCCAGGGCCTCGTGGGCTTTGGCCAAAAAGCCGGTGATGGCCGCCACCCGGTTTTCGGGGTTGTTCTCGACGGCGAAGGTGGCCCGGCGGATGGCCCCATCGGTGGGGAAGCGGACGTAATCGAACTGGATTTCGTCAAAGCCCTGCTGGGCCGCCTCGACGGCCAGGGCGATGTTGTAATCCCAGACCTCCTCACGCGCCGGATCGACCCAGCCCAGCCCCTCGCGGTCCTGCCAGACCCCGCCGGTTTCCGAATCGATGACGGCCCACTCCGGATGAGCCGTCGCCAGGGGATCGTCCTTGAAGACCACGATGCGGGCGATGGTGTAAACGTTTCTGTCCTGAAACCAACGCATAAAGGCCGGCCAGTCTTTGACCAGGACCCGATTGGCCCCAATATCGACCGCTGTCTGCACCGCGCTGGGGTAGGGGATCAGCCCCCGGTCGCCCTTGACATCGATGACGATGGCGTTCAGCTCGGTGGTTTCCAGCAGGGTCTGGGCGTGAGTCGTCAGGCCGGCGTGGCTCAGGGTGGCGTAGGTGATGTACAGGCCCTTGATGTAGCCGGTTGTGCCGACTTCAACGGTATAAGGGTGGGTTTGAGACAGAGGAGGCAGCGAGGCCAGCGGCTTCGAACGGAACGGGCTTCGGGGAGAGCAACTCTCTTCGGCCCGGACGTGGGGCGCTTTGCACCGTCTAAGGTGAACCAGAACCTGATCGTCTTGCGGACGTTGCAACGGCGCTGGCCCGTCGGCCAGGACCGGGGCCATCAGCCCTAACAAGAGAACACCTGCCAACAACACACCAACTATCCAACGTCCTGCTCGATAAGTAAACATTTCAGTCAGACTCCCACAAAAGCTAACTACATCGCTTCGTAAACAACTACTACACGCGCAGACACAGGTGTTCGTGGCGGGAAACGACTTCTTACATAATCCCAGACGAAACCGCACCCGAAACTAAGCAAACGCCCTGTTATTCTGACACACTCCGGAAAATGATCCTTACGCCCCGCAGTGATTCCATTATAACGTGACTCCCCTCAGATCGAAAGCAGGGCGGGTGCAA
>JBHHXL010000191.1:0-8711 GCA_046757065.1 Anaerolineae bacterium
ATGACAAAACTCGAAACATACCAAAGCGATCCGGCCATTTCCATCATCACCGGCGCTTGCCCCCACGACTGCCCGGATACCTGTAGCTGGCAGGTGGCCGTCGACCGGGCCGGGGGGCGGGCGGTGGACATCTGGGGGCATCCGGGGCATCCGGTCACGCGGGGGCAGTTGTGCGGCAAGGTTGACCGCTACCTGGAGCGAGTCTATCACCCCGGCCGGTTGACGACACCCCTGAAGCGAATTGGCCCCAAGGGCAGCGGTCGCTTCGCGCCCGTCTCCTGGGATGAGGCCCTGGCCGGCATCGCGGCCAGCTTGAGGCGCGTGGTCGATGGATACGGCCCCGAGGCGGTCCTGCCCTACTCCTACGGCGGCACGATGGGGGTGCTGCAGGGCGAAGGGATGGCCCAACGCTTCCTGAACCGGCTGGGCGCCAGCCGCCTGGAGCGGACGATCTGCTCCGAGGCCGGGTTTGAAGGCTATATCTACACCATCGGCAAAGCCATCGGTCTTGCCCCGGAGGGCTACGCCCGGGCCCGTCTGATTTTGATCTGGGGCAGCAACACCCTGACCAGCAACCTGCACCTGTGGCCCTTCGTGCAGCAGGCTCGCGGGCAGGGAGCGCGGGTGATCGTCATCGACCCGGCCCGGACGCGCACAGCCCGGGCCGCCGATGAGTGGCTTCCGGTCCGCCCCGGCTCGGACGGCGCACTGGCCCTGGCTATGATGCAGGTCATCATCGGCGAGGAACTGTACGACGCCGATTACGTGGAGCAATTCACCCTGGGTTTCGAGCAACTGGCGGCCCGCGTGCAGGATTGGCCGCCGGAGCGCGCTGCGGAGGTGTGCGGCGTTCCGGCAGACCGCATCCGGCGGCTGGCGCGTGAGTACGCCACCGTTCGACCGGCGGCCATTCGCATCAACTATGGCTTGCAACGTCACGCCGGCGGGGGGATGGCCGTGCGCACCATCACCTGCCTGCCGGCCCTGGTGGGGGCCTGGCGCGATCACGGCGGCGGCATCCAGCTTAGCAGCAGCGGCGATTTTCCGCTGGACTTCTCGACGCTGTACCGGCCTGACCTGGGGGACCGGCGCAGGGTCCGCCGCATCAACATGAACCGCCTGGGCGATGCTCTTAGCCTCGACCCGGCCCGGCTGGCCCTGGCTCACTACCATCCACTGCCGGTGGACGCCATCCCCGCCCCGGCGGAAGCCGGTCCGCCGGTCAAGGCCCTCCTGGTCTACAACACCAATCCGGCGGCGGTTGCGCCCGATCAGGCTGCCGTCCACCGGGGCCTGGCCCGCCGGGATTTGTTCACCGTCGTTCTGGAGCAGTTCCAGACCGACACGGCGGACTACGCCGATTACGTCCTGCCGGCGACCACGCAACTGGAGCACTGGGACATCGTCAAGCCTTACGGCCACCTGTTCCTGGCCCTGAACCGGCCGGCCATCCCCCCTCTGGAGGGCAGCCTGCCCAACAGCGAGATTTTCCGCCGGCTGGCGGCGGCGATGGGCTACGACGATCCCGCTTTCCGCCAGCCCGACCAGGAAATCTTACGCGAGTTCGTTGAGAGCCAGGCCGATCCGGCCTTCAGCACGGTCACCTGGCCGGTCCTGCTTGAGCAAGGCTTTGCCCGCCTGAACCTGCCCGATCCCTACCTGCCCTTCGCTCACGGCGGTTTTCCCACCCCCAGCGGCAAGTGCGAGTTTTACAGCGAAACGATGGCTCGAGACGGCTACGATCCGCTGCCCACCTGGACCCCGCCGGCAGGGGGGGGTGGGGCTGGGGAAGTGGGGATTGGTGATTTGAGCGGGCCCCAGGCCCTAACGTGCATCTCCCCCCCGGCCCATTCGTTCCTGAACAGCACCTTCGTTAACGTGGACCGGCTCCGGGCGCGGGAGAAAATGCCGCTGTTGTGGATTCACCCCCAGGACGCCGCCGACCGGGGCGTGGAAGATGGGGCGCCGGTGCGCGTCTGGAACGACCTGGGCCAGGTCGAGTTGACGGCTCGCGTCACCGGGGACATCATCCGGGGGACGGTCCTGGCTCCGAGCGTGTGGTGGGCCAGGTTCAGCCCGGACGGGCGCAACATCAATCAGGTTGTCCCCCAGGTCGAGGCCGATATGGGGGCCGGGGCGTTGTTTTACGATGTCCGGGTGTGGGTTGAGGCCGGAGTCAAAGATGGAGTGCGGGGCGACGCCCTGGAAGTGGTGGCCGGTTGATGGACCCGCTGACCCCCGCCGATTTGCAGGCCTACCTGACCGCCCACGACATCCAGGCCCGGTTGTTGCAAGAGCCGGCCTGGGGCGATACGGCCACCGTGCCCACCGCCGCCATCGCCCTGGGCGTCGAGCCGGAGCAGATCATCAAAAGCCTGCTGTTTCTGATCAAACCTCGCGGCGGGCAGCCCGGCTCTCCCGAACCGTTGCTGGTCATCTCGCACGGCCTGCAGCGGGTGGATCGCAAGGCCATCGCCGCTCACGCCGGAGTGGGGGTCAAGAAGGTCAAGCTGGCCTCGGCGGCGGCCGTGCTGGAGGTGCTGGGTTATCCGGCCGGAGGGGTGCCGCCCTTCGGCCATCGCACGGCGGTGCCGGTGATCGTCGATGCCTCGCTGCTGGCGAGCGCGGAACGCTACGGCGGCCGCATTTTTGGCGGCGGCGGCGATGACCGCACGATGCTGGAACTGAGCGTGACCGAGCTGCTGCGGGTGACGCGGGCCCGGGTCCTGGCCGTTAGTTGAGTCGAAAAGCCATTAAATCTTGGTAACTGCTCTTGGAGGAATCATGCCCCCTGCTGCCAAACGCCGCATCACAGCCGAGGATTTGTACGACTTTCAATTGATTTCTGACCCTCACATTTCGCCCGACGGGCGGCACGTTGTCTTCTGCCTGCACCGGGTGGATAGAAAGACCGAGAAGAAATATGCCAACCTGTGGCTGGTTCCGACCGACGGCGGGCCGGCTCGCCAGTTTACCTTCGGCGACCAGGTCGATAGCCAGCCCAGATGGTCGCCCGACGGCGCGCAGATCGCCTTCCTCTCCAACCGGGATGACGAGAAACAGCCCCAAATCTACCTCATCCCCTTTGCCGGCGGCGAGGCGCGGCGCTTAACGGACCTGAAGGGCGAGTTTGGCGCTTTCCAATGGTCGCCCGCCCCCGATGAGCGCCAGCTAGTCTTTACTTTTCGCAAAAAGGACGCGGAGGCCATCGAGCGGGAGGAGGACGAGCAGAAAAAGGAGCTGGGGATTGTGGCCCGCCGCATCACCCGTGTCTTCTTCAAGGAGAACGGCCTCGGCTTCCTGCCCGAGGAGCGCTGGCATCTGTGGACGCTCGACGTCTCCGGCGGCCAGGCCCGCCAGTTGACCGACGGCCGGGTCTACGACGAGCTGGAGCCGTCCTGGTCGCCCGACGGCCGGCACATCGTCTTCCGCTCCAACCGCAGCCCCGACCCCGACCTCGACCCGGACAATATCGATCTGTTTGTCATCCCGGCTACGGGCGGCGATCTACGCCAAATCGAGACGCCGCTGGGGTCCAAGTCGAGCCCCACCTTTTCGCCCGATGGCCGGTGGCTGGCCTACTTCGGCACAGAGGGCCGGGGGCAGTGGTGGCAGTTGACCCGCTTGTGGATCGTTCCGGCGGATGGGAGTGGCCCGGCCCAAAACCTGACCGGGGCCTATGATTTCAACGTCTCCAGTTGGACCATCAACGATATGGGCGGCAGCCCGCCGCAGATGCCCCCCACCTGGTCGAAGGACGGGCGGACTCTCTACGTTCAGGTGGCCCATCACGGCCACACGGTCCTCAAGTCGATCGGGTTGAACGGCCAGACGCCGCCGGTGCAGACGGTGATCGAGGGTCCGGGCGTGGTCGGCGCATTCAGCTTTGACCGGGAGCATACCCGCCTGGCCTACTTCCAGGCCGGTATGAAAGACCCGGGCCAGGTTTGGGTGCGCCGGTTGGGCGCGGAGGGCAACGGCCCGCGCCGCTTGACGGACGTCAACGCGGCGTTGTTGCAGGAAATCGATCTGGGCGAAATGGAGGAGGTCTGGTTCAAGGGCGCGGATGACAACGATCTGCAGGGCTGGATTCTCAAGCCGCCCGGTTTCGACCCGTCGCAAAAATACCCCTCCATCCTGGAGATTCACGGCGGCCCGCGCGTGCAGTACGGCCACAATTTCATGCACGAGTTTTACTACCTGGCTGCCCACGGCTACGTCGTCTATTTTTGCAACCCGCGCGGCGGCCAGGGCTATGGCGAGGCGCACTCCCGCTCCATCTGGAACAACTGGGGCACGGTTGATTACGCGGACCTGATGGCCTGGGCCGATTACCTGGCCCGCCAGCCCTACATCGATCCGGACCGGATGGGGGTTACCGGCGGCAGCTACGGCGGTTATATGACCAACTGGATCATCGGCCACACGGACCGCTTCAAGGCCGCCGTCACCCAACGCTGCGTCAGCAATTTGATCAGTATGTACGGCTCCAGCGATTTCAACTGGGCCTTCCAGTCGGAGTTTGGCGAGGAGCCGCCCTGGGAAAACCTTGAAAACTACTGGCGGCAATCGCCAATGAAGTATATCGGCCACGTCAAAACGCCGACGCTGGTCATCCACAGCGAGCAGGATTTGCGCTGCGCCATCGAGCAGGGCGAGCAGGTCTTCGTGGCTTTGAAACGGCTGGGGGTCGAGACCGAGCTGATCCGCTTCCCGGACGAGTCGCACGAGCTGTCTCGCGGCGGAAGGACAGATCGACGCATCGCCCGGTTGCGCTACATTCGGGGCTGGTTCGACCGGTTTTTGGGGGCGGGGCCGGTCTAGAACGAGCATCAGCGCCACAAGAAGGCCAGTAACTCCAGCGCGATCGTGCCTATCAGCAGGCCGATGCTCCCCAGGGCCAGGCCGTTCCAGGCGGCGGGGTCGGTCCAGGCCTGGCGCAGCATGCGGCGTCCCTGCCACATAGCCACCGGTGCGCCCAGGCCAATGGCAATGGCCGCCGGCAACGGCAAGCCGAGCGCAACCAGCAGCGGCAAACTTCCGTACGCAGCCAGCAGAGCGGCCAGGTAGAGGCTGGCTGCCCTCGCTCCCCCCATCCGCACAACCAGCGTCCGTTTGCCGCCGGCGGCGTCCCCGGCGGCGTCGGGAAACTCGATCATCAGCAGCATCGCGAATTGCAGGCAGCACAGGGGCAGGACCGCCAGAAATGGCAACAGCGCCAGGCGGTTGGCCTGAAGGTAATAGCCGACCAGCGGGGTCATCCCCGTGACCAGTACGGCGGTGGTGAGCTCGCCCAGGCCCCGCGAGTGGAGCCGCAGCGGAGGCGCGCTGTAGCCCCAGGCCAGCAGCAGGGCCAGGACGAGTAATGGCAGCGCGAGCCCCCCGCTTTTCAGAACCAGAGCCAGCACCAGGGCCGCCGTCAAGGCCACGGCTGCCAGGATGGTGGCCGTGACCAGGGCCACAACCGGCGGCAGGAGCCCCTCGGCCAACACCCGGCTGCCGCCCGACCACCGCGTTGGCGTGCGGTTGGCCCGGTCTACCGCCAGGTCAAAGTATTCGTTGCTGTACTGGGTCATCCACTGGATGGCCGTGATCGCCACCTGTCCCCACAACAGGGCCGGCAGCTTAAGCTGCGCTCCCTCGTAAAGCGCCATCGCCACCCCCAGACCGTGCAGCAAGAATCCACCGACCAGGAAATGGGGCCGGCCCAGGCGAATGAATGTCAGAAACGGGGCCAGAGGGGCGGAGGTCATAGCTTGAAATTCACTCATTGCCGGTAGGGATGGGGATAAAAACCTTGCCGGGGAGCATACCACATCGCTCCACGTGGGCAAATAATGTTATTGAGAACCAGGCTAATGTGTGCTAGAATGGCTTCCAGCCGCCAGCCATCGGCCTGCGCCCGGAGAAGGAGGATAGCAGCCGTGAATTTTGAGCTCACAGACTCGCAAAAGAAACTTGTGGCCGGCGTGAGAGAGTTCGCCCTGGCCGAAGTTGCGCCCAAGGCAAGCCAATGGGACGAACAGGAACACATACCTCGCTCTCAGATTCGGAAGCTGGCCAACTTCGGCCTGTTCGGCCTGACGTTCCCCAGGCAGTACGGAGGACAGAAGCGTTCGGCCCTGGACGCGGTTCTCGTCATCGAGGAAATGGCCCGCCACTGCGGCATCAGCGCCCGCCTGATCGTCGATCACAATTTTGGCGCGGTGGGGGCGATCCTCAACTACGGCACGGAAGCGCAACGCGAGCGCGTTCTGCCGGCTGTGGTTCGGGGGGACAGGCTGGTGTCGATTGCCATGACCGAGCCGGAGGTCGGGTCGGCCCTGAGCGAATTGTCCACCAGCGCCCGGCGCGACGGCGATCACTTTATCCTCGATGGCAGCAAGCGCTGGATCACCGGCGGCGGCGAGCGCGAATTCCTGCTCGTCTACGCCCGTTTCGACGACGTGGCCGGCCCCAAAGGCATTGGCGCCCTGCTGGTTGAGATGGAAATGCCGGGGTTTCAGGCCGGGCAGCGCATCCCCTCGATGGGCGTGCGGGGCCTGCGCGAAAGTTACGTCCATTTTGAACAAATGCGCGTGCCGGTCGAGAACGTGATCGTCTGGCCGGGGGCGGGCTTCAAGCGGCTGATGTTGGCCTATAACGGCCAGCGGGTAGCGGCGGCGGCGGTCTGCCTGGGGCTGGCCCAGGGCGCGCTCGATTACGCCGTGGCCTTTGCCGATGAGCGCCGGCAGTTCGGCCAACGCATCACTGATTTTCAGGCGATACAGATGAAAATTGCCGGCTGCGCCATCGATCTCGAGGCGGCCCGCTGGCTGGTTTATCGCGCCGCGGCCAGCGCCAGGCAAACGATCACCGACCGGGTCAAATCCAGCATAGCCAAAGCCTACGCCGCCGAGATGGCTATCCGCGTCACTAACGAGGCCATCCAACTGATGGGCGGCGATGGCTACAGCCGCCGGCATCCGGTGGAGCGGATGGCTCGCGACGCCCGGGCCTTCACCCTGGCTGGCGGCTCGATTGAGATGCAGCGCCTGGCCGTGGCCTCGCAGGTGCTTGGCCGGCGGTTGCCGCAGGGGTAGATGATGAACGAAAAACTGCGCGAGCTCAATGCTGAGTTGGAGGTTCTCAACGAAAGCATCGCCGAGTTGGCTCGCCTGGAACGCTTCGAGCGGTTGACGCGCCGGGTTCTGGAGGACGCTCAACGGCAACTGGCCGTAGCCCGGGAGCGGTTTCGCCAGGAGATGGATGACGTCATCGAACTAGAGCGCCTCAGCCTGGAGCATTTGTGGCATTCGGTCCTCGGCGATTTGCGCCACGTTCTCAGCCAGGAGGAGCATGAGGTCGTCATCGCTGCCTCCGTCCTGAAACTGGCCGCTGACGAAGTACGCCATTTGAGCGTGCAACTCAGAAAAACCCAGGTCAAAATCCGGCGGCTGGGCGATCCGGTCGAGGAGAAAATGCACCTGCTCCGGGAAAAGGAGGCATTGCTCCTGGAGATCAATGACGCTACGGCCCGGGCCACACAGGCGCGGTTTTCAGAATTGCAAGACAGGCTGGCCCACAAGCGCGATCAACTCATAGAGGTAGTTCAGGCTTTGGCCGAAACCAAAGCGCTGATAGAACGGTTAGAAACGGTCCGGCAGGAATTGGCAACCCTCGAGGCCTGGCAGACCGAGGACCCGGTGGAAGAGGGCGTAATGAACCCGTTGGAAAAATATGATTACCTGGGGCGGGTGACGCGCGGCTTGCAAAAGACCCAGCAGGCTATCGGCCAACTGGTGCGCGAGCTGACCAATCTCGACCGGATACTGGACATCTCGCTCAAACATTCGGCCTTCGAAATCTTCAGCCGGGGCTTTTTACAAGGGTTCTACGTCGGCTGGCTGATTCAGGAGCGGCTGGACGAGGCGCAACTGGGTTTGAACGGCATCGAGCATTTTGCGGAAAAGGTTCGTGGAACGTTGGAGGAAACCCGAAAACGACTGGCCAGGGAAATCGGGCTGCTGGAAGCGGAGATGCACCGCCTCGTCGAGGGTTGGACTTGAATTGGTGGAAGCGCCAGCCGGCAAGAACCGGACGGCCTAAAGCTCCCGGCCCAGTACCTGTTCCCGACCTGAAGGTGATGGCCGGGCGGTGGTGTTTGGCGGGGAATTTCGGCCACCGGCGGCTGGGCCAGCGCCCGCAGTACATCGATCCGGCTGACCATCCCCAGCAATTTGCCGCTAAAGCGGCCGCGTAGCTGGCGATTTGGTGGTTCTGAGGCGGGGAGGGGGCCGGCTCTGTCACGGTTTGGTCGAGAGCTTCCGTTGTTCATCTGTGCGCTATCGCGTCCGTGAGCTATGTTAAAAATGTCAGCTACTCTTGCTTTTGGCGTTGAAGACGCTGACGATCTCGCTGATCACCCGTTCGCGTTCGGCCAGATCATCGCCTTGAATGGCGGTTGCCGCGCAGTGGTGCAGGTGCCGGTCAAGGAGCAGTGTGCTGATCTTGTGTAGGGCCGATTGGATGGCATTGATCTGGTTGACAACGTCAATGCAGTACGCGCCTTCTGCCACCATCTTCTCTACGCCACGGACGTGTCCCTCGATACTTTTCAAGCGGTTTACAATCTTCGGTGTATCTTCATCGATCATGACGCGCTCCTTTACATTATCGGCTCTATGAGGAATTGTGTGGTAATGTAGGACACGCGAAGCGTGTTAGTTTGT
>JBHHXL010000192.1:0-8690 GCA_046757065.1 Anaerolineae bacterium
TTACAGTCGTCACAATCAGTTGCGCGGACCGGAATCCAATTCAACCCGGCCCGTAGCTGGAGCGGAACTTCGTGGCGCACCGGTTCTCCGTTGACCGGGAAGGGGCCGGCGTCATCGATCCACAAGTTCGCCGATGCCTGGCCGGGCAATTCTACGCTCAAAACGGCCGGTCCTGGTTGGGCAGCGTAAACGAACAGAAGACTCTCCTGTCTCAAGCGGACCAGGGCCGGGTCGTTGGCCGGCTCCCAGCCTTTTTCAGCCAGAAGGAGGGCGTAGGCTGGCAAGGCTGTTTCGGCTGCCGGCGCCCGCCAGGCGATGAGCTCATCATCGCGGAAATATGGCTCTCCCAGCAGTTCCGGCATAAACGAGAGTGTGGCTCTGGCCGCTCGATCTGTCAACAGGGCCGGGTGGGCCACGACGTCCGTTACCTCCAGAGCGCCCAGGATGGCGATGCGCTGGGCGGGTGATGGCGTCGAGATGGCGGCGGGGTCGAAGCGAGGTGGGGATAGGAGCCGGTCGGCGAAGAGGCTCAGCTCCCGGGTTCCGGGCGGATCCCGCTCGATGTAGCCTCCGACGAGGGGCTGGCGGTGGACGGTCTGGTAATACATAGCGTAATTGCTGGCCCGGCGGGAACCGGTCACGGGCATCTCCAGCAGACCCAGTCCCGATCCGGTTGTGGATGCGTAGTAAGTGGAGATGGGGCGGGCATCGGTCGGGAAGGGCCAGACCCCCACATATTCCACCACGATAAATCCGGCCAGACCGGCCAGGAGGCCCCACCGGCATAACTGCCGCCGGCAGTGTCTCAAGATGCAGGCCATCCCCAGTGCGCTCAGAACGCTGAGGGCCATCATCGTGGTCATGTTTAATCGACCGGGCGTGCGGCTCCAGGCGAAAAAGGGCAGGTCCAGCAGCAGGGTGTATGGCATCCAAAGGCCGGTGGCCTGGCCGCCAATCTTGAGAACCGGCCCCAGCGAGAACAGCCCGGCCACGACGGCCATCACCAGCCAGGGCCCGGCCTGGGCGCGCCTGCGCCAGACGGCCACGCCCGCCAGCCCCAGCGCGGCCAGCCCGAGGTAGTTGAAACCCTCTTCCAGGGCGCGGGGCCGGTCCAGGGCCAGGGTGGTGATGGCCGGGGCGTTGTCCCCCCACAGGGGGTGGAAGGGGGAAGGCGTGGCGAAGGAAGCCAGGTCTGCCGAATGTTCCCCCCGGTCTTTAGGTTGCAAATAAGTTAGATTACGGCCGGTGTATTCGACCAGCATCGGCCAGGCGAAGGGTAGAAAGGCCAGCCCGGCGATGATCCAGCTCAAGGCCAGTTGCTGCAATTGCCCTCGGGAAAACCGGCCGCGCTGGCGCCAATAGGCCCCGATCAGGATGAGGGTTACGGGCAGCAGGAAATAACCCACAAAATTCGGGTGGCTGAGCAGCACCAGGACCAGTGCGACCGTGTACAGGCCGCTCACTCGCCGGGATGGGCGCTTGAGCCATAGCCACAGGGCCAGGGCGTACAGGGGCAGGGCAAAGTTGAAGCTCAGCAATTGGTGGCCCGCCAGCGTATGCCCCATTCGAGTGGGGGCAAAGGCGAAGATCAACCCGCCGATGAAGGCTGCCTGCGGCTGCCGGGCCAGGGGACGGGCCAGCAGGTATCCGGCCGCGCCCGCCAGGACGAACGACAGCAGCAGCAGCAGATTGTAAGTCACGGTTGGGCCGAGCGAACCGGTCAGCGGCAGGCCGGCCAGCGGCAGCAGGGGATGCAACCACAAGACCGGATGCGACGCCCCCTGCGGAAAATACAGAACATCGACCTGGGCCGGCAATTGGGCTTTGTTCAGCAGCGCCTCCCAAAACCACCAGAAGAGCCAGACGTGCTGGAATGAATCGCGCCCGTCGAAGCCGCCCACCGCATCGGCCAGGCGCGCCACCACCGGCCAGGTGACGATGAATGCCAGGGCTGCATAAGCGGCAGCGGCCAGGAGCAACTCCTGCCTCAAGGTGAATTGCTCCAGCCGCCCCCTGGCGTTTTGCACATCGCTGCGCTCCAATGCCTGATCCCGGATCACGGCGATCTCACCTCAAGCCAGGCCACCGAATCGGGGATGGCGAATTGGGTCACCGGCTGAGCGGCGGTTTTGTCCCACAGACTTACCCGCAGCCGGTAATCCCCGGCCGGCAGGTCCGGCGGCAATTGCAACGGAACGTCATACTCCATAATCCTATCGGGCGTCCAGGAGGCGGCCGGTTCCAGCGTTGAAACAAAGGGGTTTCCGGCCCCGTCCACCAGTGAAACCTGCCAGGCTTCGTTTTCAGGCAGAAGCCCCAGGGGCCGGAAATAGAGACGCACGGCTGCCGCTTGCCCGGCCTCGAGGGGGGCGTCGGGCAGGTCGAGGCCCAGTAGCTCGGCCCGGCCTTCGATTTTGACCTTGCCGGGCATCGGAACCCCCATCCCCGGGGCGCGGTAAACCCAGGCCAGCGCCGCACCCTGAGCGCGGACCGTATAGGCCGGGTCTTGTTCCTGGAAATAGCGGGTCAGGGCCGGATAGGGTCTCTGGCGTTGAAGCTGGTTGACGTAGAAAACGACGTAGTCGGCGGCCAGTTGAGACTTTCCGCTGGACGAGAAACTGGCCCGCTCCCCGACAAAATAGGGAAAGAAAATATCGCTGTACCAGGCCGATACCTCCGCCTTCTCCGCTTCGGGCTGCGCGTTCAGCCAGGCCGCCGCTCGCTCCAGACCCTCCCCCCACCCGACGGGGACCGTGGCTATCGCCTTCGGGAGACCGCCCAGCAGGGGATTGTAGCTGGTCAGCAGGTAAGGGTAGTGGGTCAAGGCGAAGGCTCCCTGCAAGGCGACGACAGCCAGCGCAGTGACCAGGCTGCCTCGCAGAAGTTGCGGGCGGCGGTCTGTGAGCGCCCGCCAGACGCCGCACAGGCCGACGGCGACCCACAGGTCCAGGGCGGGAAAAACGGCCATCACGTACCGGTCCAACTTCTTGGGGCTGGTGTTGGCGCTGAGCACCACGAACACCGCGTAGGCGATCAGGCTCCAGGCGATCCAGCGGGCAGATGGTGTTGTCGCCCCTCTGCGGGGGAGTACCAGCCAGAGAATGGTCAGGCCCAGGCCAATTGTCGTCAGCGGGGTCAGGCGGAAGGCGACGGCTATCGGGTAGAAAGCCCAGCCGGGGTCGTCGCTGATCTGGCCCCTGAAAAAGGCGCTGTGCCCGCGGCCAACCTGGCCCACGGTAAAGGCGTCGCCGACCATCGATTGCAGTGTGGTCAGCGGGGCCACCCACATCGCCGGCCAGAGCAAGACAAAGGTGACCACGGCGGCCACGCCCCACAGAGCCAGCGCTTTCAGCCAAAAGCCGGCGTCTCGCCGCTGCGCGTACCCTGTCAGGGCTAACATACTGATCCAGGGTACGAGCAGGGGAGACGGCAGCTTGGTTAATAAGGCCAGCCCGCCCAGGACGCCCGATACGACGGCCATCCGCCACCTGCTCCCCTGCCAGAGCCAGAGGAAGGCCAGCAGCGACAGCAACATGAACCCCGCCGCGCCGGCGTCGCCGTTGACGATGCGCGAGTGGGCCAGGAAGAACGGATCGAGGGCCAGCAAGGCCGCGCCCAGCAGCGCCGGCGCTTCGCCGAGCAGGCGGCGGGCCAGCAGGTAAAGGGCGGGAACCATCAGCGAGGTGATGATCGCCCCGGACAGGCGCATGGAGCCGATCAGCCCCGGCAGGTCGGCCAGTTGGTCGTTGGTGAACGAGGCCAGGTCCGGCCCGCCGCCCGTTCCGAGCCAGCGCAGCCACAGGATCAACGCCTCCCCCCAGGTGATGGTAATACCGGGGTGAAAGTGCCAGTTCGTTTGCGCCAGATCGCCGCCGGTTAAGCCCAGCAGGAACTGGCCGGCCCCTTCGACCCACTTGACCTCGTCGATGGTTAGAAACCGGCCCAGGCCGATGAGTCGTGGAATCAGGGCCAGCAGCCACAAACCGGCGGCGATGAATACCTCGCGCCTGCGGACAGACATTGCATCAATCATTTTCCAGGTCCACCTGCCCTAGCAGCACCGCGTTCTCCCCGCTCGTGTCATCTGCTACGGGCAAACGCTCTAAGGTGACCGGGTCGTACAGCCCCAGGCGCAACGTGTAGCGACCGGGGGGCACATCAGACGGCAGTTCAAACCGGACCACCTCTTTGAGTGTTTCGTTGGGCGGCCAATCCGGAATGGGCAACATACCACCGTATGGCTGGAAGTCAAGTTGGGCCACCGTCTGATTATCGACGTTGCGCAGGTGCAAAAACACTTTGTAGCCAGCCTGGCTGGACTCCGTTGCCCGCCAATAAAATGTCAGGGGGATGGTCTGGCCCGGATGCCAGGCGCTTTTGTCCCACCGGGCTGCAACCAGTTGCACCAGGCCGCCCATCCCGGCCAGCGGTTCGCCGGCGGCCGGTGGGGTTACGTTCCGCCGGATGATGTACATTTCCTGGATGCCAAAAGCTAAGTGGCGGGCATAGGCCGCTTCGACCCACGCCCGGAAATTGGGGAACAGCTCATCAAAGCGCTGCCGGCTGCTGAAGATGACCACCTGGCATTGTGCCCGGTCCATAGCCTGGATGAAGTCTGTCTCGCTGAGATAACCCGACTTAACCCGGCCTACCGATAGTTCGGCCTGGAGGGGGATGACGTCCCGGTTTGCTTGCACGGCCAGGCCCAAATCGTCGGTGACAATGCAGTCATCCGGCGTGGTGAGGGCCTGGGTCAGGCGGAGCACATCTGTCTGGCCGGGGTCTTGCTGTTGGGCAAAGTTGCTGTTGGGCACTCGTTGAGGGAAGTTCAAGGCCGTGACAAGGTATCCGGCCAGCAAAGCGATGCCCAGCCCGGACCATAATCTGCCGGACAGCGGCGGTTGGACCGGATTTTGCCCCAGACTTCTGAGCAGGTCTGCTGTGCCGATCCCGGCCGGGATCGCCAAAATGGGCGGAAGCACCTGGAAGTGCTGCCCGTACAGCGGAACGTGGATCATCAAGGTCATCGTCGCCAGACCTAACCAGGCCAGCATAACCCAGAAGACGGTGCGCCGGCGATATTGCCATCCCAATCCATAGGCCGCCAGTAATATTAGCCAGACGTTGTTTCGCCAAAACCTGGCTGTATAAAACAAGCCCTGCTCGAAAGCGTTAGCGTGAAACGCGCTGCGCATCGCCAATCTCATCTCAACGGCAGAGGAAAACAGGGAGGGCAAATCGTACCAGACCAGTATCCCCAGCGCCGGCAATAGAACGCTCGAGCCGAACAGGAGCGCGTCTTGACCCACCCGGAACGTTCGCTCGAACCACGATGAATTGGCGCTTGAAGCCCGCCAGCGGTAGAGAATGACAATCAATAGCACCCAGCCCACGATATAAAGGGTCAGCAACTTCAGCAACAAACTCAAGGCCAGCAAGACGCCACTCATCGCTAACCGGCGGCGCTGCCCCGTCTGCCCGTAGCGCCAGGCCATCCAGGCCGCCCAGGTGCCGGCGGCCACCGAGGGGATGTCGGCCATCACCGCCCGCGAATAATAGAAAAGCTCCGGCGAGAGCGATACGAAAATGGCAGCCGCGATTCCGGCCAGGTTACCACCTAATTCGCGGGCAAGCAAAGCGGCGGCGGCGATTTCCAGCAAAGCAAAGGCCGAAATCACCAGGCGCACGGCGGCCACGCCCCCCCCCCACCGGAAAGCCAGGCGCACGACTTCCAGGAAAAGGGGGAGCTGGCTAAAAAAGACCTCGTCGTAGGGCCGGTAGCCGGCGATCACCAGTCGCGCCACCATCAGGTAAATGCCCTCGTCGATGTCCCAGGAGAACAAATCGAGCCACTGCCAGCGCCACCAGGCGGAAACAAGTAACACCGCCGCCAGTGAGGCCGCGAATTTTAGTTTACCGGAGTTCATGTCGCTTAGAATCAGAATTACTTGATATCAATATCGCCCAGCAAGATGCTGTCGGCGCTGGTTGGTGCGCCTTCCTCATACACATTCAGCCGTTGCATCGTCTGGAGCAAGTACATCCCTGCCCGGATTTGATACGACCCGGGCGGGATATCCGGGGGAATGGTTACCTCGTAGTCATCTTTGATCACCTCATCGTCCCCCCAGGCCGTGGTCGGCAACATCCAATTGAAGGGGATACTATCCCGCTGCGCGATCAGCGTTCCTTCGCGGTCAACCATATGGACGAAGACCTTGTAACTTTCGTCCAACGGCTGCAAGGCCCGCCAGTACAGCGTCAGGCGCAGGGCCTGGCCGGCCTGTAGCGGGCCGGCGGGCGGGTCGTAGCCGAGGAGTTCTACCTTGTCCGCCAGGTTGATGCGCCGCCGGACCCCCGGCGCGACATCTTGCTCCGCCAGGGCCGGCAGCAGGCTGATGTCGTAGGCCCCCAGGTAGACGTGGGGGTCCAGTTGCTCCGTGGGCGCTCCCACGGGTTGCACCTCAAATTTGATTTCATTCGCGCCGGGCGTTAGCCAAAAAGCGCGCGTCAGGTGAGGTTCGGGCGCGTCTGAAGCCGGGGCAATCTGGAACGTCTCCAGGGGAACGCCGTTGACCGTCGTGGTGACCCGCGCAAAGTTTGCCATTGGAGCAAAGGCCGTTATGGATAGGCGGGCCAGGCCCGGCTCCGGCTCGTAGATGAGCAGCGTTCCCGTCCGGCGCATCCAGCGCGCAGGCCGGCCGTCAAGCTCGACCCGGGGGTACCAGCCGTCCCCCACAATGAGGGCTTCAGCCGTCGATGCAGCCGGCGCATCCCCTTGCGGCACGCGGAAACCGGCCACTTGCCCGTCATCATAAAACGGCTCTCCCAGGGCTTGCCGCAGGACCGGCTCAGGTGCGGGCTGTCCAGAGCCATCCATTTCCCCGGCCAGGAGATCGCGATGCAGCACAACATAACCGATCTTATGCCGGGCCAACAATTCTGCCCCGTGTTTGACCAGTTCGTTATTGCCGGTTGCAAGAATATCGGGCCGGTCCTCAGCCGGGTCTGTTGGATGCATCAGTTCACGAACGAAGGCGGTTGTGTCCAGAAACAGGGCTGGCGCTGCCGGCGTGCGGGAGGACTCGCCTCCAAGCAATGGATGCCGGTGGATGGTTGCATAATACATCAGGTAGAAGGCCGACCCTCTGCCGATGCCTTTGGTGGGGACGAGATTCCGGCTTTTTCGGCGCGAGGGGACTTCAAGGACGGCCAGGTCGTTTTTCTCCCCGGCAATCTCCTGGTAGATGGGCGGTGGAATCAAGGTTGTCGTATCCAGGCGGTAGGGAAATTGAAACAGCGATTCAAAGAGAATGAATACCCCCAGAGCAGTGTACGCTCCCAGGCGCCAGGCGCCGCGCCAATGCCTGGCCGTCGCCTTCAGGCCGTAGGTGGCCAGGATGGCCACCGCCAATTGGACGGTCACGGCCATCCGGGCGGGCGCGCGCAAAAGATCGATGAGGGGTAAGTTGACCAGCAATGAGTAAGGTAAGGCCACATAGGTCTCGATGTCTTCGGCGGTGACTTTCACCGGGCCATACAGGTGCAAAATTGGACCCAGGGAGAACAGAAAGGCCAGGCCGCCCAACAGAAGCCAGAAGCGGGCGGCCCGGTTGCGTTGTGCCTTCAGGCCAACGAGCATAAGGGTAATTGCCGCATAGCCAATAAAGATGGTGTTCTCCTCTTCATTGCCGCCGATTCTTTCATAGGCAGGCGCAACGATCTTGTGCCAAACCGGATGCTTCTCCGCCGGGGTGAGATAGGCCAATACGTCCGCCGAGTATGCCACCACCCCGTCTCCCCGGCCTTGAATGAAATCCTGGTTGCGGTTGGGGATGATGTGCAGGTAAATGGGGGAAACAAGAATCAGGCCAACCAAAATCGACCCGGCAAACGCCGTCCAGAATCTCACCGGCTGCGGCCTGGATCGGGCCGCGAACCCGTAGTAGGCCGCGAATAACGCCGTCACCGGAATCACAAAGTAAAACACGTAGTACACGTGCTCCGACGTGACCGCCAAAATGAAACTTGCGCTGGTCAGAACAGCCGTTTTGAGGGAGGGTCTTTTGAGGAGCAGGAAGAGGGCCAAGGCGTACAGCGGCAGCCATTGAATCGTCCACAAACCCAGATGCGATACCCCGTGCGCATAGTGGCGCGCCGAGAAGGCAAAGATCAGGCCGCCCACGAACGCGGCCCAACGGTTGCCCGTCAAATGATGGCCGAGCAAATAGGTGGTAAACCCGGCCGTCGGGAAGGAAAATAACCACAGCAAGGTGTAGGTGCGTGTCAGGCCAACGAGGGGTTGCAGCGTCAGCGCGGCCAGCTCGTTGAAGGGCGATACCAGGAACAGAACCCCGCCCGTCGGATAGAAGATGGAGTCGGTGAACGTGGGCGATGTCCCCAGATCAAGCAGCGCGTGTTTAACCCACCACAGATGCCACAGGAAATAGCGACTGTCACCCCCAGCACCGGGAATAGCATAGGGAATCACCAGGCCGGCGATGGCGGGATAGGTTACCAGCATCGTCACCAGCACATAGGCGCCGAAGATGCCCGAATTCAATTTCCAAACTGCCGATCCCTGGTTGCCCACCGGTTTATCCTGTTTGCCCTGATTGGCTGACAAATTTAACATTTAAGCCGAAAAGTGTAGTGGTCAAGAACATGTTGAACAAAGGGAGATGCCTTAG
>JBHHXL010000193.1:0-8619 GCA_046757065.1 Anaerolineae bacterium
ACATCAACTGTGCCGCACCACCCGATGCGCTTCCCTGAAAGCCCCCCCTGACTTGCGCGAGACATACTCCGGATCGAGCGCCTCAACGGTGATCTGCCCGGCCAGCAGTTGCCGGGTGCGCGCGTCGACGTACAACTCGCTTTCGTCGCGGCCCTTGATCGCCATTTTGCTCAACTTGCTGCTGGTGTTGACCACCGGCCCGACCATCGCCGCCTCGTGGCCGACGGTGCCGATGGCTACCGCCCCGGTGCTGATGCCGATGCCCATCCCCGTTTTGGCAAATTCCCGGCTCTTGCTCTTCCACTCATTGCGCAGCTCGAAATAGGTGTCGCGCATACGCAGGGCGGCGATCAAAGCCCGGGTGGCCGAGCTGGACTCCGTCTCGCCGGGGTAGGAGCCGAAAACGCCCATCACGCTGTCGCCCAGGCTTTTGTCGATAGCGCCCCCCGACTCAACGATGATCTTCGACATCCGCTGCAGGTACTCGTCAAGGAAGGCGACCATCAGCGTTGGCCCAATGGCATTGGTCAGGTAAGTTGAGCCGTGGATGTCGCCCATAATGACCGTCACCTCGTCCTGCCGGGTCAGCTCCTCGATGTAGTCCGGATCGTAGTAGTCGTCCAGTTCCACCCGCCGCCCGATCTGCCGGTCCCGCAGCAGGCGGTAATCAGACGTTTCGGCCAGGTTATGGGCAATGATAGGATAGCGATCCACCACCTTGTGAAAGTCCTCGCGGCTCAGCCCCAGCAGGCGCGTCGGCGACACGACCCGGATCGTGGCCGTGCGCGGGACGGCCCGCAGCAGGGCAATCTCGCCGAAGAACTCGCCCGGCCCCAGTAGATTGATCACGGCCTGTTGGCCGCGCAAATCGGGGGCCAGGACCTCCACCTCCCCCGACTCGATGATGTAGAACGTGTCCCCGATTTCGCCCATGTGAAAGACGATCTGGCCGGCCTGGTAGACCTCGTCCTTAAGCCGGTTGGCCAGCAAGACGCATTGCTCCAGGCTCAATTTGTGGAGCATCGGAATCTTTTCCAGGACGCGGACCACCCCGGACAGCAGGGCCTTGTCCAGGATTTCGAGCTGCTTGCGCGCCTCCAGGTAATCCGGTTTGAGTTGCAGCGCCTGCTCGAACGAGAGCTTGGCTGCCTCGTAGTCGCGCAACACCTTCTGGATGGTGCCCAGGTTGTAGTAGTGATGGGCGTTACCCGGCTCCAACTGGGTCGTGGCCCGGAAGATCGTTACCGCCTCTTCGTACTTGCGCTGGTCGTAGTAAGCGATGCCCAACTGGTTGTAAGCGTCCACAAAATCGGGCCGCAGATGGATGGCCTCGGACAGGTGCTTGATGGCCCGCTCGTGCTGGTTGAGCCGGCGGTACAGCGCGCCCAGTTCGTATTGCACATCGGGCGAGCCGGGACGCTCCTCCGCCCCCCGCAACAGGTAGGTCAGGGCTTCGGGGTAGCGCCCCACCTGGCGGCAGGCCAGCCCAACGCTGAAGAGCATGGCAAAATGCTGGGTCAAGGGCAAAGCGCGCTCCAGCTCACTTACCGCCACGGCCACTTCCTCGCCGGCGTTGGCCAGACATTGGGCGGCCAGCCAGATGCGCTCGTAATCGAAGCTGGGCCCGACGATCTTGCTGAACAACTCGGCCTTGTTTTGGGCGATACCGTACAGCAAGATGACCGTGCCCTGCCAGCGCCGGCGGGCTTCTCCGGACCGGATCCGGGTTTCGATGTCCAGGTTCTGCTCGCGGAGGGCCAGGGCGGCAAAAAACTCCTGGAGGGTGTGGTGGGTAAACTCCACCCAGCCCTTTTCCCCTGAATAGCGCAACAGGCCGCTGTAAGCGATCTTCTCCTGCACGTCCTCAGGGGTCAGGGCCCGGGCGATGGCCCGTTCCTTAGCCGTGGCCCCCTCGCGGTAGAGATAAAGCTGGTGGGCGATCAGATCGAACCAACGCTGGCGGGGCAGGGTCCACACCTCCTCTTGTTGCATCGTCAACCCCAGGCTCGATAGCGAGCCCTTGATGATGACCGCCGGTATCTGTGCCTGCCCGGACGGACGCTGCTGGACATCCCGCCATTCGCCGTCGGCCCGCTCCAGAAAGCTCTCGGCAAAACGCTCGAACAGTATCCCCCGGTTCTTCGGCAGCGATTCCGCGCTTGATTTGGCGATCTGGGCGAACATATACAGAGCCAACGGCGTTTGAGCCAGGTCCTCCAACTGGTTATCGGTGTGGATTTCACGAGCGATGCGCCGGGCGGCGTCTTCGCCCAGGTAGTTCACCAGGAACGTTTCGATCTCGTCTTTGGAGAGGCGTTGCAACAGCACCGTGCGGAAGCGTTGGACGGCGGTGTAGTCTTGAACGCGGCAAGATAGCACAAACCGGTTGCGAGCATACTCCCGTATGAAGCGCTCGAGCGCCGCCTGAGTTTCCTGGTACGCCGGTATCTCGTTCAGGCCGTCCATCAAGAAGAGGAAATGGCTGACCGGAAATTCGGCTCCCAACTCGCCCTTCAGCAGGCGGCGCACATCCGCCGTGGAGGTGAATTGCGGCAGGCCATAAGCTTGCAAGACCTCCAGGATCAAATCCTCTACCTCCAGATCGGGTGACAACGCATTCAGTTTTAACAGGATGGGCATCACCGCCGAGTCTTCGCCGGCTTGCAGGGCAGCCACAGAGGTTTGAGCAGTCTCCAGCGCCAGGCGGTGCAGCACGGTCGTTTTGCCGCCGCCAGCCTCTCCCAGGATGACCACCCGCCGATCATTTTTGATTAACTGGCGCACATCCTGGGGCACTTCCTGCACCATATTAACGCCTTCCATCGCAAAACGGCGCAAGGGAGAAAGCAGTTCCTGGGGATCGTGCAGCCTGTCTTCGAGACGTTGCTGGCCGATCTCCGTCAGAACATCGAGGACGGCGGGGGTTTTGGAGGCTATGTCACGCAAGCGCGAGGGGCTGAGGACAACAAAGGCCGAAGACTCCAGGGTTCTGATGGTCGCCGTCCGGGGCACCCGCTTCAGCAGGGCAATCTCCCCGAAGAAATCCCCCTGCCGCAGCGTGGTAATCACCTTTTCCTGGCCCAGAGCGTCGGGGACCAGGACTTCAACCTGCCCTTCGACGATGACGTAACATTGGTTGCCAATCTCGCCGCGCTCAAAGACAATTTGATTGGGCTCAAAGGTAACGATTTGGGGAAAATGCTCGATGAGGTCTTGCAGTTCTTCGTGGGTCAAGGTATGGCGGGGCGGGACAAGGTCCACGGTTTCGGCGGCGCGAATGGCCTTGAGCGGCAGGTAAACCTGGTCCCACCTGGAAATGTCGGGGGCCTCCAGCATCTGGCCCAGGTACCGGGCCAGGGCTGAAAGCCCCGCTGGAGCGGAATCATCGCCCGAGGTTTTGGCGTTATAGTCGGACGGAAACTTAAACAACCGCCGGTCGCCTGCCCAGAGAGTCGGGGCATCCCGGGCAAGCTGGGCCAGGAGGCGATGTCTCCCCCACAAAACGACCGGCCGGGCCAGGTTTGCCAGGTATCCGGCAGAGGCGTTAAGCGAGTCGATGAAAAGCGTTCGCTCGTCATCGGCAAATTCTTCAACCCCGTAAACAAAGATGACACACTTTTTATATCGCCCGCTTAATTCCAGGTCCTTGAAGCCTGGCTCAGCGACCAGTTCGGCCAGGCGCTGGGCCAGGTCGGGGTCCGTCGCCCGGAGTTCAAAGGGATGGACGCAGATTTTCTCCTCTTGCAGGCGTTGGCGGAAATAGGAGAAGAGCCAGCGACGGATGCGGAGATCATCGCAGCCGGCGGCGATCAAGCCCCCAGAGTTGCCGGCGCGCAGCACGGCCAACAAAGCGCGCACCTCTTCAGCAAAGCGTTTTGCCAGCGGGCTAATTCGATTGGCAGGGGTGGAAGCATTACTTTGCGGAGACTGACCGGCAGAAGCCATCTTTATCCATCAACGCTCAAAAAACCCACTACGCAGTTATTCACGGATAGTCACGATGCCTATTGTTAAAAATTATAACATTGTTACCAGGGCATGTCAACGCGAATATTAAGCCTGATCACGCCCCGAATCGCCTTGAGGCTTCCCCGGAAAAAACCCGGGGTAGATTTGGCGCGGGTCAGAGTCTATGCTAAAATTCTTCCTTGATCGAGTATATCGATTTGGGCGCATTCAAAATGAGTTGTAGGACAAGCTGTTAGCTTGTCCGGGCCGAACAAACTAACAGTTTGTTCTACATTTTCCAACTCATTTTGAACATACCCTATCGATATTTAAGGCGTTTCGGGCGATAGTCATCCCGTGAGCCGTTAGCTCAGTCGGTAGAGCATCTGCCTTTTAAGCAGGGTGTCCTGGGTTCGAGTCCCAGACGGCTCACCTACAGATGACTTACGCCCAGGAACGCCTTTATCTTGCTCGAATTTTGCGCTTAAACAGAGGTAATTTGGTATGGCGTATTCACAATGCGAAATCCTGTTTCCCCACTCCCGCGTGAGGGGATTGACCAGACTTCGAGGCCAGGAGTGGCGCAAGTTGACGGAGCGTATCAGCGCGCTGCCGGAAACCGATATCGATGCTCTGGCTTTTTCTCATATGATGATCAAACTCTGCAATTGCTTGAACTGTGATTTAAGTAGCTATAAGGCGGCTTTGGGTTGCTCCGCCTGTTCTCAGCGCACCATCAGCGCCTTGCAAGACAGCGACCAGAAGATGCTTCGTTGTTTTTCGAGGTCAAGAGAGGAGATGCTGGCCTATCTCGAACAGAAAGGGTTGCTGTCGCAAGCCGCCTGACCCCAGACGGTTCCCGCTCGCCAGGGACATCCTGAAACTACTCCAGGATGTCCTTTTTTTTGGCCTTCCCAGGCTGGACACAACGCCAGGTTTGTAGCACAATAGGCGCCATTGAAAGAATCCACGTAACCGTGAAACGGAATACCTCTTACAATCGTAGTAACTCCTACCAGACATTTCAACGGGTGAAGATATGATGGATCACACCGATATTCTCAAACGCGCTTTTCACATCACCCTCCGCTATCGCGCTCTGTGGCTCTTTGGCTTTTTCCTGGCCCTGTGCAGCGGCGGAGGCGGCGGAGGCGGGCCCAGCGGCCCATCTCCCGGCGGTGAAGGAAACGGAGACCTGCCCGATTTTGGTGTGCCGGGTGATTTCCCCTTAAACAATGAACAATTGCTCATCGGGATCGCCGTGGTTTTCCTCTGCTTGATGCTATTTCTGATCGCTGTCTCCGTGTTAGTTCAAACCGTTACCCGCACGTCTCTTATCCGTATGGTCCGACAAATTGAGGAGGCCGGGGCGGTAACGGTCCGTGAAGGCTGGCATCTGGGCTGGTCAAGGCGGGCGTTACGTGTTTTCCTGATCAGCCTGATCTTGGGCCTGCCCTTCCTGGTGTTGATTCTCGGCCTGATCGGGGTGGTCGGGGTCGCCATCCTGCTCGCCAGCGGAGGCAACTCCTCGCTGACTGCGGTGGGTATCGTTGGGGCCGTTATTCTGGGCGTCTTCACCATTCTGCTGCTGATCCTGCTGGCGGTTGTACTGGCCCCTCTACGCGAACTGGCCTGGCGAGAGGCCGCCCTGAATGGACAGACCTGGCGGGAGAGCATCGGGGAGAGCTATTCCCTCATCCGCCGCCGGCTGAAGGATGTGGGGGTTTTGTGGCTGATCATGTTCGGCATCGGGCTGGGGTGGGGCTTTGTCAGCATTTTTCTGACCGTGATCATCCTGATTGTCAGCGTGGTGATCGGCGGTATCCCGGCCGGCCTGGCCTACCTTTTCACCCAGTCGTGGATAGCCGCCGCCGTAGCGGGTATCCCCTTGTTCTTGCTGGTGTTCATCGTGCCGTTAACCTTTGCCACCGGCCTTTATCTAATTTACCAATCCACGGTTTGGACGCTGGCCTACCAGGAACTTAAAGCATAATGGAGACCGTTGCCACTGCCCCCGGCAAGGCTATCCTGTTTGGGGAGCACGCCGTGGTTTACAAGCGCCCGGCTATCGCCGTGCCCATCACCGAGGTCGCGGCCCGCTGCCGGATCAGCCCCGGCGAAAAGGGCCAGGGCCTCATCATCGAGGCCCAGGACCTGCATCGCGTTTACGCCCTGGCCGATGCCGCCGGAAACGATCCCCTGGCCGCAGCGGTGCGATTGGCCCTGGCAGAGCTGGGCCACGACTCCGAACCGGACCTGATTTTGCGCCTCACCTCAACGGTGCCGATGGCTCGCGGCCTGGGAAGCGGGGCAGCGGTCGCCACGGCCCTCATTCGAGCCCTGACCGGCCACCTGGGCCGCCCGCTGCCGCCCCAAACCCTATCCAACCTGGTTTACCAGGTGGAGAAAATCCACCACGGCACGCCGTCGGGCATCGATAACACCGTTGTGGCCTTCGCCCAGCCGGTCTACTTCCAGCAAGGCCGGCCGATGCAGCGCCTGGCGGTCAAGAACCCCTTGACTTTGATCATCGGCGACACGGGCCGGCCCAGCCCCACCAAAGAAGCGGTGGGCGATTTGCGCCAGCGCTGGCAGGCCGATACGGAACGCTACGAAGGCTATTTTGATGAAATCGGGGTGATCGTGGAGCAGGCTCGCCTGGCCCTGGAACGGGGCGATATCCCGGCCCTGGGCCGCCTGATGGACCAGAACCAGGAGCTTCTGGGCGCGCTGGAGCTTTCTTCCCCGGAGCTGGACCGCCTCATCGATGCGTCCCGGCGCGCGGGGGCGATGGGGGCCAAGCTCTCCGGCGCGGGCTGGGGAGGCAATATGATCGCCCTGGCCCGGCCAGACCTGGCCCGGGCCGTCGCCCAATCGTTATACCAGGCGGGGGCGGTCAAGACGATCATCACCACGGTCGCCTAGCCGGTCAAATTCAAAGGCGGCCCGCGTTGGCGGAACGAACGTAAGCGGCGTTGATGTCTCGCAAGGAAATGAGGCCGACGTACACCCCACCCACCAGCACCGGCAAAGAGGACAGATTCGCCTCGGCCATAAAGCGTTGGGCCAGCCACAGGCCGTCCTCCGGCGTCACGCTGGGCACATCGCGCTGCATCATCGTTGCCACAGATTGCGTCCCCTGCCCCGCCTGCACCGCCTCAACCACATGCCGGTGCAAGACCAGGCCCAAAAAGGTGTTGCCTTCAACCACCGGAAAATCGTGTTGGGGCCAGCGAAAGCTCAAATCCATCACATCCGATACCAACTGGTCTGGGGCCAGCCTGATCAATGCCCCGGACCGCAAAGCGTCGGCCACCCGCAGGTGGCGGGTCGACCACCGGGTCTGCACCGCAAAATTCTCGTAGGTCGCGCCCAGAAATACAAAGACGGCCACGAACAACAGGCTGAAATTGCCGCGCCAGATGGCCAGGCTCATCAGCAAGACGGCCAGGCCCTGCCCCAGCCGGGCCGCGATGCGCGTGGCGCGTGGAAAGGATATGACCATCGCCAGCAGCGAGCGCAAAACCCGCCCGCCGTCCATCGGAAAGGCCGGAAACAGGTTGAAGATAGCCAAAATGCCGTTGACCAGCGCGATCCAGGCCAGAACGGTTAAGCTGTTGCCCCCGCCGGTGATCACCCGTGAAACGCTGTAAAGAATCGCCCCCGATGAATCGGTCAACCCCAAAGCCAGGCCCGGCCCCCAGACGATCAACATGACCAGTCCGGCCAGAAACGCAATGAACAGATTAACCAGCGGCCCGGCCAGGGCGATGACCAACTCCTGCCAGGGCTTCTCCGGCAAACTGCGCATCTGGGCCACGCCGCCGATGGGCAGCAAGACGATGTCTTTGACCTGAACCCGAAACCTCACGGCGGACAGGGCGTGCCCCAGCTCGTGCAGGGTTACAAAAAAGAAGAGCAGCAGGATAAACGCCAGCGATAAAGCCACGGCGCGCACACTGCCGGCCCGCAAACCTCGCAGCACCGCCCAACCCACAATCAGCAGGAACGACCAGTGTAACTTAATGTCGATCCCGGCTATCGTGGCGATCCTCAGCGATGTACCCATTTGACAACCTTGCTACCCCAACCCCGGCAAGAGGGGACGGCCATAGGCCAGAAACGGCCAGGGGATTGTGGCCAGCACCATCAAAATGGCGAGGCCAAACCAGATGGCGGCGGTCCGGTGGCGGGCCACCGCCTCCGCCAGACGCTTTGAGCGGGAGCGCCCGATGTGGGCCAGGGCCAGGGCGATGACCATAACCGGGATGTGCTCGGCCAGCCAGTAGCGCAGGACGACGTCGCCCATCGCCCCGCCGGGGTCGGCAAACGCCCGCTGGACCGTCGGACTGACGATGATTAGAATCAGGCCCAGCGTTAACTGAATGTCAAAGGAGATGGTGAAGAAAAGCCCGGCCCGGTTATCGAGGTTCGTCCATTCTTTCCCGCCGAGCCAGCCGGCCAGGGCCCGGAACACGGTCAGCAAAGCCAGGAGCAGGACAATCCAACGCATAATGCTATGCACGGCCAGAATGATGTCGTACATTGTAAGTGAACCCCCCATCATCAATCAGGTAACGGGCCAACCAGCCGATTGGGTGACCGGTTGACTGGTTGACTGGTTGACTGGTTTATCAGTTTACCAACGACCGCTTCCACTTGCAAATCGGC
>JBHHXL010000194.1:0-8602 GCA_046757065.1 Anaerolineae bacterium
GGCCCGCAGCGACCGGTTGATGGAGCGCCAGAAGCAGAAGGGCCAGGCCCGCCGCCAGGCCCGGCAGGCCTCTACCGAAGAGGCCTGACGCCTGGTAGAGGCTAGATTGGTTCAGTCTCCGAGATTGAACCAATCTGTTCCATAGGAGTCCGCCAGAGGCTACGCCACAGCAACGACGCGAAGCGTGAAACTTTGGCCCTCACCCCCCGGCCCCCCTCCCAAAATGGGAGAGGGGGAGTCGCGGAGCGACGGGGGTGAGGGCTATTTTCAAGGGGGTCCGGTCAGGGTCTGTCAGCCTGGCGGGGTGTCCAGGGCAGGATTTGTGGCCGTTCGTCTGGTAAACTGAGGATACATTTACCGAGAGCGAACTGTGACAAGGACGAGGTGCTGATCGATGGACACTGACCAATCCTCGAAATACGAAGCGTACTATGGTTATCGCCTGTGCTGTGCGCCGGGCGGGCGTTCCGGTCTGAATTTCTGGGGCGTGCTGCTGGTGGTTTTGGGCGGCCTGTGGCTGGCTAACAATTTTGGCCTGGTGCCCGGCATCGGCAATTTTATCTTCCCCGTCTTTCTCATCACCTGGGGCAGCTTTCTGTTGTGGCGGGCCATTGAATCGCACATTCAGGATGACGAACGATGACGACTTCGCCCGCAACCGCCTCGACCAGCCCGCTGGCGCTGATCAGCCTGGTGGCGGGGGTGGCCGCCTGGACAATCCTGCCCCTGCTGGGCACGGCGGTGGCGATCATCGCCGGCCATCTGGCCAAAAGGGAGATCGCCGCCAGCGGGGGGCGGATGACCGGGGACGGCCTGGCTACCGTCGGGCTGGTGCTGGGCTATGCCCATCTGATCGTCTCGTTGCTGGGGCTGCTGATTGGTCTGGCAGTCCTGGCTCTGCTGGTGATCCTGCTCGTTTTCGGCCTGACGGCGGCCTGAGCTGATAGAGGTGTTGGAGAGCTTTGAATGACAACCTGGCAGCGATTTGAGCGCCTGTGGTTGCAGCTTGGCGCTCGCACCCCCGGCCAGGCGGTCTTCCGTTGGCTCGTCGAGTCCTACTCGCAGGAGGGCCGCGCCTACCATAACCTGGCCCACGTTAGCGATTGTCTCGACCTGTTTGACCGCTTCCAACACCTGGCCCGGCACCCGGCGGAGGTCGAGATCGCCATCTGGTTCCACGACGCGGTTTACGACACCCGGGCGAACGACAACGAACAGCGCAGCGCGGACGAGGCCCTTCGTGCCCTGCGCCGGGCGGCGGTGCCGGAGCCCGCGCCCCGGCGGGTATCCGACCTGATCCTGGCCACCCGGCACCAGACATCGCCCGCCGGCCCCGACGCGGCCCTGCTGGTTGACATCGACCTCTCGATCCTGGGCCACGCTCCGCAGGTGTTCGACGCCTACGAACGGCAGGTCCGGGCCGAATACGCCTGGGTTCCGGCGGATGCCTTCCGGCAGGCGCGGGTTCGCCTGCTGCGCCGGTTCTTACAGCGAGAGTCGATCTACCGGACCGATGCCTTTCGGGTCCTGTTCGAGGACCAAGCCCGCCGGAACCTGGCCCGGTCCATCCGCCGCCTCGAGCCCCCCCACTCTGCGGTCTGAGCCCTCTCCTCGTAACGACCCCTCCTTGTCCTTCCTGCGGCCAGCGGCTATATTGACTTTCAGCCGGAAACATTCGGTGGGCTATGTCCTCGCTTTCAGCAAAAACCTGCTAAGGTGCGTAAATGTAGAGAATTGTGTAAAATGAATAGGGTGCATTCAAATTGCACAAACTCTCATTGATTTCTCGATTAGAAGCGCGTAGTCTATGCTAACCAGACGCATCCGGGGCGTTCAAGCCCTGACAGCCATAGAGTCTGCGACGTTGCACCGGGGTATTTTGCTCCTCCTGTTTTTGTTGGGCTTTCTGGCCTTCTTCAAGCCCTGGCTGCACGGCAGGGACCCCATCGGCTATTATTCCTGGGTGCGCTCGTTGGTGATCGATGGCGACCTGAATACGGCAGACGAATATGCCCGCCTGGGTATGGGCGACATCGGGGTCACGACCGTTACCGGCCACCGCAGCAACCCTTACGCCATTGGTTCGCCTCTGTTGTGGCTGCCCTTTTTCCTGGCGGCGCACACCATCACCCTGGCACAGGGCCAGGTCAGAGCCGACGGGTACACGGAGCTGTACATCCTTTTCACCAGCCTGGCGACGCCGCTCTACGCTCTGGCCGGCATTTTGCTCACCCAACGGGCGCTGCAAAAAACCTTCGCCTGGCCCCTGGCAACACTGAGTGTCGCCGCCGTTTGGCTGGCCTCGCCGCTGGTTTTTTATATGTACAGCAACCCCATTATGGCCCACGCCAACGATTTTTTTGCCTACGCCCTCTTTCTGACGGTCTGGCTGTGGGTCAGGGAAAACCGGAAATGGCAAAACTACCTCGGCCTGGGCCTGGCCGCCGCCTTTATGGCCCTGGTCCGCAACCAAAACGCGATCTTCGTGGCCTTCCCCCTGGCCGAGCTTGCCTGGGATGCCTGGCGAGACCGGGAGCGGTGGCGCGTCTACGCCAGGCGAGGTCTGGCCTTTTGCAGCGCCTGGTGGATCGGTTTCCTGCCGCAACTGGTCGTCTGGAAGATCGTCTTCGGGACCTGGCTGCAAAGCAATCCCTACGCCTACGGCTACAGCGGCCACTTTGACTTGCGTGCGCCATTCGTGCTACCCGTGCTGCTTTCCTCCAATCGCGGCCTGTTCATCTGGACGCCCTTCCTGTTCCTGGCCGTGATCGGCTGGGGCTTTCTTTACCGCCGGGACCGGCGGCTGGCGCTGTTGCTGGGCGCCACCTTTGTTTTGCAACTGTACGTCATCGGTTCCTGGACGGCCTGGCACGGCTCGGCCTCGTTCGGGCAGCGATTTTTCACCAACCTGATGCCGGCCTTCGCCTTTGGCCTGGCCGCGCTGCTGGACCGGCTGCAAGCCAGGCTGGCCTTCAAATGGCTGGTAGCGGCCTGCGCCGCTTTCGTCGTCTGGAATATCCTGCTGCTGACCCAATACGTGCTCGAACTGGTGCCCCGCGCCGGCGCGGTGGATATGGTGGTCCTGGTCAAGAACCAGTTTTGGGTCATCCCGGCCAATCTCTCCCGCCTGATCGACATCCTGTTAACGAGGCAATGATGAACTGGGCTGGGAAGGTACGCAGTTGAATGGGATACCGTCGATTGTTAACCACAGAGGCACAGAGGCACGGAGTTTTCTACAGACGCGCTGCGTCCGTGCGCTCTGTGCCTTCGTGGTTGGTTTACTATACAGATCAGACTTCTCAGACAGCTTCTCAAACCGGCCAAAGCGAGATGACTGCCAATGCCAAGTAGCAAATCGAACCTGTTGCAGGCCCAACCGGCGCTGGCCGGTGACGAAAGCCTCGGAGTGTGGGCAGGGGCTTACCGGGCGCTGGTCCTGCCCCTGTCCGCCCTCCTCTTTTTGTTTCAAACCTGGCTGTTCAAGGGCTTCATCATCGACGACGCTTACATTACCTTCCGCTTCGCCCAACAGTTCGTGGGCGGCAACGGCCTGGTCTACAACCCCGGCGAGCGGGTCGAGGGCTATTCCAACTTCCTGTGGCTGATGCTCCTGGTCCCCTTCGAGCTGGCCGGGCTTGATCTGGCGCTCGTCGCTAAGGTGCTGGGCATCCTCTTCAGCCTGCTGGCCCTGGCCGTCACCTGGCGCTTCAGCCGGCTTCTCTCCAGGCGGCGGGGATTTCAGGTGATCCCCCCCCTTTTGTTGGCGGCGACGGCCTCATTTGGCGTCTGGTCCGTGGGCGGACTGGAAACGCCGTTGTTCACATTTCTGCTGACGTTAAGCCTGTTTCTTTTCGTGCGGGAGGAACGGGAGCCAATCAGGCCCGCCCTGTCCGGGGTGGTGTTTGCCCTGCTGGCGCTGGCCCGGCCGGAGGGTCTGTTTTTCTTCGGAGTGGTGGCTGCCTACCGGGTCTTCATCCTCTGGCGGGGGCAGGAGCGGCTCGCCCGGCGCGATCTGGCCAGAGTCCTGGGTTTTGCCGCGATTTTCGCCCCCTACTTTGTCTGGCGCTTCAGCTACTACGGCTTTCTCCTGCCCAACACCGTCTACGCCAAGTCCCTGGGCCTGCACCCCCGCGCCCTGCTGGAAGGGGTCATCTACCTCTACGATCTGGTTCGGGCCGCCGGGGGCGTTGTTACCGTCGGCCTGGCGGTCATCCTGTCCCTGACCCACCGCCGGGGGCGCGACGCGGCCCTGGTTATCAACGTCCTGCTGGCGGGCTACGTCGTCTTCATCCTCCTGGGCGGGGGCGATTGGATGCCGGTGCTGCGTTTTGGCGTTCACATCCTGCCCCTGCTGTATCTCCTGGTTCAGCTAGGCTTCGAGCGGCTTTACGCGCTGCTCGGCGGCGCGAGGTGGGCGGCGGTGACCGTCGTTGTCTTGCTGCTGGGCCAGGTGGGGTATCTGCTCGGCGCGTCGTTCGAGCAGCGTTTCGTCGAGGGGCTTGGGGCCGGCCCGCTGGTTCCAGCCGAGGCGCCGCTGGTCAGCTACCTGGCCGGGCAGGTCAAAGCGGGCGATACGCTGGCCGTGGTCAGCGCGGGCCGGATCGCCTATGCTATGCCCCTTGACATCCGCGTAATCGATATGGTCGGGTTGACGGACGGCCACATCGCCCACCTGCCGGTGCAGTTGCCGGGCGGCATTTTGGGGCGCGGCGATGGCTTCGGCAAGTGGGACGTGGATTACGTTCTGGCCCAGCAGCCCCGCTTCGTGCAGATGACCCTGCGCGGGCAAGATGCCGGGGGCTTGTGGCAGACCAATTTCACCGGAACCGCCCGGCTGGCCAACGATCCGCGTTTTCGGGCCCGCTACCGGCTGGTGACCGCGCCGGGGGTCTTCGGCCTCTTTGAGCGGTTAGAAGCTCAATGATCAGGCCCGTTCGCCTGCCGCGCTCCGTCTGGTTGCTGGTTCCGGGGGCCGCCGCCGGGGCGCTGTACCTGGCCACCCTGGCCCCCTCCTTGCTGTGGGGCGATAGCGCCGGATTTCAATTGCGGGCCTACCGGGGAGAGCTGCACTCAGGGACGTTGGGGCATCCGTTGTGGGTGCTGCTGGCCCATCGCTTCGTGCGCTGGCTGCCGGGGGCCGACCCGGCCTGGAAGGCCAACCTGCTCTCCGCCGCCGCCGGGGCGCTGGCGGTCCTGTTCGTGGCCGTGATCATCTACCAGATCAGCGGCTCCCTGAGCGGCGCGGTCCTGGGCGCTGGGGTGCTGGCAATCTCCCATACCTTCTGGCTGCACGCCGTCATCGCCGAGGTCTACACCCTGCATCTCTGTTTCGTGGCCGCCGCCGCCTGGTTGATCGGGCTTGAGGGCCGGGCGTCCGGGCGCTGGACTGATCTGCTGGCCTGGCTGCTGCTGGGCCTCAGCGTCTCGGTCCATCTGCTGACTCTGCCCTTGCTGCCGGCTTTCCTGTATTTCACCTTCGCCCGCCGGAGGGCGGGCCGGATCGCCGCCTCGTTGGTTGCCGGGATGCTTGGCCTTTTGCCCTTCATCTACTGGGAGTTGACGGCCCCCTCCAAAAGGGAACTCGGCAACAGCCTGGCCATTCTAACCGCGCCGCTGTCGCCGGCCTTCTGGACGGCCAGCCCGCGTTACCTGGGCCTGGGGTTGGCCTACGGCGGGTATCAATTTCTCCTCAGCGCGCCGGTTGGGTTGTGGGGGCTGAGGGTGATGTGGCGCTGGCATCGCCGCTGGGCCTGGTTCTGGCTGCTGTGGCTTTTGGGCAGCCTGGGCTTCGCTTTCACCCATCGCGTGCCCGATCAATTTGTGTTCTACCTGCCCGCCTGGTTGGCCTTTGCCGTTTGCTGCGGGGTGGGCTATGGCGATCTGCTGGGGCGAATGTGGGCGGCGCGGCGCTGGCAGCCGCTGCTGCTGGCGGCGCTGATCGCCTGGGGCGCGCCGGTCGTTGCCTACCGGCTGGCGGCGGAGGCAGTGCCCCGGGCCGGCAGCGGGCTACCCCTCAGACCGATCCCCTACCGGGATGCGGCCCGTTTTTTCTTCTGGCCGCCCAAGGGTGGTGAAGCCGGGGCCCGGCAGTATGTGGACCAGGTCTTCTCGGCGTTGCCGCCGGGATCGCTGCTGGTGGCGGACTGGACCCTCTACGCGCCCCTCGTCTACGCTCAGGAGGTTGAGGGCCGCCGGCCTGATGTGGAACTGCTCGGAGACCCGTTTGTGCCCGGACCGGACTATCTGCTGGGCCAGCCCCCGGCCCGAGCCCTGTATCTGGCCGATGCCAACCGCTATTACCCCCTGGCCGCCCTCGAACAGGGTTTTGAATTGCGGCAAGAGGGGGTCCTCTACGCCTTGAAGCGAGCCGGGTCGCCGTGAATATCCTGCATATCTACAAGGACTACCACCCGGTCAAAGGGGGCATTGAGAATATGATCCGCTGGCTGGCCGAGGCCCAGGCCGCCGCCGGGCACGAGGTCACGGTTCTGGTGGCCAGCCTGAATGGCCGGTCGAGCGTGCAAACCGTCAACGGGGTCAATATTCACAGAATCGCCCGCTGGGGAACCGTGGCCTCGACGCCGCTGACGCCGGGGCTGCCTCTGGCTATCCGGCAATACCGCCCGGATATTGCCCATCTGCACAGCCCCTACCCCCCCGGCGAGCTGTTGAACGCGCTGCTGGGCCGGGCCAGGTTCTCGGTGATGACCTATCACTCCGACATCATCCGCCAGAGGGCGTTGCTGGCTTTCTACCGCCCCCTGCTGCAACGGGTCTTACGAAAATTGGACGTGATCATGCCGACCAGCGCCAACTACATCGAAAGTTCGCCCTTTTTGCGGCGGCATCGGGACAAATGCCGGGTCATTCCATTGGGGATAGACCTGGCGCGATTTAACCGCTCCAGGCCGGCGCTAGCCGCTGAGATCCGGCAGGGGGTCGGCAAACCCATCGTGCTGTTTGTGGGGCGGCTACGGTACTACAAGGGCCTGGATACGCTGATCGCGGCTATGGCCCGGCTGCCGGAGGCGAAGCTGATCCTGGTCGGCGGCGGCTCGTTGCGCCCGAAGCTGGAGGCGCAGGCCAGCGCCTTGGGGCTGACCGAGCGCGTCCATTTCGCCGGCGAGGTCAGCGATGCGGACCTGCCCGCCTATTTCCGGGCCGCCGATTGCTTCGTTCTGCCGTCCAACTCCAGGGCCGAGGCGTTCGGCATCGTTTTGCTGGAGGCGATGGCCTCCGGGCTGCCCGTCGTTTCCACCGAGTTGGGCACGGGCACGTCTTTCGTCAACGTCCACGGGCAAACCGGCTTCGTTGTTCCGCCCCAGGACGAGGCGGCCCTGGCCGGCGCGATAAAGCAACTGATCGGTGATCCGGAGGTGCGCCGCCGGTTTGCCAGGGCCGCGCTGGCCCGGGTGCGGGCAGAATTTGCCAAAGAGAGGATGGTCGAGCGGGTGATGCAGGTTTACGCCGGGCTGCTGGCTGCTTGATTTTTCCCACCAGCTACGGTAAGATATTCCCGTGGATATGAATTTGGAGGTACGCCGTCTATGCGCATCCTGATCACCGGCGGGGCGGGCTTCATCGGCTCACACCTGGCAGACCGCCTGCTGGCTGAGGGACATCAGGTGCTGGTGCTGGATAACCTTTCCACCGGCCGGATTCAAAATATCCACCACATGCTTGGTAACCCCGCTTTTCAGTTCATCAACAGCAATATCCTGGAACGGCGTACGGTAGAAGAGTGCGTCCGGCAGGTCGATCATATTTACCATCTGGCGGCGGTGGTGGGGGTCAAGTACGTCGTTGAGGACCCCCTACGGGGTATGATCACCAACGTGCGCGGCACCGAGCTGGTCTTAGAGGCGGCCTTTCGCTACTGGAAAAGCGTGATGCTGGCCTCCAGCTCCGAGGTTTATGGCAAGTCGGAAAAGGTCCCATTGCACGAGGAGTCGGATAGCATCATCGGGCCGACCACGGTCGGGCGCTGGTCATATTCGTTGAGCAAGGTTTTAGACGAACACCTGGGGCTGGCCTACTATCGCCAGGGCTTGCCGGTTAGCATCGTTCGCTACTTTAACACTTATGGCCCCCGTCTCGATCCGCGCGGATACGGTTCGGTGATCGGCAAGTTTCTGGGGCAGGCGTTGGGCAACGAGCCGTTGACGGTGTTTGACGACGGCCAGCAGACGCGCTGCTTTACCTTCGTGGAAGATATCATCCGGGGCACAATTCTGGCCGGAACGGTGCCCGAGGCGGTGGGGCAAGCATTCAACATCGGCTCGGATCGCGAGACGAAGGTCCGGGACCTGGCCGAGATGGTGTTGGCCGTCAGCGGCGCTACCTCCCCGATTGAATATGTGCCGTACCGGCAGGCTTACGGCGAGTCGTTCGAGGAAACCCGGCGGCGCGTACCGGCGGTCGATAAAGCGAAGGGCGTTCTGGGCTTTGAAGCGTCGGTTTCCCTTGAAGACGGGCTGCGAAAGACGTGGCGCTGGTTCAAGGAAACCTTCGGATAGGGATGGAAGGGTGCGTCCAAAGTTTTTGGGCTCTGTGAGGAATTGTGTGGCAATGTAGGACACGCGAAGCGTGTTAGTTTGTC
>JBHHXL010000195.1:0-8580 GCA_046757065.1 Anaerolineae bacterium
CCGGCTCAAACAACACCGGCCAATGCCGGTTGGCGTTCAATATTGCCAGCGACGCCGTCTGGCCCAGGCCGCAAATGCTGGTGTCGGTCATGACCGCCCCCAACTCGGCCAGCGTGGCCGCGTCCCCGGGGTGGGCCTGCCCTTGAGCGACACGGGCCATAATTTCGGCCTGGCGCTGGGTTCCCATCTGGCAAGGGTAGCACTTGCCGCAACTTTCGTGGGCGAAGAAGCCGGCGATGCGGCGCAACACGTCGCGCAGATCGACCGCGTCGTCGAAGACCATCACCGTCCCGGCCCCGATGGTGCCGCCGACCTGCTTGAAATCCTCGAAGGTTATGGGCGTGTCCAGATGCTCGGCGGCCAGAAAGGTTCCGGCCGCACCGCCGGTCAGCACGGCCTGGATGGTGCGCCCTTTCCGCAGGCCGCCCGCCAGGTCGTAGATCAGATGCCGCAGCGGAACGCCGAACGGCACTTCGTAGACGCCGGGCCGGACGACCGAGCCGCTGACGGCCAGCAGCTTGGTGCCGGCCGATTCCGGCGTGCCTAGAGCGTTGTACCAGCGCCCGCCGTGGACGATGATGGGCGGCACCGTGGCCATCGTCTCGACGTTGTTGATGACCGTGGGCCGGCCCCACAGACCGGCGTCGGTCGGGAACGGCGGGCGCAGGCGGGGGAAACCGCGTTTGCCCTCGATGCTCTCCATCAAGGCCGTCTCCTCGCCGCAGATGTAGGCGCCGGCTCCCCGGCGGACCTCGATCTGGCAGCGAAAATCGCCCCCCAAAATGTTTTGCCCCAGGTAGCCCGCCTCCTGCAAGCGGCGCACGGCCTGGCTGAACCGCTCGTAGCCCGGGCGGTACTCGCCCCGGACGTAGACAAACGCCTGCTCGGCCCCGATGGCGTAGCAGGCGATGATGATCCCTTCCAGCACCCGGAAGGGGTCGCCGTCCATCAGCACCCGGTCTTTGAAAGCGCCCGGCTCGCTCTCGTCGGCGTTGCAGATCAGGTAGCGCGGCCCGGCGTTGCGCGCGGCGAACTCCCACTTCAGGCCGGTCGGGAAGGCCGCCCCGCCGCGTCCCACCAGTTTGCTGAGCTTCACTTCTTCGATGACCTGGGCCGGGGTCATGGTCCGGATCGCCTTTTGCAGCGCGGCCAGACCACCCTGGGCCCGGTAATCGGCCAGGCTGGCCGGATCGACCACCCCGACATTGGCCAGAGCCACTTTGACCAGGCCCCCGATGGCCAGCGGCGGCGGCCCGGCCTCGCCGCTCAGGAGCGTCTCCGGCGCTCCCGGGTCGAGGGCCACACACCGGTCCAGGTTGACCAGCGCCGCCGGCGCGCAATCGCACAGGCCCAGGCAGCGCACAGGTTCGACGGTGTACTGGCCGTCGGCGGTGGTTTGGCCCGGCTCGATTCCCAGCCGGCGGCACACCCCTTCGGTCAACGCCCCGGCCCCGGCCAGAGCACAGGGCGCGTCCTGGCAGATGCGGATGATCTTCTGGCCGACGGGCCGGGTGTGGAACATCTCGTAGAATTCAGTCACGCCGTAGACGTCCGCCAGGGGCACGTTGAGAGCCGCCGCCACCTGCTCGACCACGGCCTGGGGCAGCCAGCCGCCGTAGATGGCCTGCGCTTCGTGCAGGGCCTCCAGCAGCGCCGCCCGCCCCTGCGGGCCGTAGCGGGCCAGCATCCCGGCCAGGGCGGTCGCCCTGGTGTCGTCGCTCACCTGCGAGGGATGAATTTTCGATTCAGCGTTCATGGGAACTCCTGGGATCGATTGAGTGTCACGTGTCGTGTGTCATGTGTCGTGTGCCAGGTGTCAGGTCCCGTAGAACGTGGCACGTGACACCTGACACACGACACTCCACCGGCCTACGCCACATCAATTACGCTCCGGGCCACCTCGCCCCGCTCGAGGGCCTGGTAGGCTTCGTTGACCTCGGCCAGGGGATAATGGCGGGTGATCAGCTCGTCCAGGCGCAACTGGCCCTGCCGGTACAGGTCGAGGTAGCGGGGGATGTCCACGGCGGGCCGGGTGCTGCCAAAGAAGCTGCCCCGGATGCTCCGTTCGTGCAGGAAGTTGAGGGCCGGCAGGGTGACCGCGCTCTTCTCCGGCGGCACGCCGACGACGACTGCTGTCCCGCCTGGCCGGATCATCCGCCAGATTTGCTCGATCGTGGCCGGCAGGCCGACCGCCTCAAAAGCGTAATCGACCCCCCCGTTGGCGATCTGGCGCACCCGCTTGATCGCGTTCTCCCGCTCAGCGTCGACGGCGTGCGTCGCCCCAAATTCGAGGGCCAGGTCAAGCTTATGGGCCAGGGTGTCCACGGCGATAATCGTTGACGCGCCGGCCAGACGAGCGCCCTGGATCACGTTCAGGCCGACGCCGCCGGCCCCAACCACGGCCACAGACTGGCCCGGCCGGACCTGGGCCGTGTTCAAGACCGCGCCGACCCCGGTAGCCACCCCGCACGAAACCAGGGCCACCCGGTCCAGAGGCATATCCTCCGGGACCTTGATCGCGCCCGATTCGTGAACCACGGTGTACTCGGCGAAACAGGAAACGCCCAGAAAGTTATGGACTTGCTGGCCGCCCTGGCTGAGCCGGGGGGACCCGCGCAACTCCTCGCGGTGCAGGCACAGGTTGGACCGCCCGGCGTTGCACTCCTGGCAGTAGCCGCAAAACGGGGTGAAGTTGAAGGCGACGTGGTCGCCGGCCTTGAGCCGGGTCACGCCCGGCCCAACCCGGTCGACGACGCCGGCCCCCTCGTGCCCCAGGACGATGGGCATCGGGTAGGCCAGCGCCCCGCTGATGACGTGGTGGTCGCTGCGGCAGACTCCAGCGTACCGGATACGGACCTGCACCTCGCCGGCGCGCGGCTCCGCCAGGTCAACCTGCTCCATCTGTTGAGGCGTGCGTGGGGCGTGCAAGACGGCTGCTTTCATCGCTGGCCGGCCTCCTCTGGGGGAAATGGCGTGACGCAAATCTTACCACATCTCAGCGCCGATGCCAAGCGACCCGCTGCTTAAACAGCAGTAGGTCACGCTTTGAGCGTGACAGGGATGCTACCACAACCAGCCTGACTTCCGGACTAAAAGCGTCACGCTGCAAGCGTGACCTACCTACTGTTGTCGATAGCTGCTCTGAAAAATCGCTCCAGTTCGCGCACGGCCTCGATGTCGTCGTACAGCACGGGGTTGGCCGCCAGGATTTTGGCCCGCATGGCGTGCCGGCGGCCAGGCCCTCGTGGGTGGTGTTGCCGCCGCTGTAATGGACCGTGTCCAGCATAACTTCGGACAGGGCGATCAGGTTCAGGTAATCGTGATGGTGCTGCTGGGGCAGAAGCAGGACGCGATCAACGACATCGGGCATCGTCCGCCCGAAGCGGGCCAGGAGGTCGCGGTTCAGGCGCTCAACCCTGGCTTTGAGCAGAACCAGCCTGCCCAGGGGATCGCCGCGCAGGATGGCGGCCAGAATTCCATCGAAATCGGGGTGAAACTTCAGGAGATTTTGGGGGCAAAAATAGAGGTGAGCCTCATCGCTCGCCGAATGGTCCCAGGTAACATTGTCACGAATGTAGGCCGCCGCCGCCCGGCCTTTGCCTCTGGCTTCCCCCGGATTGGCGACCACGCGCCGCAGCAACACTTGCAAGTGTTCCCGGTCCGGCTCGGCCCACCAGGGGTAATCGACCGTCTCAATCTCGCCGACGCGCCGCTCCGCGTGCGGCAGTTGCACCACCTGGCCGGAGATAAGGTAGGCCGTCTCCTTGCTGCAAAAATCGAGCGCCGCCCCGTAGCCGGTCACGACCACCGGCAGGCCGCAGGCCATCGCTTCGGCGATGGGCAGGCCGAAGCCTTCGCCGCGATAGGGATGGACCAGGCAATCGCAGGCGGTGTACAGTCCGGCCAGCTCGTCGTCGGCCAGCATGCGGTCGATGTACTCGATCTCCGGCGCACCGGGCCGGGCCTGGATTTCGGCGATGATCTCCCCTGCTGTCTGGCTCTTGTAGAACGACTCGCCGCCCGCATCTTTGATGACCAGGCAGACATCGTCGTCGGCGGTGAATGTTTGGGCGTAGACGTCCAGCAAGATGTCGATCCCTTCGGGCGGGGTGAACTTGATGGCGTTGCTCATCAAGTTACGCAACATATTTTTGATCTGGTTCCGGTCTGCCTCGACCGTCAGGGCCGGGGCCGAGGTAGGAATTTGCAGGTCTACCCCGGCTTCTTGGGCCAACGAAGCCATCTGGTCCCACATTTCCTGCAACAGGGGCATCACCGCAAACGCCGCCAATTCCGGTTCGGGGGGACCGGCGTCGAGACGGGATAGATTCAGAATGTCCTCGATCAATTGGGCTAACGTGTCGGTTTGCGTTTTGATGCATCTATGACGAAAGACGGAGGACAAAGGACGAAATCAAGCCCTTTGATAGGATATTGGTCATTCGTCCGCCGTCCTTCGTCTGATGAAATAACCTGATCAAGTCATTACCGAACGCCCTCCAACCAATTAAAAAAGTCCGGGGCGCACCCGGACGCCCCTCTTCAGCCTTGTCAGCAGAAGATGATCGGTGTAGAATGGCCAGGTATCCGGCCGTAGGGGTATCTGATCGGTGAATAGGGTGCAGACCAACTCAAACAAGCCCAATCCCATCGAAACGCTGGGGGCCTTAAATGAGATTGGGGCCAGCATCAACCGCATGGGGATGGAAGGCGATCTGAGCACCACGCTCCGCTCCATCGTCGAAAACGCCGTGCGTGTCCTGGGCGAGGGCAACCGCCTGACCGAACCGATGGCCTCTGCCGTCATCTGGACGTACGACCAGCGCACCAAAACCTTCGACCCCAACTCGCGCGTTTCTGCCGGCGAGCCGCCCGGCACCTCCATCGACGATTACCCCCGCGAAGACGGCTTCGGGCGACGGGCTATTCAACAGCGCCGGCGCGTGCTTTCGTATGAACACGCGGAAGCGCGCATCCATCCTACCAAACGCGCCGCCGGGGCCAGGGTCCTGGCCAGCTACCCCCTCATCGTCGGCGACGAAATCGTCGGCATTCTTTACGTCTACCGCCTGACCGAGAAACCGTTCAGCCAGATTGAGTTGCTGATGCTGGACAACTTTGTCAACCTGGCGGCGATGGCTATCTACCACGGGCGCCAGGTGGCCGGCATCTCCCGCGAACTCAACCGGAGAATCGATGAACTGGCCCAGTTGCGGCGCGCCGACCGGTTGATTAGCTCCCGCCGCAAGCTGGACGATACCTTAGACGAAATCCTTAAGATGAGCCTGGAACTGACCCGGGCCCAGTACGGCAGCTTCCGCCTGTTGGACAAGCAACGCAATGTCCTGGAGCTGCGGGCCGTGGCCGGGCGGGACCCGCAGGCCACGCGCGAACAGGCGCTGCCGGTCAGCGAGCAGACGGTCACCGGTTGGGTGGCTACCCACCGCCAATCGCTGCTGATCGGCGATCTGAGGCACCCGCCCTGGTCTCACCGCTATCACCCCCTCATCCCGCTGCGGCCGATGCGCTCCGAGCTGGCCGTGCCGCTGCTGGGCACCGGCAACTCGCTGGAGGGCGTGTTGAACCTGGAAAGCCCCGAAATCGGCGCTTTCTCCAACGACGATTTGAAGCTGGTGCAAAGCCTGGCCACGCAAGCCTCCATCGCCCTCCAGGAGATGAAGTTGATCGACACCATGCAGGAGATTGCCAGCCAGCTCCTGAGCGCCGATCACGACGGCTTCTTCGATCTGGTCATTGCCCGCGCCTGCGATCTAATCAACTGCCCCATCGGCACCATCTGGACGGTTGAGGGGGACGACCTGGTGCTGCGCGCCTCCAGTTGGGGTGAAGAACGGCGCACACGCGTTCCCATTCACGGCAGTTTGACCGGCCAGGTGCTCCTATCGCGCCAGCCGCTGAAGGCGATGGACGTTCGCCGGGAGCATAATTTTCATCACCGCGAAATCGCTGGCAATGAAGGCTGGATCAGCGCCCTGATCGTGCCTCTGCTATCACGCGACAATCAAGCGGTCGGCGCGTTCAGCCTGTACACCCGCGAAAAACGAGACTTCTACGACTGGGAGGTGCGGCTGCTCAGCCTGATCGCCGACCACACCGCCATCGCCATCAACGACGCGGCCCAGCTCAGAGAACTGGAAGCCGCTCACCAGCGCCAGGCCACCGCCGAAACCTTCGCCGCCGTGGGCGATATTGCCGCCAACCTCCTCCACCGCCTCAACAACAAGATCGGGGCCATCCCGGTTCACGTCCAGGCCATCGAGGACAAGCGCGAGGACCTGCTGCGCCAGGAGCCGTACCTGGCCGAGAAGCTGCGCGACATCGAAGACAGCGCCCGGGCGGCAATGCAGATCGCCCGCGAATCGATGACCCACCTCCACCCTCTCAAACCCCATCCCGTCTCCCTGGTCGAAGTCCTGGCTACGGCCCGGGCCGCCCTACCCCCAACCCCCGGCATCGAAATCAAAGCGCAGGGCCTGGACGGGCTGCCCCGGGTCATGGCTACCCAGTCACAACTAACCCTGGTCTTTATGAACCTGCTGGAAAACGCCGTTCACGCCATCGGCGAGGAGGGCCGGATCACGGTCAGCGGCCGGCGCGACGGTGATTGGGTTGAAGTCCACGTCAGCGACGACGGCCCCGGCATCGCCCCCGACCTGACGGAACGCATCTTCGAGCTGAGCTTCTCCACGGAGCGCCTGGGGCGCAAGTTGGGCTTTGGGTTGTGGTGGGTCCGCCGCTTTGTGCAGCGCTTCGGCGGCGAGGTGACCGTCTCCAGCCAGCCCAACCGGGGCGCAACCTTCACCCTGCGCCTGCCCAGCGAAACGACCGGCTACGACGCTTCGGACCTGGAAGATACAACGCGCCACGAGGTAACCCTATGACCCCCTACGCCAACGTCTTGATTCTGGAGGACGACTCCCACTGGCAAAACATTTTCTACGAGATCACCCACGATGAAAACCTGCGGCCCACCATCGTCTCCGGGCTGAACGCGGCCTACATCGAAACGAAGCGCCGGGCGTTCGACCTGGCCATCCTCGATATGTCCCTCAACCCCCAGGACCACGCCAACCAGGACGGGATGCAGTTGCTGGACCATCTCAGCCAGCGGCAGCCCCGCCCGCAGGTGATCATCGTCACCGGCTTTGGCACGCTCGATATGGCCATCAAGGCCTTCGTCAACTACAACGTGGTTGATTTTGTTAAAAAGGAGAACTTTAACCGCCGCAAATTCCGGGAGACAATCCACAAGGCCCTGGCCCTGATCCCCCCTCGATTGGAGGGGTTGACCCGGCGCGAGCGCCAGGTGCTCCATCTGTTAGCCAATGGCTACACGAACAGGCAGATCGCCGAGACGCTGGTCCTCTCGCCCAACACGATCAAGAAGCACGTCTACCACATCTTCAAGAAGCTGGGCGTAGACAATCGCGCGGCGGCGACGGCCAAAGCCTTGCAGGCGGGCCTGGCATCCGAATATGAGCCTGACCCAACGCCTTAAAGAAAAGGCATACGACCTCGGCTTTGACCTGATCGGGGTCGCCCCCGCCGAACTCGCCCCCCACGCCGACGCCTACCGCCGCTGGCTGGCCCGGGGTTACGCCGCCCAGATGGAGTGGCTGGCCCGAGACCCGGCGCGCCGGGCGGACCCGCGCCGGGTCGTGGCCGGGGCCAGGTCGGTCGTCGTGGTTGGCCTGTCCTACTTCCTGCTCGACCCGCCGCCGGAGCTGTGGCGCGATCCTGCCCGCGGGCGTATCGCTCGCTACGCCTGGGGCCTCGATTACCACGACCTGATGTTGCCCCGCCTGCGAGCCCTGGGCGACTTCATCGAAAAGGAGGTGGGGCGCAGCCTCAAGCGGCGGGCCTACGTCGACACCGGCCCCATCCTGGAGCGAGACTTCGCCGCTCAGGCCGGGCTGGGCTTCATCGGCAGAAACACGCTGCTGATCGGCCCTCGCCTGGGGTCTTACCTCTTCCTGGGCGAAGTGCTGGTCGATGTGGAATTAGACTACGACGAACCGGCCCCGGACGGCGGCGCGCGCTGCCACATCGACCGACCTGGCCCTGGCCGGCCCAGGCGGGCCGGCAGTTGCGGCAACTGCACGCGCTGCCTGGAGATTTGCCCGACCCACGCTTTCCCCGCCCCCTACGTCCTGGATAGCAACCGCTGCATCTCCTACCTGACGATTGAGCTGAAGGGCTCTATCCCGCTTGAATTGCGTCCCCTGCTGGGCAATTGGATTTTCGGTTGTGACGATTGCCAGGAGATTTGCCCCTGGGTGCGGCATTACTCGCAGCCGGCCCGCGAAGACTTCTTGCGCTACGATCCCGACACGGTCGCCCCCAGGCTGCTGGACTTGATCGCGCTGGACCCCGCCGGCTTTCGCGCCCGCTTCCGGGGAACGCCCCTCAGCCGGGCCAAACGACGCGGGTTGCTGCGCAACGTGGCCGTGGCCCTGGGCAACTGGGGCAGTCCGGAGGCCCTGCCGGCCCTGGAGCGAGCCTGCCAGGACCCGGAGCCGTTGATCCGGGAGCACGCCGCCTGGGCCATCGAGCGTACTA
>JBHHXL010000196.1:0-8543 GCA_046757065.1 Anaerolineae bacterium
ATGTGACTTTTGTCACATACATTTGTGATTTATTCTACTATACTGTAATAATCAATAGCATACTTTTCACACCTTTTGTTTCACCTCAGATCGCAAAGCTGAACTTATCTACCGTTCCCGCTTTGACCACAAACATCAAGCGAACAACCCCAATACCCTTATGCCACTGTCGGGCCATTGCAGGCTCCAGGTTAACGCTCGCCAATTGAACGCCAAAAAGGAGGCTTATTTGATGACTCATTTCTCTCGTCGTGAATTTCTCAAACTGTCGGGGGTAACAGCCCTGGGGGTAGCCCTGTCCGACCCCAACTTGCAGTTGCTCCTGCCCATCGATGTGGACAACCCCCTGGCTGGTTACCCTGACCGGGATTGGGAAAAAGTCTACCGCAACCAGTACGGCTATGACTCGTCGTTCACCTACGTTTGCTCGCCCAACGACACTCACGCCTGCCGGCTGCGGGCCTTTGTGCGCAACGGCATCATTCTGCGCTCCGAAACCAACTACGATGTCGGCAGCTACAGCGACCTGTACGGCAACACGGCGACCGCCCACTGGCACCCCCGTGGCTGCAAAAAGGGGCAGACCTTCCACCGTCGCGTCTTCGGGCCCCACCGCTTGAAAGGGCCGCTGATGCGCAAGGGCTGGCAGGAGTGGGCCGACGATGGCTTCCCCTACCTGGATGCGGCCAACCGCGACAAGTATAAGTTCACCGCCCGTGGCGATGATGAATTACTCTCCGTTTCCTGGGAAGAAGCCTACGACTACATCGCCCGCGGTATGATTGCCATTGCCGGCCACTACTCCGGCGAAGAGGGCGCGGAACGCCTGCGCCAGGATGGCTACCCCGAAGAGATGATCGCCGCTATGGGCGGCGCGGGCACGCGCACTTTCAAATGTCGCGGCGGCATGGGGTTGCTGGGCGTCATCGGCAAATACGGCATGTATCGCTTTGCCAACACTCTGGCTCTGTTGGATGTCCACGTGCGCGGCGTGGATGAGACAGAGGCCCGGGGCGGTCGGCGCTGGTCCAACTACACCTGGCACGGCGACCAGGCCCCCGGACATCCTTTCAGCACCGGCCTGCAAACCTCCGACTGCGACTTTAACGACCTGCGCAACACCCGCCTGCACATCCAGTGCGGCAAAAACCTGGTCGAAAACAAGATGGCCGAGTCTCACTTCTTCATCGAGACGATGGAGCGCGGGGCCAAAATCGTCACCATCACCCCCGAATACTCCCCCCCGGCTACCAAGGCCGACTACTGGGTGCCCATCCGCCCGGCCACCGACACCGCCTTGTTCCTGGGCATCACCCGCTGGCTGATGGACAACAACAAGTACGATGAAGCCTTTGTCAAACAATTCACCGACTTCCCTCTGGTGGTGCGGCTGGATACCCTCACCCGCCTGCATCCCCACGAAGTTTTCCCCGATTACCAGCCAGGGTTAGACCCGGACGGCCCCAGCTTCAAACAGCAAGGGTTAACCCCGGAGCAGTACGAAAAGCTGGGCGACTACGTGGTTTTCGATGAAACCGCCGGCGAGCTGGTCGCCATTACCCGCGACGATGTGGGCAACGTGCTGGAGGGCAAGGGCATCGACCCGGCCCTGGATTGGTCCGGCACGGTCACGCTGGCCGACGGCGCAGAGGTTGAGGCCATAACCTTGTGGAGCATGTACCGGGAACATTTGCAGGAATACGACCTGGACACCGTGGCCGACATCACCCACGCGCCCAAACACCTGATTGAACGACTGGCCGAAGACATTGCCACCCTCGAGCCGGTGGCCGTCCACATTGGCGAGGGCATCAACCACTGGTTCCACGCCACCCTGGCCAACCGGGCCCAATTCCTGCCGTTGATGCTGACCGGCAACATCGGCCGGCCGGGCGCGGGTTGCTACACCTGGGCCGGTAATTACAAAGCCGGCCTGTTCCAGGCTTCCCCGGAAACAGGCCCGGGCTTCAAAGGCTGGATTGCCGAAGACCCCTTTAACCCCAACCTCGATCCGAACACGGACGGTAAGGATATTAAACCTCATAGCTTCGCGGTGGATGAGGAACCGGCCTACTGGAATCACGGGGACCGGCTGCTGGTGGTGGACACGCCCAAGTACGGGCGCAAAGTTTTCACCGGCCAGAGCCATATGCCCACCCCGACCAAAGTCATCTTCCACTCCAACGTCAACCTGCTCAACAACGCCAAGCACCACTACGATATGCTCAAGAACGTCAATCCCCTGATTGACCTGATCATCGCCGTAGACATCGAGATGACCGCCAGCGTGGAGTACGCCGACTTTGGCCTGGCCGCCAACTCCTGGGCCGAGTTTCAAACCCACGAAGTCACCGCCTCCTGCTCCAACCCCTTCCTGCAAATCTGGAAGGGCGGGATGCCCCCCTTGTACGACACCAAAGACGACGTGATGATCCTGGCCGAGCTGGCGGCGACCCTCGGCGACCGGTTGGACGACGCCCGCTTCCGTGACTACTGGCAGTTTGCCCTGGAGGGCCGGCCCGAGGTTTACCTTCAACGCCTGCTCGACGCCTCGCTGCCGACGCGCGGCTACAAGTTCGAGGATATTATGGCCGGCAAATACGGCGAGCCGGGCGCGGCGCTGATGCTCTTCCGCACCTACCCGCGCATCCCCTTCTGGGAGCAGATGAACGACTCCGTGCCTTTCCATACCGATTGCGGTCGCCTGGCCGCCTACTGCGACATCCCCGAAGCCATCGAGTACGGCGAAAACCTGATCACCCACCGCGAGGGGCCGGAGGCCACGCCCTATCTGCCCAACGTCATTGTCAGCGGCAGCCGCTTCGTGCGGCCCGATGATTACGGCATCCCCCCGGAGGCAATGGGCTGGGACGAGCGCACCGTCCGCAACATCGCCCTGCCCTGGGCCGAGGTCAAAAAGACGACCAACCCTCTGTGGGAGCAAGGTTTTCAGTTTTACTGCCTGACGCCCAAAACGCGCCACCGGGTTCACTCCTCCTGGAGCACGGTCGATTGGACCATCATCCTTGACTCCAACTTTGGCGACCCGTACCGGCTGGATAAGCGCCTGCCCGGCGTGGGCGACCACCAGCTGCATATGAACCCCCAGGCGGCTCAGGATATGGGCATTGAAGACGGCGATTACGTCTACGTCGACGCCAACCCCGCCGACCGGCCCTATCGCGGCTGGACCGAAGACGACCCCTTCTACAAAGTTTCCCGGCTGATGCTGCGCGTCAAATACAACCCGGCTTACCCCTACAACATCATTATGCTCAAGCACGGGCCGTTTATGGCTACGGAGAAATCGGTGCGCGCCCACGAAACCCGGCCCGACGGCCTGGCCAAATCCGAAGGCACGGGCTACCAGGCCAACCTGCGCTACGGCTCGCAGCAATCGCTTACCCGCGATTGGTCTATGCCTATGCACCAGACCGACACCCTCTTCCACAAAAAGAAGGTGGCCGTATCCTTTATGTTTGGCGGTGAGGCCGACAACCACGCCCTCAACACCGTGCCTAAAGAGACGCTGGTTAAAGTGACCAAAGCCGAGGACGGCGGGCTTGGCGGCGTGGGTAAATGGGAACCGGCCACGCGCGGCCTCACCCCCGGCCACGAGAACGATTTCATGCGGCGCTACCTCAACGGCGAAATGGTTGAAGTGAAAGCATAATTGGGAGATTAGGAGGTTGGGAGATTGGGAGATTAGGAGATTAGGTTGTAACAGTCTCCCAATCTCTAATCTCCTTGCTAACAAATGCTGGGAGAAGAGCCCATGCCTCACGATGAATTTGTAGCCGAAGACCCGATGGAACTGGTAGGCATAGTCCTGCCCGGCGAAGCAGGTCAGCTTGAAGCTATGGCCGAATGTATTATCGAAGAGTACGTGCGGTTAGGCTGGAACGAACAACGGTTAATGACTCTGTTCGTCAATCCTATGTTCCTGGCTACCCATCGCATCTATCGGCTAAAGGGCGAGGCGTATGTGCGCCAGCTGATCCGGAAAACGTGCGCCCGCTGGAAAGTGTAATTATCAATTTTGAGTTTGAATTCCGAACTCAAAACTTAGAATTCAAAACTCAAAACTCAACGAGGAGGCATTATGCCCGACGTTTACAACTGGCACCTGGGTCGTAACATGGCTTACGTGTTTGAAGAAGCGCATCCCCAACATCAGTTTGCGGCTGTCTTCAACATCAATCGTTGTATCGGCTGCCAAACGTGCACCGGCGCTTGCAAATCTACCTGGACCTTTTCCAAAGGGCAGGAGTATATGTGGTGGAACAATGTTGAAAGCAAACCCTATGGCAGCTATCCTCAGCATTGGGACGTCAAAATCCTGCAAATGCTGGATAAGGCCCATCAAGCCGCTGGCAAAACCGCCGAATGGGACCTTGCCCAGGCCGGCGATGCCGCCCCCTACGGCGTTTACAACGGCCTGACTCTGACCGAAGCCGCCGGCCCCAACGAGCAAACCCTGGGCTACCTGCCCCCCGATAACGAGTGGCAGGCGCCCAACTTCTACGAAGATACCTCAACAGCCTACAAGGGCGACCGGCTCGGCATCAGCCAGGAGGGGGCCGTCTTGCCCGTTCACCAGACCTGGTTTTTCTACCTGATGCGCATTTGCAACCATTGCACTTACCCGGCCTGTGCGGCTGCCTGCCCGCGCAAGGCTATCTACAAGCGCCCGGAAGATGGCATTGTCTTAATTGACCAGAAACGTTGCCGGGGCTATCGCAAATGTATGGAGCAGTGCCCCTACAAAAAAGCTATGTATCGCGGCACCACCCGCACCAGCGAAAAGTGCGTGGCCTGCTACCCCCGCGTGGAGGGCAAGGACCCCCTCAGCGACGGCGTGCCGATGGAGACCCGCTGCATGGCCGTTTGCCCCGGCAAAATCCGGCTCAACGGCCTGGTTGACATTGCCGATGACGGCACCTGGGCCGAAAACCCGCAGCACCCGCTTTACTTTTTGATTAAGCAGGAAAAGGTGGCATTGCCCTTGTACCCGCAATTTGGCACCGAACCCAACATCTACTACATCCCTCCTCGTTGGGCGCCACGCCCTTACCTGCGCCAGATGTTTGGCCCCGGCGTGGATCGGGCCATTGCCCGTTACACCGCCCCCTCGCGGGAATTGCTGGCCGTGCTACAGCTCTTCCGCGCCACCCAGAAAATGATTTTCCGCTTTGAGATAGAGGAAGGACCGCTGGTGCGCGAGTCAGAGGTGAACGGCCAACCCTGGCAAATGTACAACGATACCGTCATCGGTTTTGATGCCAAAGACCGCGAGGTGGTTCGATTGAGCGTTGTTGAACCGCTGCACGAACGCCCGCTCGACAAGCTGAACTCGATCTAAAGGTTGGAGATTAGCCAATGAATATTGATCTTGCCATCCGTCGCGCCCAGGTTTACGGATTTTTGTCCGAAGCGTTTCTCTATCCCGCTGAAGAAAATTGGACAGAGGACATTGCGCTTATGGCCGGTATCCTGGCCGACCTTGACTTTTGTCAGGTCGATCTGTCCCTTCAGCCGGTAGCCTTGCCCGACTTGCAGGCGACCTACCGCCGCGCCTTTGGTGTAACCGGCTCGCTGTGTTATGAAACCGAGTACGGTCTGCCGCATGAATTTCGCCAGAGCCAGGAAATGGCCGACTTGAGCGGTTTCTACCACGCCTTTGGCTTCACCATCGGCGGTCCCATCCGCGAGCGGCCAGACCACGTGGCTGTAGAGCTTGAATTTATGCACGTTCTGGCGCTTAAAGAGGCATACGCCGCCGACCGGGGGGTGGCCGAACAGGTTGAGGTCTGCGTTGAAGCCCAACGCAAGTTTCTGCAAGAACACCTGGGGCGGTGGATTGGCCTGTTCGCTCAAAGCCTGGCTCTCAACGCCGGAGACGGAGTCTACGCCAACCTGGTCCGCTTTGCGGCCGACTTTATCAAGGCCGACGCGGCCCGGTTGGGGGTGCAATTGCCGCCGCCCCGGATAGGGGAAGTTAAACACACTCCCTTTGACCCCGACTTCTCCTGCGCCACCTGCCTGGCGACTGAGCTGTAATCCAGGCAATCCTGAAAACTTTATCCGGTTTAGGAGCCATGTCATGATGAACCGTTCTCGTTTACTGATTCCCCTTGTGGTGATAGCTGCCGCCGTACTGACCTTTTACAAAATGCCCGTCGCCAGCTCGCAGGGGTTAACCCTGGTGTCGGCCAAAGTGGCCGATGACCTGCCTCTGACCGACCCGGACTCCGCGCTCTGGCAAGAGGCCACGGCGGTGGAAGTGCCCCTGAGCGCCCAGATCATCGCCCGGCCCATCCTGCCGGAAACCAACATCAAAGCCGTTACCGTGCGGGCGCTGCACAACGATGACCGGTTGGCCTTTTTGGTGGAATGGGCCGACGAGACGCAGAATGACAGCACGGTGCGGGTGCAAGATTTCCGCGACGCGGTGGCCTTGCAATTTCCGCTGGCCGAAGGCCCGCCCTTCTTTTGCATGGGCCAGGAAGGGGGCAACGTAAACATCTGGCACTGGAAGGCCGACTGGCAGGCCGATATTATTGCCCGGCAAGATGTGGATACCGCCTACCCCAACATGTACGTAGACGAGTATACCTTTGCCGAGCCGGTTTCAAGCATCTCGGTTGGCCCGGCGGATTACACCGACCCCAACTATGTGCCGGCCTTTGCCGTGGGCAATCTGTTTGCCGCCGCCACTTACAATTCGCCGGTTGAAGACCTGGTGGCCGGCGGTTTTGGCAGCCTGACCTCCCAACCCCTTGAAGCGCAAAACGTGCAAGGGTACGGCGTTTGGGCCGACGGCCAATGGCGGGTGATCTTCAGTCGCAGCCTGGCTTCATCCGAAGCCGATGATGCCAACTTCTCCCCCGACCAGGTCTATTCCATAGCCTTTGCGGCCTGGGATGGGGCCAACGAGGAGCGCAACGGGCAAAAATCCACCTCGCAGTGGGTGTCGCTGCAATTTGAGGGGGGCGAGGAGGTAGCGGCAGAGTCGCCGGTCACGCCATCAACCCCACAGGCTGCTGCCCAACCAGCCGAAGAAGAAGACCAGTTCCCTTTGTTCTGGTGGCTCATTGCCCTCTTCTTGCTGGTGACGCTTGGGGTTATCATCTGGACATATTTTTCTCTGCCAAAACAGACGGAGTGATCACCCGTGGCCAGCAGAGTCGCGTTTTCTCAAGTTGGCGTGAAGCGCCTGCCCCGGTTTGATGCCGCCGCCCATTTTCCCTGGAGTCTTGTGCGGTGGTTAACCTGGGTTGCCCTGGCCGATTGGCTGATTGGACGCACCTTCAGCCGTTCGGCCATTTTTATGCCGAAACCGCCATTGGTGCTGACCATCTACCGAGTGTTTACCGTGGCCGGGCAACTGGCGGCGGTTTTAACCGGCTTGCTGGCCCTGGGGATGCTGGGCTGGATTGCCTGGCATGAATGGCAAACCCGGCGCATCATCTGGCTGCCTTTGGTTTTGCTGGCTCAGGCCGGCTTGAGCCTGGTCTTTCTCTTTGTTGCGCCTGCCGGTTGGTGGCCGGTTGTCTATCAGGGATTAAGTTTGGGGGCTGTGGGGCTTATCCTGGGATTCGGGATTTACGGTTTACGATTTACGATTTATGGTCACGATGGGACGGGGGCAGGTAGCAAAAGGCGTCAAGCTACCAAACAGGTAATGGTATTGTTGTTACCCGCGCTGGCGCTGCTATCGGGCAAACTGTACCAAACCCTGCCGGCCTTGTACACGGCTATGCAGTGGCCCGGCCCGCCCCCGCTGACGGAGCTTTTTTTCAACCTGGGCGAGCTCTGTGTTGTTCTCAGTTCGGCTGGGCTGTGGTTTGCTTACGGGCGCGGTGCTTCCCGGCGCACCTGGCTGGTGGCCGCCGTCCCCGCCCTGGCCTTTTCAGGGATGTATCTGGCCAACCCGGCTATGAGCGGCATTTTGACCATCTGGTCCAATGGCTTGAGCCTCTATCTCCCCTGGCCGCTGTACGCCGTAAGCCTGTGGCTGGCCGGGGTTACCGTCCTCGTTTCACTGCGCCGGAAGCGCCTGGCCGGCTGGGCGCTTCTGTTGCTGGCAGCCGGCGGCTACACCCCCCAACTCAGCACCCAAACCTTCCTGGGGTTAATTGCCTTGTGGCTGCTGGCCCAGTCGATCAGGCTGCCCACAAGGCGCGCTTAACCTCCCCGGCGTGAACCAAAACAACAGGAATCGTTATGCGCCTGACGGCACACCACCAACGCAAAGCGTGAAAATCTGGCCCTCCGCCTGCGCGCTGTCGCTGGCGCGACTCCCCCTCTCCCAACGCGAAGCCGCAGTAGGTCACGCTTTGAGCGTGACAAAGATGCTGCTAAAATCAGCCTGACTTCTGGACCAAAATCGTCACGCTGCAAGCGTGACCTACCCAATCTTGCCGCCAATTTTGGTCGATTTGCTGTAATCTGGGCCCGATTTGGGCCTCAATCGCACAAATCTTCGAGTTCGCTGCCAGATTGACCAACAGTGTGAAATGCACCCCAGCGCGGCGCTTCGT
>JBHHXL010000197.1:0-8514 GCA_046757065.1 Anaerolineae bacterium
TAGTCCTTGTATTCCATCTGCACCCAACTAAGTAACTGCCCGTAAATAACTTCTCACTTTTTTCCAAGAAACATCCTGCAAAAATGACAAGTTATTTCTGGACAACCGCTAAGCTTCGGCCTGAACCGTTGAAAGGTACCGGCGCAACATCCTCAGGATTTGCTCTCGTTCCTCCGGAGCAAAATGCATAAACACGCCCTGCAAATGGGCGCGCTTTGCCTGCTGGATTTGCTCCAATAATATTTGCCCCTCGCGGGTCAGTTCTACCAGCACCGTCCGGCGGTCATCGGATGCGCGCCGCCGCCTGACCCAGCCGCGCACCACCAGACGGTCGATAATGCCAGTTACCGTAGCCGAGACCTGGTTGGTGGTCTCGGCGATTTGCCCCATCGTGCAAGTTTGTCCGATGCGTTTGATGGCCACGAGCGTAAAAAACTGGGGGATTGTCAGTTGATGATTGGCGAGTTCTCGCGAAAATCGAAGTTTCTCGTGCCAGATGAGATGCAGAAGCGTCTCTTGCAGTTCAGCAACCGCGTCGCTAATGGCAGGACCGGCAGTGGCAACCATACCCTATCCCTCTGTGTCCATCAGAAAAAAATTTAGCAACGCTAATTATAGCTGGCGGCTTTCCCGCTGTCAAACAATTTTTTTCGGCGGTATGCCTTTCCGGTCTTTCACCCGGCGCATTCTGTCCGAGCTCAAATTGTAACTACTCAGCCGCCTGGCAAAAACAGGTGACCGGCACTCCCGTAGGGGTTAGGCGCTTCAAGGATAAGATTCGCCCATAATCTTGACAGGTTTGCCGCAAAAAGCAACCTTTATAAGTGCCGGTCACCTATAGCCTGAGTAGTTACCTCAAATTTTAGAAAAACGGGGCTTTAGGTTATAATCGGCAGACATTGCCACCCAGGAGGGAGAAGGACTATGTTCAGCGCAAACAACATTTTGCTTGGGCTACAAATCGAGCCTGTCACCCTGAGCGGCGTTTACCATTTGCTTCAAGCGCCGGGCCAGGCCAACAACACCCCCTGGTGGCTGCTGTGGCTGCTGGTCGTCATTGGCTTGCTGTCTGTGCTGGTGGCCTGGGCCATCGAACGGGGTCAGGAAGAACCCCAGGCGCAGACGGCGCTGGCCACCAGCATTGAAGCCGCCGCCCCGGATGATCTGACCCGCATTGAAGGCATCGGTCCCAAAATATCCAGTCTGCTGCAAACCGCCGGGATTGCAACCTTTAGCCAACTGGCGACCACCGGGGTGGATCGTCTTCAGGAGATCCTTGACGAGGCAGGCCTGAGGCTGGCCGATCCGGGCACCTGGCCCGAACAGGCCCAACTGGCCGCCGCCGGCGATTGGGGAACTCTGGATACCTTGCAGAACGAGTTGAAAGGAGGTCGCCGGGTAACTTAAAACTGAACTAATGTTAAAACCGGGGGGCAGCACGACCGTGTAGCGGTTTGCGGGAGGCACTCTCCTTAAGAAGGTCGCCCCGGTTGCCATTGAATATGGGCTACCTCCTTATCTATCCCTGATGCCTGATCCGGTTGTCGATCAGGTTCACCCGGCTAAATCTGGCCGGGTGATTGGCTGATTGTTGTTAGTTTCCTCTGCCCGGGGGGGACACGAACCCAGGCGGGAAATTACCACGCTTTTGAAAACACAAGATTTGAGGCGTCTTCTCAATATTTTGGGGCGGAGTCGCAGGTCGGGTCGCTTACGCGACGCCCGACCGCCTGTTGTCTAACCCCTGCTTTTGGGGAAGATACCTGCGTCTAAATCCGAAAATTCTGCTAATCCGGGCTATAAAGGTAGCCATAAACAGTACGACCACAGAATCCGATAGAATCGATCATTTTCTACAAGGAGAAAAATTCGTTATGCTGAAACATCTCTCAACTGTCGGCCTCATCCTGGCCCTCTTGCTGCTGCTGGCCACGGGGCTCTACCGCGCCCAGGCGCAGGAGCCTGACCCGCCCCAAAAACCGACACCAACCCCAACCGCCCGGCCCGGCGTGGAACCTTCCATCGTTGGCGGTACGGAGGCCCAACCCGGCTCCCGGTCGTGGCAGGTAGCCCTGGTCGATCCCAACAATATCGGACCGGGACCGAATTACCTCAACGCCCAGTTTTGCGGCGGTTCGCTCATTGACCAGGACTGGGTGCTGACCGCCGCTCATTGCCTGGTCAATAACGGGGCGGTGACCCCGCCCGGAAATGTGAACATCATCGCCGGCATTCACGACCTCGATAATCCTGAAGCGGGCCATCAACTGCGGACCGTGGCCCAGGTCATCCCCCACGCAAGCTATAATGCGACCACCAATGATAACGATATTGCCCTGCTGCGCCTGACGAATCCGGTGACGTTGGGAACCACCCTGGGGCTCACCGTCAGTCTGGTGTCCCCGGTCGATGCCAATGTTGGGAACCTGGCCGGGATTACGGCCACGGTCAGCGGCTGGGGCAACCGCCAGGCCGATCCCCCCGGCGGCAGCGACTTTCCCGACCGGCTTCATGAACTGGATGTGCCCCTCATCGACAATACAACCTGCGAAGCGTGGTACGACAGCGCCCAGGGGGACGGCGACTGGATCACCGATAATATGATTTGCGCCGGCTTCGAGGCGGGCGGCCAGGACGCCTGCCAGGGTGACAGCGGCGGCCCGCTGGTGATTTTCAATGAGAGTAGCGGAAACTGGGAGCAGGTTGGTGTGGTCAGTTGGGGTGTCGGCTGCGCCGCGCCAATGCAACCGGGGGTTTATGCCAGGGTTTCCAAGTTCATCGCCTGGATTGATAGCCAGACGCTCCCGCAGTCCATCTATCTGCCGCTTGTGTTGCGCAACAACTGATCCGGGCTGCGCTGCTAGAAAACCGCCGCAAACGGGGCGTTCCAGCCGGAACGCCCCGTGTTTTATATCAGGCAAACACCCGATTGAACTCGCTTTCTGTTGCGAATATAGTGAAGTGGGAGCTCCTCCCGTCTGAAATCCGCTCTGCCCCCACACCATAGCCTTAACGAATGAGTTTGGATGATACATTCGAGAACCGACCCCAGACAAACCCCCGGCTTTACCCACCGGCCTTCGAGGGCGCAAACGGGTTCTGCTGAAGAGGCGATACGATGAAACCTGACCATATCTCCGTGTTGGTGGTGGATGACACCGAGATGAACCGCGACCTCCTCTCGCGGCAGCTCAAACGGCAAGGTCACCGGGTGACCGTGGCCGAAAACGGGCGCCAGGCGCTGGACTTGATGCGGAGGCAGCCGTTCGATCTGGTTCTGATGGACATCATGATGCCGGTTATGAACGGTTACCAGGTTTTGGAACAGCTCAAGGCCGAACCTGCGTTGTGCAATATCCCGGTCATTGTGATTTCGGCAGTGAAAGATGTCGATAGCGTGGTCAGATGCATCGAGTTGGGGGCGGAGGATTATCTGATCAAGCCTTTTAACTCGGTGTTGTTAAATGCGCGGATCAAGGCCAGCCTGGAGAAGAAGTGGTTGCGCGATCTGGAGCGGGCTTACCTGAGGCAGCTAGAAGCCGAGCGGGAAAAATCCGAGGAATTGCTCCTCAATATCTTACCCAGGCCCATTGCCGAGCGCTTGAAACAAGGCCAAAATGCCATCGCCGACAGCTTTGCCGAGGCTACTGTCCTGTTTGCCGACATCGTTGATTTTACCAGGCTATCGGCCCGGGTGTCGCCGGCGGAATTGGTTGAACTGCTGGATGAGATATTCTCGGTCTTTGATCGCCTGGCGGAGCAATATGGGCTGGAGAAAATCAAGACCATCGGCGACGCTTACATGGTTGTTGGCGGGCTGCCCAAACCGCAACCGGACCACGCCGGAGCTATTGCCGAAATGGCCCTCGATATGCAAGGGGAGATCGCTCGATTTAAGGGGGAGCAGGGCCAGCCGTTCAGCCTGCGCATAGGCATTAACACCGGCCAGGTTGTGGCCGGGGTGATCGGCAAAAAGAAGTTCACCTACGACCTGTGGGGCGATACCGTCAATGTCGCCAGCCGGATGGAATCGCACGGGCTGGGAGGTCGCATCCAGGTCACCCCTTCGACCTATGAACGCTTGCGGGACAAGTACCGCTTTGAAGAGCGGGGCCCGATCCAGGTCAAGGGCAAGGGCCAGATGAACACCTATTTCCTGGTGGGGAGAAAAGTGGCCGTGCCGGCGCCGGTGGCCCTGGCATCCTGATGCAAAGCAAGGTGAAAACCCCAACCCAGACAAAAAAGCAACTTAGAGCTTATCAGAATAACCCCGGAGTGCGGGCTTTAGCCCGCTTCAAGGGAGGCAGACTGAAGTCTGCACTCCGGTTTTTCGGATGGGCGCTTAGCCGTGAGTTGGCCGAGGCTCGCCGGCGAATCGCCGAATTGGAGGCATTGGCCGCCGGGCAAGAGCGTATAGCGATGGTTGAGGCCCTGCATCGGGCCAACGCTACCCTGAACAGCACCCTCAACTACGATGAGGTCCTCGATCACGTGTTGGAGGAGGCGGGCCGCCTGGTGCCCCACGATGCGGCCTCGGTGATGCTCATCGAAGGGGATACGGCCCGCATCGCCCGCTGGCGCGGCTACAAGCAGTTCGGAAGCCAGAGACCGCTGGCCTCCGTCCCCTTTGAAATCGCCCGCACCCCCACCCTGCGCGTGATGCAGGAAACCGGCCAGCCGCTCGTGATCCCTTCTACCCAGGATTGCGCCGAATGGGTCCACCGGCCCGGTCTGGCCTGGATCAAGTCGTACCTCGGCGCGCCGATCCACAGTCGATCCGGGGTCGTTGGCTTTTTGAACCTGAATAGCGCCACGCCTGGCTCCTTCGATGAGGGCGATGTGGAACGATTGCAACTGTTCGCCGGGCACGCTGCGGTCGCGATGCGGAACGCCCGGTTATACAACCAGGCTCGCGAGGAGATTATCAATCGGTTGCGGGCGCTGAAGAAGGAGCGCAACTTCATCGCCGCCATCCTCGACACGGCGGATGCGCTGGTCATCGTCCTGGACGCCAGGGGCCGAATTCTCCGTTTCAACCGGGCCTGCGAGCGAACCACCGGCTACTCATTCGACGAGGTGAAAAGCAGGTACTTTTGGGACATTTTCCTGATCCCGGCAGAAGTCGAGCCGGTCAAAGCCATCTTCGAGGAACTGCTGGCAGGCGAGCTTCCCGCCACTTACGAAAACCATCTGGTGACCAAGGACGGCCACTTGCGCCAGATCGCCTGGTCCAATACGACCCTGGACGATCACCAGGGCCAGGCAGAGTTCATCATTTACACCGGCATCGACATCACCGAGCGCAAGCGGGCAGAGGGTGAGCTGCACCAGGCCAAGGAAGCAGCGGAGGCTGCCAGCCGGGCCAAGAGCACATTTCTGGCAAATATAAGCCACGAGCTGCGCACGCCGCTGAACGGTATCCTCGGCTACAGCGAAATGCTCGCTCAGGATGCGCGGGCGTTGGGCTACGACGATTTCGTGGCCGACCTCAACAAGATTCACAAGGCCGGTTTCCATCTGCACGCCATCATCGACGACATCCTGGATTTGTCCAAGATCGAAGCCGGCAGGATGGAACTCTCGCTCGAAACGTTTCGCCTGATGGATGTGGTGAACGATGTGATCGCCACCCTCCAGCCGTTGATTGAAAAGAACAGGAACACTCTGCGGGTGGAGTGCGCGGAGGGCGTGGGCTCCATCCACGCCGATTTGCTCAAGGTTCGTCAGGTGCTGTTCAACCTGCTGAGCAACGCCAACAAGTTCACCGAGCAGGGGGTCATCCGGCTGGCCGTCACCCGCGAGGATTCTGGGGTTGCTCCAGAGGACGACCGGCTATGCATCCAAGTCAGCGATACCGGCATCGGCATGACGCCGGAGCAGATGCAGAACATCTTCGAAGCCTTCACCCAGGCCGACTCTTCGACGACGCGGCACTATGGCGGCACGGGCCTGGGGCTGGCCATCAGCCGGCGTTTCTGCCAGATGATGGGCGGCGAAATCGCCGTCGCCAGCCAGGCCGGGCACGGTTCCATCTTTACCGTGCGCCTCCCGGCCCGGGTATCTGCCCCCATCCGGGCTACAAATGGGCCGGAACGGTTCAGTCATATTCCTGAATGAATCGCTCGGCCTTTTCAACCAGGCCCCGGTTGCCGATAAAGAGGGGCACGCGCTGGTGCAGGTTCGTTGGCTGGATGTCGAGGATGGGCCGCTGGCCGTTGGAAGCATACCCGCCCGCCTGCTCGGCCAGGAAAGCCAGCGGCGCTGCTTCATAGACCAGACGCAGTTTGCCGTGCGGTTTTTTCGGGTCCCTGCTGTCGGCGGGATAGTAGAACACCCCGCCCCCCAGCAGGTTGCGGTGGAAATCGGCCACCAGCGAGCCGATGTAGCGCAGCGATAGAGTCAGGTGGTTGTCATAACCCTGCAACCAGCGCGTGTAACGCCGGATGCCTTCCGACCAGAACGGTTGATACCCCTGGTTGACGCTGTAATATTTGGGTTTGTCGGGCAGGCAAATGTTGGGGTGAGACAAAAGGAATTCGCCGACGCTGGGGTCGAGGGTGAAGCCGTGTACGCCCCGTCCGGCGGAGTAGACCAGCATCGTGCTGGAACCGTAAATGATGTAGCCGGCAGCCACGATGTCCCGGCCTTTTTGCAGGCAGTCCTCAAGCGTGCCCGGCCCTTCCGGGGACTTGCGCTGATAAATGGCGAAGATAGTGCCGATGCTGATGTTGAAGTCGATGTTCGAGGAGCCGTCGAGGGGATCGAAGAGGAGGACGTATTTGCCCGGCGAAAAGCGGTCGGGTATCGACAGGATGTCGGCGTGCTCCTCGGAGGCCATGACCGCGATCCGCCCGGTGTGATCGTTAAGGCGGAAAATAATCCGGTCGGCGAACTTGTCCAGCTTCTGGACGACTTCGCCCTGCACGTTCTCCTCGCCGGTGCTACCCAGCATCTCAGCCAGCCCGGCCCGCATCGTATGGCTGGCGATGATCTTGCCGGCCAGAGCCAGGTCGTACAGGATGCTGGTTAGCGAGCCGCTGGCGTCGGGGAAGGCAGCCTGCTGATCCAAAATAAAACGCTCGATCGTGGTGATTTTTCCAGAGGTATTAATCATGGTCATCATTCGCTTTGCTCCATCAGGAAAAGCATGAGGTTCATTCTAAACAAATGTTCATTTCAAGGCATAGTATAAACAATAGTCTGCCAAAGAGTCAAAATTTCAGATGCTATCGTTGGCCTCAGCCGCGGGGTCTGTCCCGAATTCTAGGTGCGACGCACTTCCATCGTGCATTTCGACGGCCAACTCGTCAGGCACGAAGCTCTATTTTCGAGCGCATAGCTTGCCTGAAGTGCGTCGCACCTAACACGCCCTCAGCCGGGGAGAGGATTTGCACACAAGACCAAACGTTATATAATTCACAGCGACCTTGACTCAAGACCTGCGCTTTTAGCGTCTTAGGCTTTTACATCGACACGCTTCGCGTGAGGGCTGAAGGCGGAAATTTCATCCTTCATCTTTCTGCCTTTTTCCCAGGCGCAGTCCTGGAAAAGACTTAGCTTCTGATAGCTGTTTCTACTTCACCTGACCGGCCACCATCAACTCAATACAGAGGAGCGATGGATGACGCGAGGGATCACCCACAACCTCAACGGTAGTTCCCTGGAACCGGGCCAATCGCAATTGAAAATTGAAGATGTCCATCTCAGCTTCGGCGGGGTGGCGGCGTTGAGCGGCGTCAGCCTGGAGGTACGCCAGGGTGAAATTGTGGCCGTTATCGGCCCCAATGGCGCGGGCAAAACCAGCCTGCTGAACTGCGTCAGCGGCCTCTACCGCCCGCAAGAGGGCCGCATCCGATTTTACAATCGCGGCCACGAATATGAGCTGACCAAAATGCGCCCCTATAAGATCGCCAGGGCCGGCGTGGCCCGCTCCTTCCAGAACATCGAGCTGTTCAAGCATATGAGCGTTTTGGACAACTTGATGCTGGGCCGGCACGTCCACCTCAAGTCATCGATTTTTGACAGCGCCATCTACTGGGGACGCGCCCAAAAGGAGGAGATCGATCACCGGCAATACATTGAAGACGTCATCGACCTGCTGGAAATCGAGGCCATCCGCAAGCAAGCGGTCGGTTCATTGGCCTATGGCCTGCAAAAGCGGGTCGAGCTGGGGCGGGCCCTGGCCCTGCAACCGGCCATCCTGCTCGTCGACGAACCGATGGCCGGGATGAACGCCGAAGAAAAGGAGGATATGGCCCGCTTCATCCTCGACGTGAACGAGGAGCACGGGGTGACCGTGGTCCTCATCGAGCACGATATGGGCGTGGTCATGGACATCTCCGACCGGGTGGCCGTGCTGGATTTTGGCCTAAAGATCGCCGACGGCCGGCCCGACGAAGTCCAGCACAACCCGGATGTGCTCAAGGCATATCTGGGCGAGGAGCACGAGACGATCAACGCTTAGTAACTGTCCGTAAATAACTTTTCACTTTTTCCCAAGAAACACCCTGCAAA
>JBHHXL010000198.1:0-8507 GCA_046757065.1 Anaerolineae bacterium
CGCGCGCCCGGCGGCAGGCCGCCATCGATGGTCTGCTGGCGCTCTTTTGCCTGGCCTTTCTGCTCGGTCACGCCGCGCTCAGCTTCGAGGTCTGGGATCGCTATCTATTGGGCCTGGTGCCTTTGTTGGCCCTCCTCCTGGCCCGTGTCCTGCTCTGGCCGTGGAGGTTGGGGATTGGGGATCGGGGATTGGGGATCGGGGGGCCGGGATCGGGGCTGGCGCACCCAATCTCCAACCCTTCGGTTACACTCAGGACAAGTCTCCAATCCCTAATCCCTAATCCCCAATATCTAATCCTTGCATTCCTCCTGGCCCTGGCCTTCGCCGGCCCCGTCCAGGATGCGGTCGCCTCCCGCTACCCCATCGGCGGCGACCACGGGGCCTACCAGGGCGTCGAGGATGTGGCCGCCTACCTGCGCCGCTACGCGGGCGCAAATGTGACCTTGTACCATCGCTGGTTGGGGGCGCACTGGCGCTTTTACCTGTGGGGCTATCCTTTCGACTTCCGGCGCTGGCAGACCGAGGCGGAGCTGGTCCGCCTGGCTGTGGCCCGGGCCGGCAGCGAGCAGTACATCGCCTTTCCGGCCTGGCGCTCGGAGACCCCGGCCCGGCTGGCCCTGGCCGGAGCCGGCCTGAGCCTGCGCCCCGTCTATCGCGCCTACCGGCCGGACGGCGGGCCGTCCATTTCCCTGTACCGGATCGAGCGGCTGCAATGAGGCGGCGGTTTCCGTTTGCGCCGGCCCCGGTCGCCGCTTCGATCTTGCTGGCCGGCCTGGTGGTGCTGTTCTTCTGGAAGATTCTGCTGACCAACCTGATCCTGGTCGGCGTGGACACTTTCCTCTATTTCTATCCCTACCGGGCCTACGCCTCGGAGGCGCTGCGCCAGGGGCGCCTGCCGTTGTGGAACCCGCACCTCTTTATGGGCGTTCCGTTCCTGGCCAACAGCCAGGCGGGCGTCCTGTACCCGTTGAACTGGCTCTTTTTGTGGCTGTCCCCGCCCCGGCAGGTGGCCGCGTCGATGGCCCTCCACACCTGGCTGGCGGCGGTGGGGATGCTGGCCTACGCCCGCCGCTCGCTCCGCCTGGGCTGGCCGGGGGCGCTGCTGGCGGCGATGCTGTTTGCCCTGGGCGGCTTCCTCGGGGCGCAGGTCGATCATCCCAACCAGCTTCAAGTTTCGGCCTGGCTGCCCTGGCTGTTCCTGCTGTACGATGAAGCGGTGGCCGGACGGCGGCGCTGGACGGCCGTGTTGCTCCTGGCGGCCCTGATCGCTTTGACGCTGCTGGCCGGGCACAGCCAGGCGGTGTTTATTTCCCTGGTGGGAGTGGGGTTGTACGGGGTGTTAAGGTTACAGGTTACAGGTTTCAAGTTTCAGGTTCCAGGTTTCAGGCGTCGGGTTTCGGTTTCCAATTTTCGATGGGCGGGGAAGCGTCTAATCTCTAATCTCCAATCCCTAATCTCCACTCTCCAAGTTTTGGCCGTCGCCGCCGGTCTGGCCCTGCTCCTGGCGGCTGCCCAACTGCTGCCCACGCTCGAGCTGGCCCGGCAATCCATTCGCCGCAGCGGGCTGTCCTACAACGAGGCCACCTCCTTCAGCCTGCGCCCCTGGACGGCCCACTTCACCTTCTTGCCCCCCTTTGGCCTCGACCTGAGCGTCGTCTTCGGCGAGGCGTTCAGCGAATGGGTGGCCTACGCCGGCCTGGCCGGGTTGGGGCTGGCCGCGCTGGGCCTGTTGACTCTGGCCTGGCGGCGCGAGGCGGCGGTCTTCGCCCTCCTGGGGCTGGCCGGGGCGGTCCTGGCCCTGGGCCGGGCCACGGGGCCGCTCTACCTGGTCCTTTACAAATTCGTGCCCGGCTTTAATCTGTTCCGGGCCCCGGCCCGCTGGTTGCTGCTCTACGCCTTTGCCGTGGCAGTTCTGGCCGGGCTGGGGCTGGATGCGCTGGCCTCGCGCCCAATCGAGGTGCGCGCCGCCGCCGGGCGATTGGTCGCCTGGATCGGGCAGCGACGCTGGGCCCAGGCCACGTTGCTCATCGCCGCCGTGGCCCTGGCCGTGGTCCTGTTCCTGATCCTGGAGCCGGTTCCGGCCCTGCCCGGCCTGGTCTGGCTGGCCGGGGCCGGATGGGTGGCCGCCTTGATCGTGCTGGGCCTGCGCCGGCCGGCCCGCGCGCCGCAGGTGGCGATAGTTCTGCTCGTCCTGTCCGGCCTGGAGCTGTTTTGGGCGGCCCAAAGCCTGCGTTACAACCGGCCCACCGCCCCCGAAGCCTACAGCTCGCTCCGGCCGGCCGTCACCCAACTGCTGACCGCCCAGGATGCGGGCCACCATCGCTTTTTGTCCCTGTCCGGCATCCGTTACGACCCCGGCGATTTGCGCGAGTTGGAGGGCATCTACGGCGACCAGCTGCCGCCCGAGGCCGTCTACCAGCTGGTGGTCGCGGCCAAGGAAAAGGAGGTCCTCTTTTTCAACCTGCCCTTGTTGTACCGCCTCTACTCGGTCGACGGTTACGACGGCGGGCTGCTGCCCCTGGCCCAATTCGTGGAGCTGCAAAAGCTGTTCCTGGATGAAGACCGCCTGGCCGTCGATGGCCGCCTGCGCGAGAACCTGCGCGACGTGCCCCCCGGTCGCCTGCTGTCGCTGTTGGGCGTGCGCCACATCGTCACCGACAAGGTCTACGACGTCTGGATCGATGACATTTTTTACGACCTGCAATTTTCGGCCCGCTTGGGCGGGACGGGTCCGCACGCAATTCGAACCGAGATCGTGCCCGATTTTCCGGCTACGGCGGTCGGCCTGGTCTCCTATCTGGAAGGCGGGGCCAGCCTGCCCGACGGCGCACCGGTGGCCGAGGTCATCGTCACCACCGGGGAGGGGCGGCAACACCGTTTCGTCTTGCGGGCGGGCATCGACACCGCCGAGGGCAAGTATCCCCCCAACGCGGCCCACGCCCGGGCCCGGGCCGGCCACACCTGGCGCGACGACCCGGCGGGCTTTGACTACATCACCGTCCTGGAGTGGGAGGAGATGGCCCGCCCGGCGGCGCTTGAGGTTGTAACGTTGGCTGAGGGTGGGCGCTTCACCTTTGTGCTGCGCGGCTTGAGCCTGATCAACCAGCCGACCACGACGGGCCGCTCGCTGCTGCTCTCCACCGAGGGCGATTATCGCCGCATCCACGACGGCGATGTGAAAGTCTATGAGAATCTGGGTGTGTTGCCCCGCGCCTTCATCGTTCACGAGATGGAAACTGTGCCGGGCGAAGCTGAAGCCATCGCCGCCCTGCGCGATCCCGAATTCGACCCTTCGCAGCGCGCCCTGCGGGTGGGCGGAACGCCCGGCCTGGTCAGGCGCGGGGCCGCCTCGCCGGCCGATTCGGTGATCTTGCGGCGCTACGAGCCGGAGCGGGTTGAAATCGAGGTGAATTTGGACCAGCCGGGCTGGTTGATCCTGACCGACACCTACTATCCCGGTTGGGAGGCGCGGGTAGACGGCCGGCCCGTCCCCATCGAAGCGGTGGATGTGCTGTTCCGGAGCGTGGCCGTACCGGCCGGCCGGCACCAGGTGGTGTTTGAATTCCGCCCGCGCTCATTCCGGTGGGGGGCCTGGATCAGCGGGGTGACGCTGGGCCTGTGGCTGGCGTTGCTCGGCTGGAGCTTCAAGCGCGGCCAGGTGGGTTGACGTCGCCCCCGACAGGTCGCTGTAAACGCCGCGAAACGGCTCGGGCAGGATGGCCGCCAGGCGGGCCATCGCCTCGTCGATGGCCGCCCGCCGTTGCCGCCGGGCCGACTCTTTGAAGGCGAAGGGCTGGCCGATGGCGATCTGGATCGGGGCGCGGCGCAGTCGGAGCCAGTTCCGCTTCGCCTGGTGCGCGCCGGTAATGGCCACCGGGATCACCGGCGCTCCGCTGCGCGTGGCCACGGTCACCAGCCCCTCCTGGGCCGGTTGCAGGCTGTAGCTGCGGCTGCGCGTCCCTTCGGGGGCCATCAGCAGCACGTTGCCCTGCTGCAGGACGCGAATGGCCTGCCGGATGGCGCCCACATCGCCGGCCCCGCGCTCGATGGGGAATGCGCCGTAAATCTTGATCAACGGGCCCCAGACCGGCAGGGAAAAGGCTTCGGCCTTGGCCATTGACACCACCCAGCGCGGGAAGCAGGCCGTGACCACGACCGGGTCCAGAAAGGCGATGTGGTTCATCATAATGATCAGCGGGCCGGACGGCGGCACGTTCTCGGCCCCGCTGACGGTAACCTTGAGCAGCAGTTTGACCACAGTTACCAGCAAGATGTGGATGAATTTGCGGGCCATACGGGTTACCCCCACACCCCTCGATAGGCCGCCGGCAGGGTCGCGGCCAGCGCCTGCATCAACTGCCGGTGGGCTGCCTCCAGATGCGCTTTGCGCGCCTGGCCCCGGACGCCCCGGGCCAGCGGCGGCACGCTGAAGACCGGGCCAAAGGTCAGGGTGACGGGCGCGCGCCGCAGGCGGCGCCAGTATTGAGGATGCCGTTCGCCCCCAACGATGCCGACCGGCAAGACCGGCGCCTCGCTGCGAGCGGCCAGATAGGCCACGCCCAGCCGCCCGTACTCCAGGCTGCCGGTCAGGCTGATCCGGCCCTCCGGGGCGACCATCACCATTTCCCCCGCCTTCAGCGCTCTCAACGCCCGGCTCGTCGTTGACAGATCGGACACGTCGCGGTAGACGGGAATGGGGCGGTACCAGTTCAGGGCCCAGCGGATGGACCGGATTTCCCACAAATGGGAGGCGGCCAGGGCCTCCGCCGGACGGGGCAGGTGAGCCAATACCAGCGGCGGGTCGATGGCCGAGGTGTGGTTGTAGATGACCAGCAGCGGCCCTGCCAGCGGCTCCTCGCGCCCGTGGCCGGGCGGCTGGCCCCGGTACTCCGTTTTGACCATGATCCGGACCGCGCCGCGCACCAGCCAGTGGCCAAGGCGGCGCAGAGTGGGGTTGGGTGGCCGGGTTGAAATAAAAGAGTTGCGCATTGGCCGGAGGGTGGGGCGGCTGGGGGCTAACTCCCAACCTGGCACCGGGCAAAGACCAGGGCTTCGATTTGGGCCAGGACCGCCTCTACCGTGCGTCCGTCGGTGTTGATTGGGATGGCGTCGGGGGCAGGGACCATCGGCGAGATCGGTTTTTCCCGGTCGATCCGGTCGCGCCTTTTCATCGCCGCCAGGACCGTTTCGTACTCGACCGCTTCGCCCCGGGCCCGGCATTCCCGGAAACGCCGCCGGGCGCGTTCCTCAAGCGAGGCGTCGATGAACAATTTCAAATCGGCCTCGGGCAGGACAACCGTGCCGATGTCGCGCCCGACCATGATCACCTGCCCGCGCCGGCCGATGTGCCGCTGCCGGGCGATGAGCGCCTTTCGCACACGCGGGTAGGAGGAAACCTGGGCCACGGCGGCGTCAACCCGGGGCGTGCGGATCTGCCAGGTGATGTCCTGGCCGTCGGCCAGAACCGTGTATTGCCGCCCGTCATTGACGGTGGGCGGCTCAATTTGAATGTGCAGTCCTTCAGCCAGGCTGGAAACGGCGGCTTCATCATCTGCGGGCAGGTGCCTCTCCTGGCAGGCCCAGGTCACGGCCCGGTACATCGCCCCGGTATCGAAGTAAAGATAGTTAAGACGTTGGGCCAGCCGTTGCCCCAGGGTGCTCTTCCCGGAGGCCGCCGACCCATCGATGGCGATCACTGTTGGTAAACACACCCGTTCGTACCTCTACCGATCCAAGGTTTGTAACTTCTCCCGGCTAACGTGGGGGGCCGGTGTCTAAACTCAGTTTGGACGCCCAATTGCGTTACGAAACTCAGTTTCGTAACGAGAACCCAGGCCAGACGGGAAGTATTCGTTTGGCTCATGTTCAGTACAAGTGACCGGCACTTTATTCTTCTGGGTTTTCCCTTCAGTATCCAGAAGTGCCGGTCACTTTTGCACTTGTTCTGGACATGAGCCATTCGTTTTTCAAGTGTAGTGGGAATCTATTTTAAGTCAAGCTGTGACGATATTGACCAGCCGCCCCGGCACATAAATCAGGCGGGTGACCGGGCGATCCGCCAGGTAACGCCTGGCGCCGGCGCAGCTCAGGGCCAGCTTCTCCGCTTCGGCCTGACCGATGGTGGCCGGGACGTGCAATTTGTCCCGGACGCGCCCGTTGACCTGGACGATCAAGGGGATGGTTTCCTCGGCGGCCAGGCTCTCATCCCAGGCCGGCCACGGTTGCTGGTGGACGCTGTACTCGCCGCCCAGCCGTTCCCACAGCTCCTCGGCCAGGTGAGGGGCGATGGGGGCCAGCAACAAGACGAAGGTGCGCGTGGCTTCGGCCAGGTCGGCCGTCAGGCCGTGGGCCTGCTGGTGGGCGATCATCGCGTTCAGGGCCTTCATCAAGGCGGCCACGGCCGTGTTGAATTTCAGCGCCTCCAGGTCGGTGGTCACCCGGCGGATGGCGCGCTGGATCGTTTGCGGTAAGCGCCCGCCGGGCGGCGAGCCGGCCGGTTGCCCGGCCGCAGCCACGGCGCTGGCCAGGTGCCAGGTGCGTTGCAGGAAGCGTTGCGCCCCGGCGATGCCGTCCGCCTCCCAGACGGTCTTATTCTCGAAGGGGGCCATAAACAGCAGGTAGATGCGCAGGGCGTCCGCGCCGTGGCTGGCGGCCACGCTGTCCGGGGTGATGACGTTGCCGGCGGACTTGGACATTTTTCGGATTTCGCCCGTGTTGGGGTCGCGGGCGTGCATAATGCCCTGGCTGCGCAGCCTGGGAAACGGTTCCCGGAAGGGGACCAGGCCGGCGTCGGCCATGACCTTGGTCCAGAAGCGGGCGTACAACAGATGCATCACCGCGTGCTCGGCCCCGCCGACGTACAGGTCCGGCGGGCCCCAGCGGGCCAGGGCGGCCGGCTCGACGGGGGCCTGCTCGTAATGCGGGCTGGCAAAACGCAGGAAGTACCAGCTCGAGCAGGCAAAGCCGTCCATCGTATCCGTCTCGCGTTGGGCCGGGCCGCCGCAGCCGGGGCAGGCGGTGTCGACGAACTCCGGCGCGTTGGCCAGCGGCGAACGGCCGTCATCGCCGGGCTGCCAGGAGTCCAGGTCGGGCAGCAGGACCGGCAAATCCTCCTCCGGGACCGGGACGATGCCGCAGGCCCGGCAGTGGACGATGGGGATCGGTGCGCCCCAATATCGCTGGCGCGAGATAAGCCAGTCCCGGATGCGGTACTGCACCTTTCGCCGCCCGATGCCTTCCGTCTCCAGCCAGGCGGTGATGCGGTCGGCGGCCTCGGTCGAGGGCAGACCGTCCCAGGGCCCGGAATTGACCATAACTCCGGGTTCGGTGTAGGCCTGGGCCGGCGGTTGCCCGTCCCAATCCGGGGGGGCGATGACGACGTGGACGGGGATGTTGTGCAGCCGGGCAAAGTCAAAGTCGCGCCTGTCGTGGGCGGGCACGCCCATAATCGCCCCGCCCCCGTAGCCCGGCAGGACGTAATCGGCCACGTAGATGGGCACCTGCCTTCCGTTGGCCGGGTTGGTGGCGTAAGCCCCGGTGAAGATGCCGCCCCGGTCCTGGCCGGCTTGCAGCCGTTCCAGGTCGCTCCGCTGGCGGGCCTGCCGGCAATAGTTCGCAACCGCGACCCGCCGGTCGGGGGCGGTGATGGTCTCAACCAAGGGGTGCTCCGGGGCCAGCACGGCGAAGGTCATCCCGAAGATCGTACCCGGGCGGGTGGTGTAGACGTTGAAACGCGCCTCCGCGCCGGCGACCAGCTCGAATTCAACCCCCTGGCTGCGCCCGATCCAGTGGCGTTGCATAGCCAGGATGTGCTCCGGCCAGTCCAACGTTTCCAGGTCATCCAGCAGGGCGTCGGCGTAGGCCGTGATCCGGAAATACCACTGCTCCAGGTCGCGCTTGTAAACGCCCGGGTGTCCCCGCCAGCAGACGTTGCCGGCTTCCACCTGCTCGTTGGCCAGGACGGTTTTGCAAACCGGGCACCACCACTGGCGGCCCGGGGCCCGGTAGGCCAGCCCGCGCCGGTACAGCAGCAAAAAGAACCATTGGGTCCAGCGGTAAAAGTCAGGCGCGCTGGAATTGATCTCCCGCTCCCAGTCGTAAGAACAGCCCATCAACGTTATCTGGCGGCGGTAATTGGCCGCGTAACGGTCGGTCGTTTGGCGGGGGTGAAGGCCGGTTCTGATGGCCTCGTTCTCGGCCGGCAGACCGAAGGCGTCCCAGCCCATTGGATGCAGGACGGCATCGCCCTTCATGCGGTGGTAGCGCGAGATGACGTCGGTCGGCACGTAATTGCGCCCGTGCCCGACGCTCAAGCCAGCGCCGGACGGGTAGGGGAAGAAATCGAGGCAGTAGAAGGCCGGCCGGTCGTTGTCGTCTGTGGCCGGGGTGCGGTACAGGTTGGTTTCGGCCCAACGCGCCCGCCACCGGGCCTCGATGGCTTGCGGGTTGTAGGAAGTTGCGGGTTGGGTTTCCATTCTCGTTCTCCTGTGAAAATAGCCCTCACCCCC
>JBHHXL010000199.1:0-8452 GCA_046757065.1 Anaerolineae bacterium
AACTGCCAGATTTTTAGCCCGAAAGGGCTTGGCTCTCTCAGCACGGGTCTTTTAGGCCCGTGCGATCCTCTAAGCCGGGCTCTGATCCGCTTTGGCAAACCGCAGGTGGAGTATCTGCCGGGTCGCGGTTGTGACCCGGGCCCGGTGATCGACCCGCCAGCCGCACACCCAACAAATGTCTCCCGCCTCCGAGATCAACAGCGGGATCGAAGGGCGCTGGAAGGGGGGGATTTTGGCGTTGATCATAAACTCGTTGAGGCGCTTGGAATGTCCCGCCAGCCCCAACGGTTGAAACCTGTCGCCCGCCAGGCGGGGGCGCAGCCAGGGCCGGGGCCCGACGACCCCGGCATCCAGATAACATTCCCAACCAGCCGCAGCCCGGATCGTGGCCCGGTCAATCGCGCCGGGGGCCAACAACTTCGCCTGAAGCGTCCAGCCGGCCTCCGGCAGCGGGGTCCGGCCCGGCACCGCCACCGGCAGCGGCTCCGAGCTAGCCAGATAGGGCAGGCCCGGCGCAGGCCCCCGGTAATCCTCCCCGGCAATGACAAACGTATCGTAGACCACGGTCAGGAGCAATTGATCCGGCAGGGTGACGCGCAGCCCGCTCCGGACCGGGCCGGAGGCCAGACCTTCCACCGCCCGCTCGACGTGCCGGAAATCGATGTTGCGCAGGCCGGGCCGCAGGCGCTGGATGGCCCGCCGCAAGATAGCCCGTTGCAGCCCCACCGGCAGGGCCTGCCAGGCCCCCAGATCGCAGGTGATCGCTTCCGGCGTTTCGTCCCGCACCACCCGCTGCCAGTCCGCTTCAAGCCGCGCTCGCAGCACCTCATAATCGCCGGCGGTCACCTGCGCCGTCCGCCGCAGCACGGCCCGGATGTTGGGATTGTAGCTTTCCAGGAGGGGCAGCAGCTCGTGCCGCAGCCGGTTGCGAAAGAAGGTCGTATCCAGATTCGAGCGGTCGAAGCGGGGCTGTAGCCCCCGCGCCCGGCAGTAGGCTTCGATGCCGGGCCGGGGGACCTCCAGCAAGGGCCGGATCAACATCAGCCCGGGGTCCACATCCCCTTTGAGAAAGCGGTATTCTTTGAGGGGCAGCGCCGGCAACATGCCGCGTAAGCCGGGCAGACCGCTCCCCCGCAGAAAGTGCATCAAGACTGTTTCCGCCTGATCGTCGGCGTTGTGGCCGACGGCCACCCGCTTAGCGTCGGCGCTCCGGGCAATCTCCGTCAGGAAGGCGTACCGCGCCTGGCGGGCGGCTTCCTCCAGGCCGAGTTTGCGCCCGGCGGCCAGGGCGGCTACATCCCGGCGACCGCCGTGAAAGGGCAATCCTCGCCCGGCGGCCACTGCCTGGACAAAGGCGGCGTCGGCCTTGGCCTCAGCACCCCGCAATCCGTGATTCAAATGGGCCACGCTCAGCCGGAGATCAAGTCCCGGGGCAAGCCTGTGCAACACATCCAACAAACACAACGAATCGGGGCCGCCGGAGACCCCGATGACAATTGAATCGCCTGGAACAAACAGCCGGTAGCGTTGGCTATAGGTTTTAACCTGCGTTAAGAGAGCCGTCTCAATATCCTGCATACGGCCAATTCATACCGCTTCCCAGGTCCGGCTCGCCCGCCGGGCCAGCGCCGACTCTCGAAAGCTATCGCGCAAGAGGTCGTTGGCGATTCCCTCCTCAATTCGCGCCAGGAGTTGCCGGGCGTTCTGGCGCGACTTGCGGGCGTTGGGCTGGTCGCCCTGGGCCTGAAAGACGCGGGCCAGCTCGGTTTCGATCAAGATTTCCGACAACCGCCCGCCGGTCTTCCGCGCCATATCTCTGGCCTCAACGAGAAACAGGCTGGCCGAGCCGAGATCGTTCTTGTAAAGCGCGTAACGCGCCGCCAACCAGCGCCCAAGGGCCCTAAGCTCGCGCATCTCGCTGCTGTCGGCCAGAGCTAACAATCGCTCTAGCAATTTGGGGACCGGCTCCCAATGCTGGTCCTCCATATAAACCTGGATTAATTCGTAAAGGATGGTGGCTTCGTCCGGCCCAAAACCCAGGCGGCGGACATCCGCCCAGACCTCTTCCAGAGTGCTCCGGCTCTCGGCCAGCGCCCCTCGATAACGGTGGGCGACCCCCAGCATAAACCGGGCCTGAGCCAACCGCCACGGGGACCCTGTCTTCCCGGCCAGATCGACGGCCGCCTGGGCTTCCGTTAAGCCTTCGTCCAGTCGCCCTAAGAGCAAGTAATAATAGGCGGTCTGGGTGTGGCCTAGCGCCTGCCAGATCTTATGCTCAAGTTTTTGGGCCAGGTGCAAACCCAGGCTCAGGTTCTCTCCCGCTGCCTGAAAATCGCCCTGCAAAAGCTGGCCATAGGCCAGATTGTAATGGATAAAGGGGATGAGGTTAAAATTGCTGACCTTGTCGTGCAGGGCCAGGGCCTCTTCGCAGACCTGGGCAGCGGTTTGATAATCGCCCAGCAGGCTGTGGGCGATGACGGTGGAGGCGAACGAGCCCATCAGCCCCAGGTGATCGCCCAGATGGCGACGGACTTGCATCACCTCGTTGTAGCGGTCGACGCTGGCGGCCAGCTCGCCCTGGAACAGCGCGATGCGGGCCAGGCCATCCTGGCTGGCCGTCAGGCGGGCTTGATTTTCAATCTCCTGGGAGATTTGCAGCGCCTCCTGGTGGCAGATCGCGGCCTGGCCCAGCTCTCCCATATCAAGATAGCAGGACCCCAGGTGGTTCAAGGCATCAACGATGCCCGGTTTGACATCGTGCCGGCGGGCCATTTCCAGCGAGCGCTCAAAGTACGCAACGGCCTGCTGGTAATTGTCGTAGCCGATCCGCAGCGAGCCGATCAGGTTCAGCGCCCGCAGTTGGGCAAAGGTGTCGTCGTTTTCCTGGGCCAGCGCCAGGGCCGTTTCCAGGTCATCTAGCGCCGCTTTGTTTTCGCCCAGGCGCGCCCGCACTTTGCCCAACCCCTCGTGGAGTTCCATCCGAATGGTCGGATCGTAAGATTCAACCAGTGGCAGCACTTCTAAAGCCCGCCAATAATAGGTTTTGGCCTCGCCGATGTTAAAGGCGTTGATCGCGGCCTCCGCCGCCCGATGCAGGTAGCGCAAGGCCCGGTCCCAGGCCTCGCCCCGGTAGTAGTGGTCGGCCACCAGGGAGGCGTATTCCTCGCCCCGCAGCCAGTACAGGCGGGCCATAAAGTCGCCCACCTGGTGGTGGTAAACCTTGCGCTGCTGGTGCAACAGGCTCTGGTAGGCCGCCTCCATTGTCAAGACGTGCTTGAAAATGTACTCCGCCTCAGACTCCGAGTCGCCGCTCCGCTCGCGGATCAGCTCGGCCTCGACCAGTTGGGCCAGATGCCGGTCCAGGTTTTCTTTGTCCTCCACCAGTTGGGCGATAATAAAGCGCGGAAAGACCCGCCCGACCACCGAGGCGATTTGCAGCACGCGCTTGACCGGTTCGTCCAGGCGGTCGATGCGGGCGGTGAGCACCCCTTGCAGCGTGTCGGGGATGTCAACCTCGGAGACGGCCCGCGTGACCGACCAGGCGTTGTCCTCCCAGCGAATGGCTCCGTCTTCAATCAAGCTGCGCAAAACCTCTTCGACGAAGAGGGGATTTCCTTCGGACCGGCTGAAGATCAGGTTTTCGATGCCGTGCGGCAGGTGCTCGACCTGGAGCAACTGGTCAACCAGCAGGCAACTTTCATCGCGGGAGAGCGGTTCCAGGTTCGTTTCGTAGTAGTTGTCTTCGAATTCCAGCTTGGCTTGCTGTTTCACCGCCCAAAAGTCCGTCTCTCGGTCCGGGCGGGTGACGCAAATCAGCGCCAGCGGCAGAACGGGGGTGAGCGTTATCAGGTACTCGATCAGCCGGACCGAGTCCGGGTCGGCCCAGTGGAGGTCCTCGAACACCAGCACCAGCGGCCCCCTGACGGCCAGGGTTTCCACCAGCTCCCCAAAGGCCATAAACATCCGCTTCTGCATAATGTGCGGCTCGGACAGGGGCAGCGCAGCCGCCATATCATCGGCTACCTTCAGGCCCATCATCACGGCCAGGAAGGGGACGACTCTATCTTTGCGATGCCCAAACAGATCAAGGCCGGCCTTGTTCAGCCGGGACCAGATTTCCTCTTCGGGGCTGTTTTCGGTGACTCCCAGGAAGCCATGGAGGATGTCAACCACCAGCCGATAGCTCAGCGATTGCCGGTAGGAAAGCCCTCGTCCCTCCAGCCAATGGCTCTCATCCCAGCCCTGGGACGTGGTCCGGAAACTTTGCCGCAACTCGGCGATCATCCGCGATTTCCCCAGCCCGGCCTCGCCCACGACGGTAATGATGCTGCCCTGCCGCTCCCACAGGCGATCCAGGCAGGTTTGCAGGAGCTTGTACTCCTCATCTCGGCCCACCATCGGCGAGCGTAAGCCGACCAAGCCCCGTTGCGTACCGGGCTGGTCCTTGACGCCCAGGACCTCGTAGATCTTCAGCGGTTTGCGCTTACCTTTGACCCGCACCTGATCGCGCTCGTTAAAATCGAAGAGGCGGTTGACCAGGCGGTAGGTGTCCTCGCTGATTAAAATCTCGTCCCGTTCGGAAACATCTTCCAGGCGGGAGGCCACGTTGACCACATCGCCCATAACCGTATAGGCGCGCTTCCGGTCCGTACCGATCAGGCCCGCGATGACCGTGCCGGAATTGATGCCCATATGGATGCCCAACGGTTCAACCAGAGGGAAGGGCGGGTTATTGTTGAACGCCTCCAGCCGCTCGCGCATAGCCAGGGCGCAGCGTAGAGCGCGTTCGGGATCATCCTCGTGAGTCCTGGGCGCGCCGAAAATCGCCATCAGGGCATCGCCGATATATTTGTCGATATAGCCGTCATACTCGTAGACGACATCGCTTAATTCACTGAGGCAGTGATTGACGATTTGGACCACTTGCTCGGCTTCCGCCGAGGTGTTGGCCGCGTCGGTCAGGGCGGTAAAACCGGAAATATCGGCAAAAATGACGGTGACCAGCTTGCGCTCCCCTTCGATGGGCGACCTGCTGGAAGATACCGTGCTACCGGAAGACGAACTTAATCCGCTACCACATCGACCGCAATAAATAAAGCCTTCCGGGTTAAGAAAACCACAAATCTCACACTTCACAGGGTGCTCCGTCCGCTCAGGTAACCGGCACTTGAATGATATTATAATCAACAGCTAAAGTCAACGCTCTTAGATAGTCAATTATTACTGTTAAATTGGGGAGAGTTGATTTTCCGGTGGAGCTAAAGGCGATGGGGGTGCTTCAAAGGGTCTGGGGGTTGTTCAATAATCCCCAGGCGGAGGGCCCAACTTATCCACCCCCAACAATCCCAGGAAAATGCCTTCGTCGAGCTGCATCTGCCGCAGTTGCCCGCCCCATAGGACGGGCCTGACCCCTTTCCAGCGCTCCTGCAAGAAATCGAGCAGGGACTGGTTGGCCTGCCCGGCGGTGAGCTGCCCCCGCTCGTGCATAAGCCCGGCCGCCCGGTAGGTGCAAAACCCACCCTGGCAAGGACCCATACCCAGCCGCAGGTCGCGGCGCAGGTCGTCGATGCTGGCCGCGCCGCGCTGCTCCAGCCGGGCCTCGATCTGGGGCCGGGTCACGGCCTCGCACTCGCAGATGACCTGGCCGGTCCACTCGCCCCTCTCCAGCTTGCCCAGGCGCTGGCCCAGGCTGTAGTAGCGCCGCTCATCGGGCGGCGATAGGGCCTCGCGGTCGGTCTGGCAGGGGCGCTCGGTTCCCAACTTGCGGCAGACCGCATCGACCGTGTCCTCGGCCATCTTGCGGAAGGTGGCCCACTTGCCGCCGACGACCGTTATGAAGTTATCGACGCCGTCGCGGGCGGCGTGGTCCAGCACCTTGTAATCGCGGCTGACGTCGCGCAGGTCCGCGCCGGGGTCCGTCTCCTGGTAGAGGGGGCGCACCCCGGCCCAGGCCCGCAAGGCCCGGAACTGCTTGAAGCCCGGCACCAGCTTCTCGCCCTCATCGAGCATCAGTTGGATTTCCCAATCCTCGATCTCGAAACCATCCGGGTCGGGCACGCGGACGGAGGTGGTGCCGATGACCGCCACCAGGCCGACGGGCACGATAATATCGCCGTCGCCCGGCACGTCGCAGCGGTTGACGACGGTGTTGACTATGCGGTAGTTCATAGCCACCATCGTCCCCTTCCCGGCCAGGACCGTGACCGGGCAGCCGGCCATATCCGCGATGCGGCCGGCCCAGGCCCCGGCAGCGTTGACCACGAGATCGCAGTCCACGGTCAGGGTCTCGCCGCTGCGGACGTTTTGCACCCTGGCCCCGGCCACCGCCCCGTTGCGGGTCAGCAGCTCAACGACCTGGTGGTAGACGAGCGTCTCCGCGCCGTAGGCCGCCGCCGCCTCGACCAGGGCGCGGCAGGCTTCCCAGGTTTCGACGCTGGCGTCAGGCACGGCCAAAGCCCGGCTGATGGCGGAGTTCAACAGCGGCTCACGGCGCAGCATATCGGGGATCGAGATTTCTTCGACGGGGATGCCGGTCGCCCGGCAGGCGTTGAGAAAAGTATCGGCGAAGGCGGGGTCGTCCCAGGGGGTGGTCACAAACAAGCCGCCGGTGTCCTCGATGCAGTGGGGGATGATCCGGCGCAAGATTGCGTTCTCGGCGATGCAATCGCGGGCGGCCTCCGGGTCGGTGACGGCGTAACGCCCGCCGCTGTGCAGCAGCCCGTGGAAGCGGCCCGAAGTGCCCGTCGCCAGATCGTCGCGCTCGACCAGGGCGCACTTGAAGCCGCGCCGGGCCAGGTCGTACAGCACGCCGCAGCCGGTGATCCCCCCGCCGACGACCAGGACTTCGGTTGATTTATTCACGCTCACTCCACCCAATCGAACGTCCGCGTTACCGCCTTTTTCCACATCCGAAAATAGGTGGTGCGGGCGATGTCGTCCGCCGAGGGCTGCCAGGTCTGGTCCACGCCCCAGTTCCGGCGCATCTCGCCGGTGCTTTGCCAGAAGCCGACGGCCAGCCCGGCGGCGTAGGCCGCGCCCAGGGCGGTCGTTTCGGCCACGCGGGGCCGGATGACCGGCACACCCAGCACGTCGGCCTGGAACTGCATCAGCAGGTCGTTGTAGACCATGCCACCGTCCACCTTGAGCGCGGTCAGCTCCACCCCGGAGTCGGCCCGCATCGCGTCCAGCACCTCCCGCGTCTGGAAGGCGGTCGCCTCCAGCGCGGCCCGGGCCAGGTGGCCCTTGTTGGCGTAGCGCGTCAGGCCGGCGATGACGCCCCGGGCGTCGCCCCGCCAGTAGGGGGCGAACAGCCCGGAAAAGGCCGGCACGAAGTAGACCCCGCCGTTGTCCTCGACCGTTTTGGCCAGGGCCTCAACCTCCGCCGAGGTCTCGATCAGGCCCAGGTTGTCGCGCAGCCACTGCACCAGGGCCCCGGTGATGGCGATGGACCCCTCCAGGGCGTAAACGGTCGGCTCGTCGCCAAATTGGTAACAGACGGTGGTCAGCAGGCCGCTTTCGGAGGGGACCGGCTCGGGGCCGGTGTTGAGGATCATAAAGCAGCCGGTGCCGTAGGTGTTCTTGGCCTCGCCGGGGCTGAAGCAGGCCTGGCCGACCGTGGCCGCCTGCTGGTCGCCCAGGATGCCGCAGACCGGAATCCGCCCGCCGAAGGGGCCGTCGGGCCGGGTGTAGCCGTAGATCGCCGGGTCGCTGGAGGGGCGGATGTCGGGCAGCATCGCGCGGGGGACCTCCATCGCGGCCAGGATGTCGTCGTTCCAGCGGGTGCCGTCCAGGTCCATCAGCATCGTCCGCGAGGCGTTGGTCACGTCGGTCACGTGCGCCCCGCCGTCCGGCCCGCCGGTCAGGTTCCAGACCAGCCAGGTGTCGATGTTGCCGAAGACGGCGTCGCCCCTCTCGGCGGCGGCGCGTAGGCCATCGACGGGCGAAGCGTCCAGCAGCCACCTGATCTTGGGGCCGGAGAAATAGGTCGCCAGGGGCAGGCCGGTCTGGGGGCGGAAGCGGTCCTGGCCGCCGTCCTGGGCCAGTTCGTCGCAGATGTGGTCGGTGCGGGTATCCTGCCAGACCAGGGCGTTGTGGTAGGGCTGGCCCGTTTTGCGGTCCCAGACCAGTGTCGTCTCGCGCTGGTTGGTGACCCCCACGGCGGCGATGTCCCCGGCGCTGGCCCCGGCCCGGTCCAGCGCGCCCCGGATCACGTCCTGCGTGCGCTCCCAGATTTCGAGGGGATCGTGTTCGACCCAGCCCGGCCTGGGGTAGATCTGGCGGTGCTCGAGCTGGTGCGCCCCCGCCGGCTGCCCGGCGTGATCGAACAGCATACAGCGGGTGCTGGTCGTCCCCTGGTCGATGGCGGCCACGTATTTAGGCATTGGCGAATCTCCTCGTATAAAGTAGCAGAGTTAACCACGGTCGGAAATCAGCGGATGGCCTACGGCCTAGC
>JBHHXL010000200.1:0-8444 GCA_046757065.1 Anaerolineae bacterium
GCTAGAGATTCCAAATAGTAACATAGGCTTATCGCGGTGTCAAATTTGGCGGTTTTTTGAAACGGGCCGGTTTATTCAATCCCAAAACCAAACAACGATAGCATATGATACATGACGATGCCAACGCTGGTGGCCAGGTTCAGGCTGCGCACATAGGGGTTTTTCATAGGGATGGTGTAGCAAGCATCCGGGTGCGCCTTGAGCAACCCGTCGGGCAGGCCAGCGTTCTCCGGGCCAAACAGGAAACTATCCCCCGCCTGTGGCCGGATGTGGGTGTACGGTCGCTGTGCTTTGGTCGTCAGCAGGTAAGCGCGGGCCATATCCAATTGGGCAAAAAACGTGTCCGCATCGGGTATGTGTTTGATTCTGACAAACTCCCAATAATCCAACCCGGCTCGCTTGAGGTAGCGGTCGCTCAGAGAGAACCCCGGTTGTCCCACGATCAGCAACTGCATCTCGGTCGCCGCGCACAGGCGAGCGATGTTGCCGGTGTTTTGCGGAATTTGAGGTTCGACGAGGACGACGTTAAACATGAAACGGTCATTCCTGGCGGAAGCTGGGGTAGCTACCATCTACCATTACCCAACATACACCAGCGGTGGCGTTTGTGCAAGCCAGTTCTCTGCCAGAGTGTATTCAACTCAGAGATTATCCCTTCAGAGGCCAAAACCGGCCTGTCCTCCACCCAACCACATCCCTGGGCGATTATTCTCAAGAACAGGCAGCAAAAACGGGGACGCCTGGGGTGGCGTCCCCGGTCCTTAATCCTGTTTACGTTGATGCTATGGGGTCAAGGAGATCGTGGTGATGACGATGGTCGGCGTCATGGCGTTGAGAACCGTCACCGTGTTGTCGCCGGTGTTGCCGATGTATACTTTTTGGGTCAGGGGATTCACATCGACCCCTTGCGGCTGGTCGCCGACCGTAACCGTCGGCGAGACGTAAACCGGAGTCGAACCATCTTGCAAGACCACAAGTGTGTCGTTCTGAGCGTTGGTGATGTAGACTCGCCCGGTGGTTGTATCGACGGCGATGCCCTCTTCGCCCAGGCCCTGCCCGCCGGGCACGTCGATCTCCGCGATCCAGGGCGCATCCACGGCGGCAACGACCAGGGCCCAGCCGCCTTCCCGTTTCTCCAGGGTGGCCACCGAGGCCAGCATCGACACCTGGCTCTCCTCCAGAACATAGACCTTGCCCAGTTGCGGGCAGGGCACGAAGACGTGTCCCGTGGCCTCGTTGACGGCCACGCTCCACAGGCTGCAGGCCTGGGGCGGCTTGACGTGGGTGGGGATGTAGTTCGACGCCAACAGCCGGTCCTGGTCGCCGTCGAAGATGACTAGCTCGCCGGTATCACGGGTCGCCAGGTAAGCGCGGTGGGTGGCGCTGCTGGTATCGATGCCGTAGGCCCCCTGGAAGCCCTTCTGCTCGACCCAGCCTAGCCTGGCTTCGGGTGGGCCGGAGTTCCCGTTCAAGACGGCCAGCTTGTCGAAATAGTTGGAGACGTACACCCGGCTCTCGTTGAAGGAATTGGCCGCGATCTTGATGGGCGCCGCCCCTGCGTAACCGGTGTCGAAGGTGTCGTGGGCCGTTGCGCCGTCCACGTCGAAGGCCATCACGCCCGGATGCCAGTTATTGGCCCCGTACTGGTGGGCCACAAAGACCTTGTTCGGCGTGGTCGAGGTCAGCACGGCCAATCCGGTCGGGCCGTTGCCCACCGCCACCGTCCGGGTAACCGTGTCGCTATTGCCGTCGATGACGTACACCCAATCGTGGCGCGGGCTGGCCACAAAGACCTGGTTCGTCTCCTGGTCGGCGGCCACGTCGGAGACGTAGGCCAGCGGCAAGGGGGTTGGCGTCGGTGTGGGCAGCGGCGGCCGGGGGGTGCTGCCGGGAATGGGCGTCGATGTGGCCGTCGGAGTTGGGGTTGCCGTAGGCGGCGTGGTTATCACCGCTTCCTTCATAATTATGGGCAGATAGGCGAAGTTCGTGCCGGCTCCGGCGGCGTTGACCGGCGTGAACTCCACGGAGACGTTATCGCCGACGCTACATTCTAACACCCCGTTGCCGATGCGGACGGTGTTGGTCACGCCCGCCGTGCCGGCCGGGAACGGATCGTTGACCCGCACCCGGAAGTCCAGCAATCCGCCGGACCCGGGGGCCAGGTTTGAAACCGTAAAGACGTAGGTGTTGCTGTTGACCGGCGTCCAGTACAACGGGCCGAGGAAGGTGGTGTTGTCCGGCAGCGTTTCGGTGATGACCACCCCGGCCACCGAACTGTTGCCGGCGTTGCCGTAGGCCACCGTGTACGAGATCGTGTCGCCGGGGGCAACGGACGTGGCCTGAGCGCCCGCGCCGCCCTTGACCGCCTTCAACCAGGGCAGCGGGCCAAGCTGTTTCTCCAGGCGGGCGATCGTTGCGGCGGTGGCGGTGTTGATGAGCTCGATGTTATCGTTCTTGATGACGTACAGATTGGGCGCTGTACTCGAAATCGGGGTGGTCAGGGTGAAGCTCAACCCGGCCGGTTCGAGGGTGACCACGTTGGTGATGGCGCTGACGGTCGTCGATAATACCTGCACCCAGAAGCCGGTGTTGCTGACCCCGCCGCTGTTCAACGTGCCAAGCGAATGGGTGTAAACCCCGGCGCCGGCCAGCGTCCAGGTGTTGGCCGGCCCCTGGAAGGAGGTGTTGGCCGGCAGCAACTCGGTCAACAACAGGCCAAACGCCGGATCAGACCCCGTATTCGTGACGACGATGCTGTAATCGACCAGTTGGCCGGGCACGGCGCAGACCAGTCCGCCATCGCTCTTGGACAGGGAGAGCTGCGTATCCAGGCCGATCAGGTCCGTGCCCACGCTGTCGCAGTTATCGCCGGGGATAGCGTCGGGTTCGGTGGAGGAGGCGCAGACCTCGTTGGTGACGGTGGTGGTGATCAGCGGCAGGTTGAAATCGGCCCGCAACTGCAAATAGACGACCGTCCCTGCCGCCGGGGCCAGGCTGCCGACGCTGTAGGTATAATTCCGGCCCGAGACCAGGTTCCAGCCCGCCGGCCCAACCAGGCTGGTTGAGACGGGGATCGTCTCTGAGATAACGACGTTGTTGGCCGTATCGGTGCCCAGGTTGACCACGCTGATGGTGTAGGTGTAGACCGTCCCGGCCTGCACTGCCGGGCTGATGTCGCTGCCGCCGCTGCCGATGTCGTCGTTCTTGGTCACCACCAGGTCAACCCCGCACACCACGCCCACCACCGAGGTATCGGCGCTGCTGGCGGCGACAAAGCCGCTGCCGATCTCGACCGTGTTGGTCAGGTTAAAGCCGGCGCAGACCGGCAGCGGATCGGTGTGCAGGGTCAGGCTGAAAACTCCGGTTTGATTCGGCCCCAGCGAGCCGACGGTCCAACTGACGACGCTCGATCCGGCCACCGTGGGCAGGCCGCTGGTGTCGCTGACATAGCTGGCGCTGAGGGGCAAGGTGTCGGTGATGATCACGTTGTCGATGCTTTGAGACGAGTTGTTGGCATACTCGATCAGGTAGGTCACGTCTCGATCCGGAGTCGTTTGGGCCACCTGGGCCGTTTTGGTGATGGCCAGGCTGCCCGCCGGACACAACACGCCCGAACTGGTGGTATGGGTGAAGACGTTGTTGGCCTGGGTGCTCTCGGTGGTGGCCGTGCCGATTTCAACCACGTTGGTCAAAATATCGCCCGCCGAACCGCAGGCGGCGTTGCTATCAAGCTGAAGGGTCAGCGTGACCAGGCCGCTCGTTCCCTGCGGCAGCAAGTTCCGCGCCCAGGTGATGACGCTCCCCGCCGTCGGGCCGAGGCTGAAACCGGGTTCGTCGCTGCCGGCGTAACCGGTTCCGGCGGGCAGCGTGTCGGTGATGAGGACGTTGGTCGCATCCGCCCCCGGCGCATTGCTGTAAGCGATGGTGTAGGTGATCAAATCGCCGGCGGTGACCGGGCCGCCGGGGCCGGTCTTGGTAATGCCGACATCGGTGCTTTGCACGGTCAGGTTCAGGGCCAGGGGCGTTGCGCCGCACATATCGCCCACGGTCACGGTGACCGGGCCGGGCGTGGTGTCGGCGGTGTAGGTGGTTGTGCCCTGGCCGTTGGCATCGAGGGTAATCACCGCCGGCGACACACCCCCCAGGTTGGTCGCCAGGTTGACCGTCCTGGCCCGGGCCGGCACGGTTTCGCCGCCCCCGTTGAGGCTGACGGTTAGGGTCGTGGTCGAAACGCCGTCGGCGGGCAGCGACGACACGGATGCCGTGGCGGTCAGGGCCAGGCGCGGGTCGATCTCGACCTGGCCCTGGATGTCGTTGCCGGCCCCGCCCATCGACGGCGTGTTGGTTCCCCACCAGTTGCGGGCGGCGGTGACGGTGAAAGCATCGTTGTTCTTCACCAGAAAATCGGTGTTCTGGCAGACGACATTGCGGGTGATGACATAGCCCGCCGGGTTGTTGTTCAGGTCCCACAGCACGCCCTGGCTGTTGGTCCAGATCAGGTTCTCGCCCGCGTCGAGGGCCTCGGTGCCGGTGATGTACAAACCGGGGCCGGTGTTGCTGTAAACGTCGTTGTTGCTGACGGTCAATCGCCGGCCAAAGGTGGCGGTTTGGTCCTCAAGACCGATGCCGCCCTGTTGATTGAGATAGACCAGGTTCTCCAGAATGGAATTGTCGGCTCCGGAGGCGGCGTAAATCCCGAACCTGGCGGAATGGCGGACGGTGTTGCTGATGATCGTGTTATCATTCGAGCCGGTGGCCGGATTGAAGGGGAAGGATAGGGCGTGTTCCGTGGTGCCGGAGATAACGTTGCGGGCAATGGTGTTGCCCCCGGAGCGAGGCAGGTGGATGGCCGTGTTGTTGCTGGTGAAGACGTTATCGTTGATCAGGCTGTTATCCGTCTCGCCGATGATGGCCCCGCTGAGCGGGTTCGGCTCGGGGACGCAGCCGCCGTTATTCTGAAAGGTATTGAAGGTGATGGTGTGGCCGTTGGAGTCCTCAAATTTAATGGCCTGCGAGGCGTTCTCGAACGAGGCGTAGCTGATGGTGTTGCCGTCACTTTCGAGGACGATGCCCTTCCAGTAACAGGCCCCGGAGGGGGATGTAAACTGGATGGGCTGGCCGCCGCTGCCGGTGGCCAGCAAGCTGCCGGTGGCCTGGATGACAAGCTGGCTATCCTGGGTGAAGGTCACGACGACGCCCTGCTCAATAGTCAAGACTGCCGCCACCTGAATCGTGCCGGAAACGACATAGGGGTTGCCGGCGGCCGTCCAGGTCTGATCGCTGATGATGTTGCTATTGATGTCCGTGGCCAGGGGCGCTGACAAACTCTGGCTGCCGAAAACAAAAAACAAGCCGCACACCATAGCAATGCTCATTGCCACGACGATTACGGCTCTAATCATCCGTAAACTATACAGGCGAGTGTTCATTTTCTTCCCTCTCCCTGGACCTGGCGCTGGCACCACGTCGCTGGAGGCAAACCCTGGCTTGTCAAGGTACCAAAAGTTACGTTAATTATATCACGAATGGGAGGGGGAATGTTATAGGAGTTTGCTCTTATCAGTTGGCCGTATCGCTTACCGGGCGGGTGGCGCGACGGACGGCCTGAGCCGGATGGGGATCGCCGGCGATGACCGCGTCGTAAACGATCTCGATCTGCTGGCCCGTCTGGTACCAGGAGAAGAGGGCGGTGGCCCGTTGGCGCAGGTGATGTCCCCACCGTTTGCGCTCGGTGGGCGACAGGTCAAGAGCGCGCCGCAGCGCCTCGACCAGGGCGGGCACGGTCAGATCAAAGGCGTAGAGGCCGCCGCGCCCCAGATACTCTCGACTGACCGGCGTATCGAAGGCAACCGTGGGCAAGGCCATGCTCATATAGTTCAGGATTTTGCCGCTGCCTTCGGTGGCAGAGATTTTGGGAGCAACGGCGACGTCACCGAGGGCCAGATAACGGGGGGCGAGTTCGTAGGGGATTTTGCCGGTGATGGTGACCACATTATTCAGGTTCATAGCCTGGGCCCGGGCCCGATAGATGGTTTCGTTGGGGTAGCCCATAATCAAAACGTGAAAATCGTCGCGTTCTGCCTTCAACGCCGCCGCCGCTTCAAGCAGTTTACCCGTGCCCTGGTACTCGGCCAGAAGCCCCAGGTAAACGATCACGGTCTTCCCCGCCGGAACGCCAAGTTCCGCCTTTAAGCGGCCAATCTCGGCAGGGAGGATGCGCTCCGGATCGAATTCCTCGGCGTTGACGCAATCGGGCGTGGGATGAACCCGCCCTTCAGGTACGTGGAATTGCTCGACGAGCAGGTTCATGGCGTGACGCGAGCTGGTCAGAATCGCCTGGGCCATGTGGTCGATGCGCTCTTCCAGCCAGCGCAACGGCTTGAAGAACCTGCTGTCGGCCCGGAGGAAGTTGTGGTCCACCATCTCGCTGGTCAGACTGCCCTGGAAATCGAAGACCAACGGCGCGCCGGTCAGTTTGCTGAGCATCCAGCCCAGGAGAGCGCCTTCGTGGAGGTGGGCGTGGATGATGTCGGGTCTGGGCGCGCGGCGCAGAACGTGGCCCAACGCCTTCAGGGCCAGCATCATATCCAGATAAACCTTGTGCCGCGAGGAGCCGACGATGACCCGATAGTTGAACGGCACGCCCCAACAACGGCGCACCTCAAGGCCGGCGATGTCCCGCCCATTGGGATAGGCCAAAATCGTGACGCGATGCCCCAAGGCGCGCAGCACCCGCGCCTCCTCCAAAATGCGCACGTGCGCGCCGTAGTCGGCAAAGAACATTGTGGGCGCAAGCATGAAGACGGTATACCTGCGCCGTTCGCCCTTCGGACCTGGATGTCGTTCAGCCAATGCTTGCCTCGTTTGATCGGTGTGAATGTCTCGCCCTGATGGAAAAACTCAACTGTGGCCAATGCGAATTCCCGATCAACTGCCGCAGACGCGCCCATTGTACTCCAGCGCAAATAGATTAGCAAAAGCCGCCTGCCAGCCGCCTGTGTTCAATCTGGAGCGGTTTGGACCAACCTCAACCCTGGGGTATACTGCTTTTGAAGGGCGCAATCTACCCCAGATTCTCTATCGCCCGAACCGGGCCCGGATTCACGCTTTATGACAGAACCTTTTTCACCCCTGCCCGCTTCCCCAGAGGCAGCCATCCCCGCGCAAACTCCATCCCCGATACGGGGGGTATGGTCGTTGCGGCTGGGCTTCGCCGGGGGGGTGGGCCTGGCCCTGCTTGGATCGCTGGTGGGCAGTCTTTACATTGCCCTGAACGTGGGCGAGCTGGAATTCGAATCGGAGAAAACCTTCACCACCACCTTTGGCTTCGCCATAATTTACCTGGGGCTGGGGCTGGGAATTCCGCTGGCCGTCACCGCCCGCCGAGGGCTGCGCCGGCGGCCATCGCCGCCCTTTGCTCTGCCGATCTGGATCATAGCCGGGGTCATCATCCTGGCCTGGTTGATCGGGCAAACGGTGTTGCTGTTTGATCTGGCTCCGACGGCGCTCTTTCCGCCGCTGCACGCTCTGAGCGCCACCTTCCCCCCCTTATTCCTGGTGGGCAGCGTGGCCTTAGCCCTGCGGTCCAACGCCGATTACGTGACTCAGCGGCAGGCCATCGCCGGCATCGCCTTCGGGGCGATCATCGTGGTTAGCATCGCCCTGGTTCTGGAAATCTCAGGCGCGGCGGTGCTCATTGCCGCCGGCGTGCTGTTTGTGGTCCGGCAACCCGGCGGGCTGGCGCGTTTGGAAGCGATTCTGGAGCAGGCAAGAACGGGGGCATTGGCGCTCGATGAAATCAACCCGGCGAGTTTGTTGCAAAATCCGGGGGTCGTCCTCATCGCTTTCATCGGCATTGCTATCGTCGTGCCGTTGATCGAGGAAACGGCCAAAGGGCTGCTCATCCCGCTGTTCAACCGCTGGTACAGGCTGACGCCCGCTCGCGGTTGGTCGTGGGGGCTTATGGCCGGCGCCGGCTTTGCCATCGCCGAGAGTTTGTTTAACGGCGCGGTCGATTTGAACTTTTGGATAATCATTGCCATCATGCGCGCCGGGACCTCTGTTTTGCATTGCACCACCGCCGGATTGACCGGCCTGGGATGGGCGCAAAGCCTCCACCGGAGAAATTTCTGGCCGCTGGTGCGAAATTACGGGATCGCCGTGGCGACTCATGCCGTCTGGAACGGGCTGGCGATGACCATCGTAGTGGCCTCGCTTCGGGTGGCAGGCAGCGGCCCGATGGCGATTGGGGCGGTTATCGTTAGCGCCCTGGCTCTGACCGGCCTGATATTGGTGGGTCTGGCCACCCTGGGCGTTTTGGTAGCGACAACTTACTACTTACGCCGCCAACAATGAGCAAGATGGCCTTATCCGGGACGACGGCCCTTCAAATTGCCGCCCCGGTGAAAGGTTTTTAAGAATCAAGGAGGATTTTTGGTTTTTTG
>JBHHXL010000201.1:0-8394 GCA_046757065.1 Anaerolineae bacterium
GGGACATTTAGATGTTTGCGTGAAATGTGGTGCATATCAAGTGTCATATGTCAAGTGTCATGGTTGTCAAGTACCTGACACTTGACACCTGACACTTGATTCTTGACACGCAGCACGCAATACGCAATACGTTCACGTTTCACGCAGCCCGTTGGTTAAGCCAGAAACGTTGCAAAGATGACTCTGCGGGCAGTTCACCCCGCTTATTAAAGATACCGTTCTTTCGGCCTGAACGCAATCGTACAATGAGGCTATTCTGAGGCCGCTATGAGTTGCCGGTAAATCTGCGAGGCAGTGCGCATATTCTTGTGCCAGTCGGCTTTCTGGGCGACGATGTGCCGGTTGGCCTGGGCCGCCCGCTGCCGGAGGCCGGGTTGCTGCAGGGCGGCCACAATTCGCCCGGCCAGCGCCCGCGCATCGCGGGGGGAGACGAGATAGCCGTTCCGCCCGTCGTCGATCCATTCGCGGTTGGCGGGGATGTCGCTGGCGATGGGGAAGGCCCCGCAGGCCATCGCCTCCAGCAACGTCACCGAGGTGGCGTCGTGGCTGAGCAGCGAAAAGCACAGGTCGGCCTGTTTCAACAAACGCGGCACCTGCCGGTGGGCGACCATCCCCCTGAAATCGACCCACGGTCCCAAATCAAACCGTTTCACCTGGCGCTGCAAAGCCTCAAGCTCCGGCCCCCGGTGGGTGATGACCAGTTGCACAGCGGGGATTTGAGTCACCACCGTTGCCAGCGCCTCGAGCAGGCAGTTGACGTTGGCGTTGGCGTCCAGAAAGCGCATACTCAGCAGGCTGAACGGCGGCTCGTCAGGCCAGGCCCGGCCGGTCTGGTTGAAATCGGCCAGGTTGACGCCCAGAGGCAGGATTTTAAGCCTGGCCGGCCGCAGGCCGTAACGCAAAGCTTCGTCGCCCATAAAGGCCGAGTCGCTGGTCACCACCTGGCAGCGGGCCAGGGTGTATTTCAAGAGCAGGCGGTAAATGATTGACTTCCGGGGGGTAACCAGGATGTCGCTGCCCCAGGCGGTGCCTACCAGCGGTTTGAAGCCGCTCAAGGCCCCCAGCAGGCCGTAACTGGTCAGGTAATGGCTGTGCAGCAGGTCCGGGCCGATTTTTCGGAGCAGGGACTTGATCGTCGGCAGGCCCAGCAGCAGTTGCCAGTTCCCGCCCTCGCTGCCGCGCGAGCCCCGGGGGCGCAGGGGATGGACGATAGCGCCGGGGACCGTGGCCCGGCTGAAGGAGATGACGTGCACCTGGTGGCCTTGGGCGGCGAAATGGCCGGCCCAGCGTTGGGTGTGGATGCTGGCTGCGTCGGCCAGGTAGCAGATAATCATCGGTAGATCGTGGCCAGGTAATGCGTTTTCAGCAAAGGAACCCGCTCCAGCAGGGCGCACAGCAGCCAGGAACGGGGGGCCAGCCGCCAGGCGAGGGGCATGGCCAGGCTGACCGTCCGCAGGTCGACCTTCATATCCGGAAAAAGGGCCCGCACCTCGGCCGGCGAGACGCCCCGGATGTGGGGGTTGCGGGCCGGGCGCTTGAAGTCGTAAAGCACGATCCGGCCCTGGCGGGCCACCACCCGGCGGGCCTCGGCGGCGATGGCCCACTTCAGGCCGGGGTCCAGCACCGAGGTCAGGACGGTGAACATCAAGACCAGGTCGAAGCTGCGGTCCCGGAACGGCAACTCGCCGCCGTTGGCCTGGACGTGCGAGCAGCCGGGGACCCGTTGCCGGGAGCAGCGCAGCCACGGCCCCAGCAGATCGACGCCGGTCAGGTTGCCGGGGCTGGCCCCGTACTGAACCAGGTTCAGCAGCAGCCCGCCCTGGCCCGAACCGACGTCCAAAATCTTTGCGTCGCGCAGGTGGCGATAGCCGTGGCGCTTGAGGGCCTGGAGCAGGACCCGTTCCCGGTTGTGGAGGGTGAACAGGTGGCCCGGCTGGAAGGGCGTGTACAGGCCGGCCAGGTTTTCGTCCCGGCTGCGGCGGGCGTATTCGGTTCGGATGCGGTCAAGTTCTCGACGGAAAGCCATCGGTCAGGTCGTCGATTTCAGGGAATGTCGCCGCGGAGGACGTCGGCGATGCCCTCCATCGCTCCCAGGAATTTTTGCCAGCCGTCTCCCCGGCGGCTGAACAACCCGGCGGCAGCCAAGCCGGCCAGCGCCCGGTAATGTGCGGCCAGGTGGGACGGCGAACGGGGCCAGTTCTTGCGAAAGTAATAGCCGTAGCAGCGCACCCGCTGCCGGGCGCGGCGGCGCGGGTTACCCCGCGCGGTTGGCGTTTCCAGATGCTGCAAACGGGCAAAGGGGGTGTAGGCCAGCCGGAACATCTTGGCCACTCGCAACGAAAAGTCGTCGTCTTCCATATAGGCGTAGCCGCTCATCCGCTCGTCGAACTGAACGCGGTCAAACACCTCCCGGCGGAAGGCGGCCACGCCTGAAGGCACGTTGTCGACCGGCACAACCTGCGACTGATTGGGGTGGAGGAAACGGTGAGTCGGGAAACCCGACTTTTTGTAACGGCCATCGCCGGGTTCGCTCAGGCCAAAGACTTGGCTCAGCAGGCGGTTGCGCCAGCTGGGCGGGGAGATGTTGGTGATCCGGCCCGCCAGGCCGCCCAGGTTGGGCAGGAGTTGCTCGGCAAACGGGCGGAGCATTTCGGCCAAAAAGCTTTCCTCCAGGACCACGTCGTCGTCCAAGAAGACCAGGACCTGACCGCGAGCCTGCCGGGCGCCGAGGTTGCGCTGGCTGGTGGTGCTGGGCGGCGAGGCGAGGACGATCAGATCAAAAGGGGGCGCCGGGAAGGTCCGGGCCAGGTGTTGTTCCAGGGCATCATCGCCGGAGGCATCCACGATCAGGACTTCCAGCGGCAACTGGCTTTGCCGGCAAAGGGAGTGCAGGCAAGCGGTCACCTCAGCGGTCCGGTTCACCGTGGGAATGATCACCGAGGCGGTCAGGGTGGTCTGGTTGGCAGGCGCGGAATGTGTCATCGCTAAACGCTGTAAAGCTCAAACCGGGCGATTTCGTAGCCGGTGGCGCAGCCGGTCGGCCACAAGCAAGGGATAGAACCAGGGCGAAATGGAAAAGGCCGGATACAGCTCCGTTTTGAAAAGATGCCCGTATTGAAAATTGCGGGCGGCCAGCCCCCGAAAGTAGGCAGTGATGGCCGCGCGGCGTTGCTCGATGTCTGCCCGCGCCAACCCGGCCAGGGGGAAACTGTCTCGCCGGAAGAAGGCCAGAATCTGCCCGCGCCGGCGCGGGTCCAGGTCCAGGGCCGAGGCCACGGCAGCCGCGCAACGGTTGAGGGAGCCCTCGAAGAGGGCAAACATGCGCGGCAAACACGGGTCGGAGCCCGCCTCCAGCAGCCGCTGGCGCAGCGCGTCGAACTCGCGGCCATAACTGCCGTCCCGAACCAGGCCCAAATCGGCCAAAATCCGGATCGTAAACCGCAGCGAGCTAAATACCGGCAGGCAGTAGGCAGCGTCGAGCACCCGTCTCGTTTTCAGGGCGTCTAAAAAGGCCAGGTAGGAGAACAGACCCTCCAAGGCCGTGCAGATCTGACCAGATATGGACCGGTCTGGGGCCACACCGGCCAACAGATCAGGGCCGTGGCGCAGCGTGACATTACTCAAAAACGAATACTTGAAAACTTGCAGATGCTCCAGCGGCAGGATAAACGGCTCGTGATGGAGGATGGCCTGAAAGCGTGGGGGCAGCCGCCGCCCGGCCCGCAGGTAGAGCGGGGCCAGGGCCTGATCCGCCGGCACCAAAACAAGATCGAGATCGGACAAGCCGGGGAAGTTGACGTTGCCGGCGGTGAACAGGGCGACGGCGTGGCCGCGCGCCAGTTCCCAAAATGCAGCAATGGCTTCCTGATAGAGCGCCGCCGGCAGCGGCCGGGGCAGATTTTCAATCCGCATTGGCAGAACTTTCCAGCGATAATTTCATTCGTCCCACCAGTTCCTGCAAATGGGGCAAAGCATCCTGGTGACGCCGATAGTTTTCCCGGTAGAAAAATCGAGCCAGCGATTGGGCCTTCCCGGAGAACATCGACAGGGCCAGGGCGTGCACAGGATGCAACGCCGGCGCTCGCCACGCTCGCCTCAACGCCTCGGCGACCTTGACCGCCTCCCAATCCACCTCCGGGAAGCCGGTGTAGACCCATTCAAACGACTCGCGCTTGTGGGTAAAGATGCCGTTGGCCGCTAGGAAGAGCGCCGGTACGAGCAGCAGCCCGGCCAGAAATGCCTTGAGCGTGAAATCCTGTTGGGCCCGGCGAAGTGAGAAATCGTAGCTGCCTAGACTGGATAGCGTCCGGTCGAGGCGCTGCCGGCAGCGGGCCAGCGGGATTTGGGGCGACAGGCGCACTTCGAGCGCCCGCGCCCCGGACAGGCATCTGGCTTCGGCCAGGGTGTCCAGCGGCAAAAACGTCTGGTCGTAGCTCAGGAAATCGGAGGCGTTGGCGAACATCAAGCCGTGGTGCAGCAGCGGATCGACCCGGTACATCGCCCGGCCCAGCCGGCGCAGGGCCAGGATGTCGTTTTTGACCGTCATTGGCGCGAACGGACGCGAATCATCCAGGATGACAGCAATGTCAACATCGCTGAAGGGCGCGGTTTCCCGCGAGGCGCGGCTGCCGTGCAGAAGTATCGAGACAACGGTGGGCAGTTCGTCGTCGATGGCAAATTCAGCCCCGGCCTCGAAGCGGATTTCGGCCCCCGGGCCGTTCGCCTCACGGTTGCGGGAGTTCGAGCAAGGCGGCGGTTGCGCCGGAAACCAGGGAAAGCGCCAATAAGCGGCCAGGGAAACGTTGTTGCCGTTCACGTAGCGGTCGTAGAAATGCTTCATCGCCACAGGTTCTGTCGCAGGGCGGCCAGGGCCAGGCCCCGTTCGCGGTTGTCCAGGAGCAACAGCGTGTGCATCATAAACAAACCCAACAGCAAAGTCAAAACGAGGCCGAACTGAACGTAGGTCGTCAATTCGAAATTCCGCCCCCCGAGGTACAGCAGGCCGTACAGCAGGCCCGCCGAGGCAAAGCTCCGCAGCAGGAGGCCGTAATAATCAACCAGGCTGACGTCGACCAACCTCAGAACCAGCAGTGGTTGCAGGAAGAGCTTGGTGACCAGCACGGAGACCAGGGTCCCCAGGGCCACGCCGGTGATGCCCAGCTGATAACCGACCACAAAGATCAGGGTTAGCGCCAGGTTGCCGATCCCCTCGAAAAAATTCAGGTAGGCGAACTGGTGGTGCTGATCGGTGGCGTAGAACAGGCTGATCGAAGGCGACTGGCTGCGGGCCACGAGATAGCTGCCGCCCAGCAGAACCAGCGGGAGATACGCATCGAGGTAGCCGGGGCCAAGCCAGAGACGGATAAAGGGCCGACCCAAAATGACCAGGGCGGCAAAGATCAAGGCCGAGAGGGCGGCGGTTAGTTTGAAGCTCAGCAAAAAAGACGCCCGCAGTTTTTGCGGATTTTGCATGCCCACGTATTGGGCGAACAGCGGATTCAAAATCCTGAGCAGGGTGGAGGACAGGCCGTTGGAGGCCGTGACCAGCCGGTTGGCCAGATTGTAGTGGGTGACCTGATTGACGGAAATAAGCGCGCCGGTCGTAATTTCATCGATTTTGAAGCGCAGGATGTCTCCGGCCTGGACTAAAAACGTCTTGCCGCTGTAGCGCGACAGGCTGCGCAAGGTCCGCCGGTTGATGTGCGCCCGCCGAAAGTTGAGGTCCGGGACCGTTCTGCGGGCCGTCGTGAAGATCAGGACGTTGGCCGCCAACCCCGCCCCCAGCGAGGCCAGGGCCAGCATCACCAACCCAAATCCCCGTTGCAGCACGACGACGGTCAGGCCGGCGTTGAGCAGCAGTTGAACGACGGCGATCCCGGCCGTAAGGTCCAGCCGCAGATGCGAGATCAGGACCGAGGTGTAAGGGTAAAAAACAAAGGACAGGGACAGATTCAGGGCCAGCAGCAGCAAAACGCCCGATAGCAACGGCGGGTCTGCGAAGCGGTGTTTGAGAAGCTGGACGATCCCCAAGCCGACCCCGGCCACGCCCAGCACGGCCAGACTGATCAAGGCATACAAAAGCAGGCTGTTCGAGAAAACCCGCCGGAAGCCGCCGTCATCGCCGCGGCCCAGGCAAATCGAAAGGTGATTTTGGACGGCGCTCGACAGGCCAAACTCCGACAGGGCGAAATAGCCAACGATGGTGCTGAGCAGGATCCACAGGCCGTATTGATAATCGCCCAGGCGGTTGATCATATAGGGTGTCAAAAAGAGGATGACGAGGGACTGCGCGCCGTAACTCAGGATTTGGAGGGCGGAGGCGCCGATAATTTTTCGGGCGTTCCCGGAGGCGATACCGTCCGGTTCAATTTCGATCATTTGCAAACAGGGCCAGGGGCGTGCGTGTTAGAATCGATCCAAGTTTAACATTATCTTCAGCCGCTCACAATAGGATCGCTTTCCCACGTTGGAAGAGGGCAGCCAGCGCCAGCCCGACCAGCGTGGCCAGGCTCAGAGCGGCGCCGATCCGGAACGACAGGGGCCGGTAGGACAGGACGACCGTGTGCTCCCCCGCCGGCAGCGGCACGGCCTGGAAGGCGGCGTTGGCCGGCAAGATGTCCGCCGGCGCGCCGTCAATGGTGGCCTCCCAACCCGGATAGTAGGTCTGGCTGACGACCAGGTAGCCGGCGAAGGGGGCGTCGGTCCGGACCACCAGCCGGTTGGCTCCGTATTCGACCGACCGGGCCGGCTGGAGGGAGCCGTCGGCTGGCGCGAGCGGCCCGCCCTCCAGGATCGCCTCCCGCGTCGGGTCGAAGTCCGGTGCGGAGAGCAGAGCCAGGGCCTGCGCGCCGTCAGCCGCCGGGCGCGCCCCGCCCACGACGTAGGCCTCGGGCAGGGGATCGGCCAGGCGGTAGATGGCGGTCGTATCCCGGTACAAGGCATCGACTCCCGGCGGTCCCTGGCCCAGCAGGTAGCCAACGTTTGCCAGGCGCAGGAGCCGGGCCCGCTCCGGCCAGGGCGTGGCCTCGACCGCGTCCAGCCAGGCCCGCCAGCGCCCGACCTCCAGCGGATCGTAGTTGTTGGCGCCCCGCAGGCCGGCGGCCGCCGGGAAGTTGGGCAGCAGGCTTTCCCGCAGCCGCTGCCAGCGGGCGGGCCGGTTGTCCCCAAAATCCTGGAAGGAAAAGAAGCGGCCAAATTTCAGGCGGTAATCGTAGTCCTCGTCCGCGTACAGCCGCGCCTCCACCTCCTGCCCCCGGATGAAGCGGGCGCTTTGGACCGGGGCCCGGTACAGGCTGGGGTCGATGGCCGGGGTCAGCGGCTGGCCGAAGCGCAGCAGGTCGGCGGCGGCCACAATCAGGGCCAGCCAGCGCCAGGCCCCCACCGAAAGGGGGGAGCGGGACAGGCGCGGGTCGGGCGCGTCCGCGTCGCGCCCGCGCAGCAACAGAACCGCCGCGCTCAAGATCAGCCACAGGGCAAACTCCAGGACGGTCCAGACCAGATTTGGGCGCAGGCGCGGAATCAGGCTCGATTGTCCGAGAGCCAGGCCGGTAGCCAGGGCCGCAATCCCCCCGGCGACGGCCAGGCGCAGGCTGTACTGGGCCGGGTAGGTCAGGCGGAAGCGGTCCGCGCCAACCCCGGCCAGGGTGGCCAGGGCCAGGCCGGTCCACAGCAGCAGGCGGGCCGGAGCCTGGAAGAAGCCAAAACCGGGCAGGTGTTGAAAAACCCAGGGGTAGAGGGGCGTGTTTTGCCCCATCGCCAGCCAGCTGCCCAGCAGGGCGAGCAGGGTGAAAAAGGGAACCAGGCCCAGGGGCCGGTGGCTGGTAGCTTCTCGCCGCCACCTGGCCCGGGCCCAGGCCGCTATCGCCCCGGCGGCGAAGAGCAGGGGCAGCAGGCCCAGGTACGTGGCATCCTCCCAGTAGGTGGCGTAGCCCTCGAAGTCGCCCGTGGCCGGGCTGCCGAACAGGTTGGGGATGAGCAGCGTCAGCCAGCGCCAGGGCCACATCGAGTAGGTCAGGGCGAAGGTGGTCTCGGCCCCCGCCGAACGCGGGGAGTTGAGGACCAGCTCCGCCGTCGGCAGCAGTTGGACCCCCGCCAGCCCCAGGCCGATGAGGCCGGCCAGGATCAGATAACCGAGAGACGTAGTTGCGCGCCACAGATTGCTGGTTTTGCCTCCAGCGGCGACCGCACGGAGAACAGATAAGGGGGGAGTCCTGCGCCGTCTTTCAAGACTCAGGTTGAGAGTCGGCCAGGGTTTCTCCCCCCTCCCCGCGTTCGCGTCCCCCCGCTGGGGGGAGGCTTTTTGGCTTCCCCCCCAGCGGGGGGGACTGAGGGGGGGAGAACTCCCCGCTGACCAATCAATGTCGGATGGAAACACAAGAACGAACAAATAATACA
>JBHHXL010000202.1:0-8390 GCA_046757065.1 Anaerolineae bacterium
GCCATAGCGTTCATATTGGTAATCATAGCGCAGCGGTTCGCCAGGGCGCCTGGGCAATGGCGTTCTCGTCTGGCCGAGCAACTGTTTGGTGCTTTCGTCGAAACAGACGACAGGGCGCAAGGGGGCATATGGCTCGTGGTACAGTTCCAATACGTCTTCCATCGCCCACACAAAGGCGGCGTTTGCGGCGGGGGGGATCACCCATTGCTTGTTTTGCCAAGGCTTGAGTTCGTTTTTTTTAGCACCTGGCGGACCGTCTCATGGGACACCGCCTCGAGCCCTACTTGTTCTAAGGTGACCAGGCGCTCTGCCAACAGGCGCAAACTCCAACGGGCATACCCCTCTGGCGGGGCCCCACATACCAGGGCAATCAGATGTGCTTCGGTCTTGCCATCTATCTTGCGCTCGTATTGGCGACGGGTCGGCTTGCGGTTGAGGGCGCTAGCTAACCCCTCTTGCGCATACCGTTTGCGGACCCGCCCCACCGTCGGCCGACTAATGTTCAGGGCCGCTGCAATCTGCTCATCGGTCCAGCCTTCATCGCTCTTGAGCAGGATACGCGCTCGCGTTAATTTGCGCGCCTTCTCCACCCCTGTTGACACGAGATGCTCAAGATGGTCCCGTTCTGAGCGTGATAACTTGACCTCATAGACCTGCTTTCTTGCCATCTTTCACCTCCTGCTTGGCCGATAAGATGCAGGAGGATAACCGAATATATCACTTTTATCAAATTATGCTTGACGCGACAGCACTCAATGTCGTCATCATTGTCAAAATCAAGCTACACCCTGGAGCCAGAGCCCACCTCATCTTGTTCAGCAGTGACCTCTCTTTGGCCTATGCCAAACTCATTGATTATTACCGTCTTCGTTTCCAGCTTGAATTCAACTTCCGTGATGCTAAACAATATTGGGGCTTGGAAGACTTTATGAATATTAAAGAGCGACCCGTCGCCAATGCCGCTAACCTGGCTTTCTTGATGGTCAACATCTCTCAAGCTTTGATGATAGAACCTCGTCAACAAAACCCGAAGTTCAGTGTCAACGACCTCAAGGCTCACTTTCGAGGTCTCAAATATGTCACCGAAACATTAAAATTGCTTCCGCAAATGCCTGATCCTATTTTTTTTCAGCAAATTGTGGCAAATATCGCCCTTATCGGCAGTATTAATACCTCTTAAGTGGCGAAGGTATTGGTTTCAAGAAAGCAATTGCTATCTGCTACTTGAGATGAAAGCGAGCATTGCGATGATTGATTTGTTGAATGTGGTTCTTGAGCCGCTGGGCTACGCCTTTATGCTGCGGGGGCTGCTGGCCGCCCTGATCGTGGGCGTGGTTTGCTCGGTGTTGGGCGTGTACATCGTCTTGCGGGGGATGGCCCTCTTCGGCAATGCCCTGGCCCACGCCATATTGCCGGGGGTGGCCGTTGGCTATTTGCTGGGCGGCAGCGGCCAATCCTGGCTCGTGGTCGGGGGGTTGACGGCGGGCGTTGTGACCGCCCTGGGGATCGGCACCATCAGCAAGGGAGGGCTGAAACAGGACACGGCCATCGGCGTTATTTTTGCCGGCATGTTCGCCCTGGGCATTGCCCTCATCTCAACGGTGCGCAGCTACACGGTTGACCTGACCCACTTTCTCTTTGGCAATGTGCTGGGCGTCTCCGGGGGCGACCTGTGGTTCATTGCGGCCTTCGGGGCGCTGGTCATCCTGGCCATCCTGGCTTTCTACAAGGAACTGCTGGTCATCTCATTTGACCCGGTGCTGGCCCGGACCTTGCGCCTGCCGGTCACCTTCTTGAACTACCTCCTCCTATTGCTAATTGCCCTCACCATCGTGCTCTCGCTGCAAACGGTGGGCATTGCCTTGATGTCGGCCATGCTGGTCACGCCGGCGGCCACGGCCTACCTGCTCAGCCGCCGCCTGCCAGTGATGATGCTACTGGCCGCGGCCGTCGGGGCGATCAGCGCTGTGGCCGGGCTGTACCTGTCGTTCTACGCCAACATCGCCTCCGGCCCGGCCATTGTCCTGGTCTGCACCTTTTTCTTCTTGCTGGCCTTCGCGATCAATAGGCGTCGAAGCGGAGCGTAAGTTCCTCCAGGCTCTTGGGCGAGCCGACCACGGTCACCTGATCGCCCAGCCTGAGCCGGGTAAAGCCGTGCGAGATGAGGAAGTGGCCGTCGCGGCAAATCGATAAGACCAGCACGTCCAGCGGCAAGCGCAGGTCGCGCAGGGCCACGCCTTGCAGATAGGGGTTGTTGACCTCCAGATCGACAATATCTTGATCGCCATCCAAACCCAGCAGCAGCGAAGCGCCGACGGGCGAGCGCACCAGGTGGTCCAGCAAGCTGATCATCGCCGTAGAGGGGTCTACGATCAACGCACCGAGTTGGTGGAACCGGTCGAAGTTAGCCCGGTCATTCAAACGCACCACCAGGTTCTCCGTGCCGAAATGCTCATAAGCCAGTTCGCAGATGCGATAGTTCTCCTCGTCGGAAAGCAGGGTGACGATGGCATCGGCGTGTTCTGTGTCCAATTCCTGCAAGGCTTCCAGGGTCAGGCCGGATACGGGGTAGATGCGCACATCCGGCGGCTGTGCCATGCCCTGCATCCAGCCGGTGTCGATGCAGGCCACTTTGACCTCCCAGTTATGGGCCTGCAACTGCCGGGCCAGGGCCAGGGCCTGCCCTTCCACGCCGAAGATGATGGCGTCGCGCACGCCGTCGAATTCCGCTGGCTCCGCGCGGGTGTGGGCCTCGCCGACGTAATGGATGGCCCATTTGAAAAAGGGCGGCCCGACGACCTGGTTGAGCACGATGACCGAAATAATCATCGTGGCGAAAGCAGCGCCAAACTCCGGGAATTCCACCGCTACCTCTTTGGCCAGCCCCAGGCCAACGCCCGCCTGAGTCACATAAGCCATCCAACCGACGCGATTGTAACGCATCGGTTCCCCGGCCAGCAGGCCACCGCTCAAAGAGCCGATGAAAATCGCGCCGAGACGAACCAGGAACAGCGCCAGGGCGATGGGCCACGTCTGGAGCAGGATGTCCAGCGCCAGCGAGGCCCCGGTCAGGGTGAAAAAGGCGATATAAATGGGCGGCCCAATATCGTGCAGAACTTGCAGGAAACTGGCCCGAAAGTCGCTGAAGTTGATCACCAGGAAGCTGCCGATCATGCAGATGAGCAACGGTTCTAACAGCAGCTCAAACGGCAAAAGCTCGTGGCTGAGGTTGCGGATCGTTGTCGACAAGACAAAAACGCCGTATCCGGCCAGCAGGATCGCCCCTGTCTTGATCAGGCGCTGGATGGAACGGGACAAAATGAACTGTAAGATTTTGCCCAGAAGATAACCGAGCGCCAACGAAAGGAGCATTTCGCCCAGCAGCAGACCGACGAAACCCAGATCGAAGCCCAGGTCCGTCAGGAGGGCATCGGCGGCCGAAGAATTAAAGGCGAAGAGGACGATGACCACCACATCCATGATCATCGTCACCCCCAGCGTCGTTTGGGTAAAGGGCCCTTTGGCCCGCAGCTCGTTGACGATGGCGATGGCCGAAGAGGGGGACCGGGCGACCAGGATCGCGCCGGCCAGAATGGAAATGGCTACCCGGCTGGGGGCCGGCAGGTCCCGCATGAAGGGGATGAAGCCGGCCAGCAGGAAGACCGTCAAACTGCCCAGGATAAAGGTGCTGACCAGTTGGCCGGCAGTAAGCCAGGTGATGCTCCTCAAGCGGCTGCGCAGCTCTTTCAAGTACAGCTCGCTGCCGGCGGCGAAAGCGATGAAGGCCAGCGATATTTCGTCCACAAACAGCAGACTTTTTGAGGCTTCGGCCGAGATCAGGCCCAGCACGAACGGCCCGGCGATGATGCCGGCCACGAGGAAGCCGCTGATCAGGGGTAACCTGGCCTTGACGAAAACCTGCCCGATTTGCTTCGAGGCCAGCGCGATCATGGCAAATCCGGCGCTAAACACCAGAAGGTCTTGATAATTTTCCATAGCACACCTGCCGAAATGGCGAGAGAGATTCCTTTCAGCTCCGACCGGCCGCTTATTTTTATGGCAAAACACGGGAATTCCCTGGCTCCGGCGACGGGGAGATTCGTGTCAAACCGACGGAGATCGTTGATTTATACCTCAATAGCATAACCCCATTGTCAGCAAGATGCAAGCATGCTATACTGGGCGCAACTTCGCCAGCAATTCATACCGGGCTGAAAGTGAGAGAGACGCCGATGATCTACCTTGACGACTTGCTGCAAGCGACGGGGGCGACGCCCCACGGCCAGGTCCGCGCCGTCGAGTTTTCCGACTTCGCTTTTGACTCGCGCCGCCTGGCCGCCGGCCAGCTTTTCCTGGCGGTCAAAACGGCCACCGGCGACGGCCACGATTTCATCGGCGAGGCCATTGCCAAGGGCGCAGCCGGGGTTCTCTGCCAGCGCCCGCCCAACAGGTCCCTCGATGCCGGGGCCATTGGCCCGCAGGTGACGACCCTCATCGTGCCCGACACCCAGCAGGCGCTAACCGATTACGCCGGGTATATGCTGCGCAAGTACCGGCCCCAGGTGGTGGGAGTGACCGGCTCCAGCGGCAAAACGACGGCTAAGGATGCCATTGCCCTTGTGCTGGGGGCGAAACTTCGGGTTTTCAAAAACTTTGGCAGCTACAACGGGCGTTACGGGCTGCCTATTGCCCTGGGACAACTGCGCCCGGAGCACCAGGTGGCCGTGCTGGAGATGGCCTGCGACAGCTTCAACGAAATCGGTGACCTGGCCCGCCTGACCCGGCCTGCGGTCGGTGTGGTAACCACCGTCAATCACACCCACCTGGCCCGGCTGGGGACGTTGGACAACGTCGCGGCGGAAAAGGGCCGGCTCATCGAGGCCCTCTCCTTCGACGGCGCGGCGGTGCTCAACGCCGATGACCCCCGCGTGGCCGGGATGGTGCCCCGCACCCAGGCCCGGATCATCACCTATGGCCTGAAATCGGGCGCGGACGTCCGCGCCACCGACTTGAAACTGGACCGGGCGGGCGCTGCCTTCACCCTGCGCTATGAGGGCCGCAGCTATCCGGGCCGCACGCCGCTGCTGGGCCGCCACCAGCTTTATCCGATCCTGGCGGCAGTGGCCACAGGGATCGTCTTTGAAATCCCGGTCGAGGTCGCCCTGTCGCGGCTGGCCCGGCTGTCGCGCCTGCCGGGCCGGCTGAACCCGCTGCCCGGCCTGAACGGGGCGCTGATCATCGACGATACCTTCAACGCCAGCCCCGACGCGGCCCTGGCCGCCCTGGAGACTCTGGAGGAACTGCCGGGCGCTATCAAAATTGCTATCCTGGGGGATATGCCGGACCTGGGCGATTACGAAAACAAGGCGCATTGGAAAGTCGGCGAGGCCGCCGCCAAACGTGTCCACTACCTCGTCACCAAGGGGGAAAAAGCGCAACTGATCGCCCGGGCGGCCCTGCACAGCGACCTGGGCCAGCACGCGGTGACGGTCACCTTCACCAGCGACGACGCGGCCCAGGCGGCGCTGCCCCACCTTTCCGCCGACACGACGGTCCTGGTCAAAGGCGGCGCTGCCGTGCGGATGGAGCGCGTCGTGCGCAAACTGCTGGCCGACCCGGAGCGCGACGCAGCCAGCCTGGTGCGGCAGGACCCCGGCTGGGAGCGCATCCACATCGGCCGGCCGGATCGCCCGACCTGGATCGAAATCGATCTGATAGCCCTGGCTCGCAACGTTCGCTGCCTGGTTGAGCTGGCCGCGCCGGCCCGGCTGATGGCCGTCCTCAAGGCCGATGCCTACGGGCACGGCGCGGTCAAGGTGGCGCGGACGGCGCTCAACAACGGCGCGAGTTGGGTGGGCGTGGCCACCTTCGGCGAAGCGGTCGCCCTGCGCCAGGCCGGCATCGATGCGCCTATCCTGGTGCTTGGCTATATGCCCGCCTGGCAGGCCCGCGACGCGATCCATTTCAACATCAGCGCCACCATCTTTACCCCGGACCTGGCCCGGGCTTTCAGTCAGGCCGCCGCCGATCTCAACCAGCGGGCTTACGTTCACGTCAAAGTCGATACCGGTATGGGCCGGCTGGGCCTGCAGCCGGACGAGGTCGTCCCCTTCCTGCAAGCTATGGCCGGCTACCCCGGCCTGGTCGTCGAAGGGCTTTTCACCCACTTCGCCACCGCCGACGAGGCCGATCTGGCCCTGGCCCGAGAACAACTGGCCCGCTTCCAGACCCTGCTTGACGAGCTGACCCGGCTTGGTCTGCGCCCGCCGTTGGTGCACGCGGCCAACACGGGCGGCCTGCTGAACCTGCCCCAGGCCCGCTTCGATATGATCCGTCCCGGCATCGCCCTGTACGGCCTCGACCCTTCGGCGGAGACCCCGCTGCCGGAGGGCTTTCAGCCGGTCCTCAGTTTCAAAACGACGGTGGCCCAGGTCAAACAGCTCAAGCCCGGCAGCCCGGTCGGTTACGGCGCGACCTACCGCACCCAGGGCGAGGAGACCATCGCCATCATCCCGGTCGGTTACGCCGACGGGTTCCGCCGCGCCCCGAGCCGGTGGCAGGAGGTTCTGGTCAAAGGCAAACGCGCCCCGCTGGTGGGGCGCGTTAGTATGGACCAGTCTGCAATTAACGTGACGCACATTCCCAACGTGCGCCAGGGCGACGAGGTGGTGCTGATCGGCCGCCAGGGCCAGGAGGTCCTCAGCGCCGACGAGGTGGCGCAAAACCTGGGTACCATCAATTACGAGGTGGTCAGCCAGATTCTGGCCCGCGTGCCCCGCGTAACCTGACCTCAAGCCTGCTGGGTGGCAACCTCCGGCTGGCGAGCGGTGACCGGCGAGTGGGCTGTGGCCTGCAAGAAGCCGATGAACATCAGCACCGCCGCCAGCAATTCACCCAGGTACAGGTAATCGCCGATGCCCAGCCGGGTCAGGGTGCTGGCGAAGCCGATTAACAGCGCCCCGGTGGCGATCAGGATGTTGCCGATAACCCGGTTGGGAAACACTCGTTTGCGCCAGAAAAGCCAGGCCGAGTAGATAGCCCCGCCGACCAGGGCGATCAGACCGTAGATGTTGAAGAAGGGGGTCGTCAACCGTACCGGCGCGCCCAGCGGCAGCAAACCCTGCCGGACCTGCACGGTTTCGCCCCGATAGGTCGTCTCCACAACCACGGCCCCGGCGGGAATTTTATCGCCCGGCCCAACGACCTTGCTGCCGTACTGTTCGCTGACGGAGCGTTCCGGGGTGAAGATGGCCGTGTTCAGGGTGGGCATCTGCCGCAGCATCAAGACCCCCACCACCAGACTCCCCGCCAGCAGTGTGGCCATCAGGCCGTGGGCCACACCCCGCCGGCGAACCAGCAGATAGACGGTCCCCTGGCCCAGCCAGGCCGCGTTCAGGGCCGCGCCGAAGACGTACCAGATGAAAAACATGGCCGAACTCCAGGCCACGGCCAGCCAGGCCTCGGCCAGACTCCCCGCCCCGAACATCGCCAGCCCAATGCCCCAAACCAACAAGTGCGGGCGTCGCCGTCTCCAGTAGCGATACAACACCGCCACCACAAATGAAAACATGATAATCGTGGAAACGAATGGTAAGATGTTATTGATACTCATAACCGTCATATCCTTCCTGAACGAAGTCTCACAGCCAGGGAATAATCCCGGTCAGAATCCCGGCGGCGATGATGATGGCCGCCCCGGTCAACACAGCCAGGATCACCAACAAAGCGGGCACAACCTTGTTAAAGAATACAGAGTCGGTTGGGATGGCCTCGGGGTGTTCCGGCCGGGGCTTTTCGCTCCGTTGTTTTTCGGGAGGGGTGGTCGAATCCGGCATCCTCAGATTGCTCACATTGGACCAAGTTTCAAAAGAGATGGAAAATCTGACGCTTTGAACCGCATTATAATCACCGGATCAACTTAAATCAACATAGATTTCCTAAGGTTTGTGACATTTTGCCTGGATTTGGATGACAATTCCCGACAACTTGCGTTAACTGAAGTCCTCAGTAGAATGACTTAAGTTGCAACCTTATCTAGATCACTACTATAATAATCTGGAGCATTGACGGGCAATTTTGCTAATGTACGGTGCCGTACTCTGAACTTCATAAGCTCGATCCTTCACTCCGAATTGCTTAAGCCAGGCCAAAATATGTGAGAGGAGTCTTCCTGTGAAGAGCCAGCGCATCAGGGAATTATATTACATTACACATAAAGACAATCTGCCATCTATATTGGAACGGGGGATTCTATCTCATCAGTTCGTTGAAGAGAAACGGATTCAATTTACGCCCATTTATGATACCCAAATTGTTACAAATCGTCGTGAGAGACTTACACCTGATGGCAAAAGCCTTTGGAACTTTGCTAACCTTTATTTTCAGCCTAG
>JBHHXL010000203.1:0-8386 GCA_046757065.1 Anaerolineae bacterium
AGCGGCTAAAGTGACTCATCCGCGAGCCTTTCGCCCGCAACTCAGCCATCAATTCCGGGGTGATCACCGTCAGCCCCTTCGACCGGGCATAGGACTCAGCTGCCTTTTCGACCATCGGTCTAAGGGCGGAGGGCACCCGGGCCAGCCGGCTTCGCGCTTCGGCGGCCCATTCCGGCCCGGAACCGGGCGGGAGGTCTGGCGATGCAACGAGGGAGGGGGCGCTAATCCCCGGCTGGTAATCGCACCAGGGGTCTTCGGCCATGAGATCGCCGCTGGCAGCAAAGGCCCGCGCCCGGCAACCGCCGCACAATACAGCGAATTCGCAAGCACCACAGCGACCTCTCAAATCCGGCTGCCGCAAACGCCGAAAAACCAGGGCCGTGTGCCAAATATCGGCCAGCGAGTCGCTACGCAGGTTTCCGGCTACCAGCGGCAGATAAGGACAGGGGGTCACCTCGCCCTCCGGCGTCACCCGGCAGTAGGCCGTGCCGGCCATACAGCCGGCGGTAGCGGCAGCCAGATTCAGGCTTTGGGCGTGGACCAGGCGGCGAAAGTGGGGTGCGCAACGGGCGCGAATCAGCATTCGACCCCGATATTTGTCCTGTGCCGCGACCAATGCGATCAGGGACTCCTCGTATTGGGCGGGGGTGATGTCGATCATTTGCTGGCCCCGCCCGGTGCAGACCAGGAAAAACAGGTTGAAGGCGACCGCCCCTTGCCCGGCGGCGAAGGCGATCAGAGCGGGGATTTCACCGTAGTTGTCGCGGGTGGCGGTGGCGTGAATCTGCACGGCCAGGCCGTGCCGCCGGCAGGCCGCCATAGCCGCGACGGTTTTGCGCCACGCGCCCGGCAGCCCTCGGAAGGCGTCGTGCCGCTCCGGGTTGAGCGAATCGAGGCTGAGGCCTACCCCGGCCAGGCCGGCGGCCGCCAATCGCCGCGCCTGCTCATCGCTGAGCAGCACCCCGTTGGTGCCTAACACCGGAAGCAGGCCCCGGCGGGCGGCGTGGCTGATCAGGTCGAGCAGGTCGGCCCGCAGCAGCGGTTCGCCGCCGCTGAAGATCAGCATCGCCCCGGGGCAAAGATCGCCCAGTTGCTCGATGAACCTCAGGCCCTCGGCGGTCGTCAGCTCACCCTCGCCGGAAGCGCGCGCATCAGCATCAAGGTAGCAGTGACTGCAACGCAGGTTGCAGCGCCGGGTGATGTTCCAAGAGACAAGCGAAAGGGTAGCGGTCACAGTCCTGGCTCACCCCATTCCCAGCGCCCGCCGGGCGGCATCCATGACTTCGGGCGTGATCTCAGGCAAGCCCTCTCGCCGGGCGTAGTCAGAGCAGGTTCTACGGATAACGGGTTGCACGAAGCGCGGGTGCTTTGCCAGCCGCTCCTCGGCTGCTTCGGTCCACACGGGTTCGGAGGACGGCTCTTCGGCCAGGGCTTCCGGCCGGATTCCCGCCAGATGGCTCCGCAAGCCGGCGAGGGGTCTTTCCTGCCCCTTGCCCCCTCCTATACGCACCCCGAGCGAGCGCACGAGCTGCGTCTCAGCAGCATTCGTCAGCATAGCCACCTGGTGCCCACATTGCGGGCAGCGGAAGCCCAGATACAGACTGCCGTCCTCGGCTCCGCCGGGTTTCTGAAGTTGCATCGGTTCGTTGCAAGGGCAGCACAGAAATTTCATAGCAAAATCCTTACGCCAGGTCGCCCAGCGCCTCCACCACCTTCCCCAGCGCTTGCGTGGTGGGCGCGCCAGGGTGGCGGAGCACAAACGGCAGCCCCTCGTCGCAGGCGAGCGCCAGACGTGGATCAAACGGGATCGATCCCAGGAAAGGCAAGCCCAGGGAAGCGGCCACCTGCTTTCCCGCTGGTTCGCGGGTAAACAGCGGCCCGACCTCCCAGCAGGAGGGGCAAACATAGCCAGACATATTCTCCACCAGGCCGAGCAGGCGGGCGTCCGCCTCCCGAATGGCGCGGACGGATTTCTTGACCACCAGATGCGACACAGCCGAGGGAATGGTGACGACCAGGCCGGCCAGTTTCGGGAGGAATTGAGCAATCGTGCAGAAACGTTCGGTGCCCGGTGGCAGATCGAGCAACAGCACATCGAGTTCGCCCCAGATGACGTCGGCCAGGAATTCGCGCACCGCCGTAGTCTCCATCGCGCCGCGCCAGACGAAAGCATCCTCCGCCAGCCCCCCCGGGTGCTGCCAGGACACAGGGGCCTCATCGCCTTCAAGGAAGAGGTCCAGGGACATCACTTTCACCCCGCCCACGCCGATGGCCGGCTCTACGCCGCCGGGCCTGAGACGCAGGGCCTGACCCCGCGCGCCCAGCATTTGGGCCAGGGTGGGGCCGTTCAGGTCGGCGTCCAGCGCGCCGGTACGCCAGCCCCGGTCGGCCAGGGTCGCAGCCAGGTTGGCGGTCAGGGCGCTTTTGCCCACGCCGCCTTTGCCGCTGACCACAGCAATTACCCGGCGCACGTGGGCCATGCGGTCTGCCAGGCGTTCACGTTGGGCGACGACCTGCCCCAATACATCGGAGCCGCCATCGCCGGGGATGTCGGCGTACGTTCTGGGCGTCACATCCCGATCCTTTCGCGGGCCTCGGCCATCACCACCGGAGTCACTTCGGTCAGGCCCCGTTGGCGGGCATAGTCGTCGATCGCCTTGCGGGCGAAGCTGCGGGCAAACGGCGGCACGTGTTCGAGCCGTTCCAGGGCCTCGGCCGTCCACGGCACGCCCTCGGTCATAGCCTTTAGAATCCGGTCTCGTTTGCCGCTCAGCGGGTCGAACGTGCGCGCAACGAGCAGCACGTGGCAAGGGGCCAGCCGCAGCAGGTTCTCGGCCGTTGCGCCCAGGTCGAGGCCCTCATCGGCGTGGACGCCCAACCGCCCGACGACCAGCAACGATGGCCGGACCTTCTCCAGATGGGCCAGAATGGCCGGGTAAGGCTTGCCTTCGAGCAAAGTGGATTCGATGCCCGCCCCGTCATCCGCGGCCAGGCGCCGGGCGGTTTCGAGGTGGTCGCGGTAGATTTTGGCAATACCTTGATCAATGATCTCGTTGTGCAGCTTTTCCTGCTCCTTAAAGCGGAACACCCGCCCGGCTTCCTCCGACAGGATACCTTCCAGGCGGCGAAAGGCGATGGAGTGGAAATGCGGGTCGAAGGCGGCCACGGCTTCGACAGCCGCGCCCGTAACCCTGGCCAGGGCTACCGCCAGGCGCACCCCGGCAAAGGATTGGGCGCTGCCATCCACCGCAACGACGATCTTCCCGTCAAGGGGAGCCTCGCTCTTGACCACCAGCAGGTCGGCCTTCGACCGGCGAGCCACCCGCTCAGTTACACTGCCCAACAGATTTTGGATTCTGGATTTTGGATTTTGGGTTATCCCCCCTGCTCCTCCGCTCCCCTCCCCCTCCGCCCCTAGACCACGCGCGCCCATCACCACCAGGTCGTAGCGGCTCTGGTTGATGTCGGCCACGAGCATCGCGTAGTTTTTGCCCTCCGGCCGCTTGCCAATGAATTCAATCCGGGCGGCGTGGCAGCGTTCGGCCAGCACCTCCAGATACGAATCGGAGATCAATTGCAGGCCGCGCGTGATCAGCGAATCGTGGATACGGCGCTGGCGTTCGAGTTCCTGCGGCTCCTGGTACTGAGGCGGCAGTCCGGCCTCCATTTGTTGAAACCGGTCGTCGTGCAGTTTGGCCGCGTAGACGTGACTGCCGGTCAGGCGCGCGCCGGTTTTTTCGGCCAGGCTCAAGGCCAGGTTAATACAGGTGTCGGCATAGCGGGAGTTGTCGAGTGGGATGAGGATTTCTTTGATTTCGGATTTTGGAATTTGGATTTTGGATTTAGCTTGCCTGCCCTGATCCTCTTGTCTCCCCTGCTCCCAGGTCTCTATTCGCCGTCCGGCGCGACCGTGGAAGGGCGACTTATCAAACACCTCCTGCACCCAGGCCACATAGCCGAACGGGTAGTTCGGCTGGTGAATGTGGAAGCGATCGTGTTCAAAAAGCTGGCGCGCCAGATAGATGAATTGGAAGCGTTTGTCCTCCGGGCCGACGACCTCGGCCAGGGCGTTGACCTGGAAGCTGGGGTATTCGGGGCCGTCGCCGGTGTAGTGCAGGCTGAGGCAGGGATTTGCCAGCAGGTTGCGATAGGTCTGGCCCTGAAAGATCTCCAATAATCCCAGGCAGCGGAAGTCGATGTGGTCCGGATGCTCGTAGAAGCGGCGGGCAACGGCGACGCGCTCGCTGAGGGTCTCTTTCCACGGTCGCCCCTGGCAGCGGGCCAGGCAGTCATCAAACAGGGCGATGTAGCGCTCCAGGTATCCGGCGCGGGGGATGAATCCGGTGCCCTTGGTGGCAGTATGGATGGGAAACTCGCCCTCGCGGTTTAGCGTGACGGCGACGGGCAGGTGCGCGCCGAAACGGGTCGGATGCTTGCCCCCGGCAATGCGAGCGTATGCTTCGCGCCGGGCGGACATCTGCCATTCAATGAAAGCCGGCGGAAGCTCGTGAGCGTTGGCCTCGAAGCCGGTCTGGGAAACCCCGGTCAGCCCTGGCTGTTTGACGTCCGCCTGATACATAGCCATCACTCCTGACTTACTTCGCGCGAAACCTGCGGCTGAGGCCGCCGACGAATGAGCCCAGCGTCCCGGCCACAATCTGGGCCAGGGGCCAGACGAAGAAATAGGTCGAGTCGTCCGCTGGCAAACCCGGCAGCGGGTCGGGCAGCAATTCGAGGGCCTGTCCCACCAGATAGACGGCGGCAACGGTGGCAAAATACAGCAGGGCGATCATTGCGCCATTAAGCGGCTCGCCCGTTCCGGCCAGGCGGGCAACCACGATCCCGCTGACGAACAAAGCCGCGACCCCGATCCAGGCCAGCCACCAGGCGTTGCCAAACACGAGCATCAACGGCAGGCCGGCGGCCAGGGTCACGGCCAGGCTGAGACCGAAACCCAACCATATCTGCGGCCAATGAAAATCCGCTTCAAGGCCGGGGGACTCCAGCTGTAACGGTGAGTCTGTCATCGTCATCCTCTGCGAAAACCCGACAGGACAACCTGACAGGTTGTCCTACAAGAGGGCTGGCTATTCAAGCGTCAACAAAAAGGCCACCAGGTCGTCAAAGTTCTCCTCGCCGATCACATTGATCAAACTGGGCGGCATAATCGGATCGTAGCCCTCGACCACGAAGGCCGTTGGCTCGAGGATGGACTGGCGGATGTACTCCTCAGCGGTCAAGCCCTCGACGCGCGTTCCGGCCCGGCTGGCGACGCCCGAAAGGTCCGGGCCGCGTGTGCCCCCCTGACCTTCGACCGAATGGCAGAGAATGCAGGTGGTGGCCGAGTCGAAGAACAATGCCTGGCCGCGGTCGGCCGGCGTTTCGGCGACGGCAACTTGTTCAGCCGGGATCGCAAATTGGGGAAAGATCATCCCAATCCCGACCAGGAACCCGACGGTAGCCAGGTAGACAAGGCTGATGCGGACAAACACGGCCAGGCCCGAGCCGGGTTGACGGGGTGCAGGGGCCTCCAGCAGCAGGAAGAACAGACCGCCCAGAACCGTGATGGCCGTGTAGAAGACCCGGAAGGGAAGACCCAGCCGCCAGCCGGAGTCCGGCGGCAGCAGAGTCGGGATCAACCAGACCAGGACGATGACTGCGGCGACGATAATGAACGGCCATTTCAGACGAGCAATCAATTTGCCTGGCCGGTCCAGGCCCCGAACTTCGGCGGACGATGGAACAGACATAGGCTACCCCGCTCCCTGCTTGCCCACTTTGAAACCCAACCAGAAGATAAAGGTCATCAGGAGGAAGAAGATAAGCGTGACGCCCCCGGTTACCTGCGAGGTGTAAGCCAGCGGCGGGATGTACCAGTAGGGGCTGGGATCGGCGGCGACGCGGAAGACGAAATCGCCCCCGCGAGCCAGTTCCCGAATAGCGCCCATCAGGCCCATCGTATACACGGCCACCGCGGGCAGGAAAATCAGGGTGTACTGCGCCCGGACGTCGATTCGGCCCCAGACGATGCGCCCGGTGGCCAGCGCCCGGCGGTAGATGAGATAGGTGACGAAGGTCAAGATGACGATGGCGGTCACGGCCAGCGCCTTAGCCATCATCAGCCCCAGGAAGGCCAGGTTGGAGGGGATGGCCAGCTCGGTGATGCCCAGGTTGCCCGAGGGAGAGGTGCTTAAGTCGGGCAAAAAAGCCTGGGGGGTGATCCAGATGGCCAGGCCCCCGATGATCACGGCGAAAGTGGCCTTCATGTACGGGGCAAAGCGCAGCCCGCCCTCGATGCGCTGGATGCTCAGCCACATATAGTAATTCGCGCCCAGAAACAGCAGCCCAACCAGCACCCCCTGCACCTCGAAGAACCACGACAACTTATCGGCCATCAGCAGGGTGCTGATCGAGGCATCGTAATGGAAGAGTTCCCTGGCGTAAATGTAGCCGGCGACCGGAATGACCAACATCGTGCCGGTGCCGATGAAGTTGCCGATGTAGCCCATCCAGTCGTAGAAAGCCCGGTCTTCGTCGTCTTTAGCGGTCAGAAACATAAAAGCTGCAAACAAGGCGACCATGAAGCCGCCAAAGGTCAGGTTGCCGATAAAGCGGTGCAGGTTCAGACCGCTCCAACTGGGATTGTTGATCAACTGCCACAGGCTGGCCGTGTCAGGCGATGGGGGCGGGGTAAGCATGTAAGCCGCCACGGCGTTCATCAGCAGCATCAGGACCGTACCCACCACGTTGAGCAGCACGCCCAGGGCAATGTGCCACTTCTTGGCCATCGCTTCCCACGAGTACCAGTAGGCGTACATCACCGCGCTCTCGAGCAGAATAAGCAGGCCATAGGCCCCGAAAGCCGGGAAGAAGCGCTGCATCAGATAGTTGGTGCTGGCTTGGAACGGCCCCATGAGCACGAAGGCAAACATCACCCCAAAAATGGCGGTGAAACTGTAGGCGATGCCGACCGCCTTCATCGTCTCGCGGGCTAAGCGCTCGTAGCGTTCGTCGCCCAGCCGAAAGCCCAGGTATTCACTGATCACAATGAAGATCGGCGCGCCGAGGATGAAGGCAGCAAAGAATAAATGGAGTTGCGCGGCAATCCACAGGACAGTACGGGCGCCAAAAGGCGGAATGTCAAGGGCCATTATGGAACCACCGTGAGCGTGCCGACCATGCCCCGGTCGGCGTGATTGCTGATGGGGCAGGAGATGCGATAGACGCCGGGGGCCAGGGTGATGGCCCACTCGCCCGTGCGTCCGGCCGAGATGCGGGGCGATTTTTCATTCAAACCCTGGCCTTCAACGCGGAAGTCGTGGGTGTAGCGGCCGCCGTTGACCAGGGTGAAAGTGACTTCTCCGGCCGATACGGTCACGTCCGCAGGAACGATTTCGAAGTCTTTCAGCTCGAGCTGAACAGTCCTCCCGCTCACGACCTGGTTGCCCGTGGCCGTTCCGGAGCCGACCTCAGGCCCGCCAGCCGGCGGCAGGCTAGAGCTTGCTATAGTGGAGTCGCCAGCAAGTTGCCGGGCGACTCCGGGATATTCACCACAAGCCAGCAGGGCCAAAATCACGACAATCGCCAAGAGACAGGGAACAGGCCGCGGTTGGATACGCAAGATCACGCCTCCGATGCGAGACAGCCTCCGATCCGGGGAGGCTGTCTCTCTTCACACTGGCAGTTGACGCCAGGCCTGTTACCCGGTGGGCAGCACCAGGATGGTGGCACTCATAGTTGGGTCGTGCTCATCGCAGTGCAGGGTGTAGTAGCCGGCCTGGCTGGCGGTAAAGGTGAAATTGTATTCCCGGCCACGGTTCATGTTCATCTCGCCGACGGCAGTGGAGCCATCCGGCGCTTCGAGCCAGACGGTGTGCTCGTCGCCGTTGACGATGAAGGTCCGTAAGGTAACTTTATCGCCTTGAGAAACCGTCAGGGCTGCCGGGCTGAACATATAGGTGGACACCTGCCACTTGGCCGGGTTGTCGGGGTCGTATTCTCCGGGCGGCTTGAAGCGATAGCCGTCGGACAGGTCACGGGGGTTCACATCGGGCGCGGCAATGCCGTCGGTAGCGCCCTTGATCTCAATGACGCTGACATCGAAGGTCACTTCGCTTGGCGCAAGGCTGGCGCTACCGCCGGTTCCACATTGAGCGGCTAGCAACAAACCGGCCAGAACCAGCAGGATGCCGGGTATCAAATATTTTTTAGACATGTCATAATCCTCCTTTACAACTAGGGCGAATATGTGGGGTTGACAACTTCTGGGCTACTGCTAATATTATCTGATACATTGCATAGGTTTGGCAATGTCCGCAGGTCGTAAATTCTTCAGACCATAGTCTGAAGTTGTTCAGACTATGGTTCATATCCTGGTCAACTGAAG